>NZ_BAAJLP010000044.1:0-32206 GCF_057547795.1 Alteromonas sp. 4NH20-0104 | reverse complement strand
CGGTTTGTAGCTCAAACGCCCCTCATCTTGTTACGGGAGTAATAAAAACCGTCTGCTGCAGCCAGAAAGCAAAATGTTGTAGTGAAGTGAGCAAAATATCGAAAGCCGTTAAATTAACATTTTGCTAACCTGAAGAGGAAGTCAAATGCGGAGTGGGTTTAATGAGTGGTACCGCCAATCAGAGCTATGTAGTTGTGTCTGCCAAAGAAAAGTTTGGTTACGGGCTGGGGGATTTTGCATCAAACCTGTCGTTTGGATTTGTGTCGCTGTTTCTGCTCTTCTATTACACCGATGTGTATGGCATAAGCGCTGCTCAGGCCAGCTTCATTTTCGTAGCCGCCCGCGTTATTGACGCCGTTTTCAATTTACTGATTGGGGTAGCGGTAGACCGCACCGATACCCGCCATGGTAAGTTAAGACCGTACCTGCTGTTTGGTGCGCTGCCTCTTGGGGCGCTCACTGTGTTGTGTTTTGTGATGGTGGGAGAAGATTATAAATTTATCTTCGCGCTGTTTTCTTACACCCTTTATTGCCTGGCCTATACCACGGTTAATACGCCTTATTCTGCCATGACCAACATGCTTACGCAGCATGAACAGTCGCGGGCGTCATTGTCGGTGTATCGCTTTGCGCTGGCCAGTATTGGCTATTTGGTAGTTTCGACCACTGCCGGGCCTTTGGTGGCCCTTTTTGACTCGCCGCAAACCGGGTATATCGTTGCCGTAACGCTTTACGCGGCGCTGGCGACGGCCACATTCTGGGCATGTTTCGCCATGACCAAAGAGCGCGTGCAGGCCGAAAGTCACCCCGTGGAAGATAACGCGAAAAATGCCCTACAGGTTATTTTGCAAAACAAGCCATTAATTAATGTGTCTTTTTATACCTTATTTTTCTACATTGCCTACACCGTGTGGCTGGCCATTGCGGTATATTTTGTTAAGTATGTCATCGGTGATGAAGACTTTCTGACGACGTTTTTTCTCATTCAGACCCTGGCCTATACCGGCGGGATCATCGCCTCAGAGCGCCTGATTGCCCGCTGGGGCAAGAAGACCATTACCCAGGTGGCCTTGTTATTTGGTATCAGCGGATTGTGCTTTCAGTATTTTCTGGCCGGTGACAATATCACCGCAGTAATGATTGGCGTTTGTATGTTCAGTGTCACGCTGGGGATGGGGTTTGTCACCATGTGGTCGATGGTGCCGGATACCGTGGAATATGCCGAATGGCACTACCAAACCCGGGCCGAAGGCACGATTTATGGCTTTTATAACTTTGTTACCAAGCTGGCTATGGCACTGGGCGGCGGTTGTGCGGGGCTGCTGCTGGACTTTTTCGATTACACCAGTGCCACACCCGATGCGGCGGCGGTGGCCGGGATAAACTTTGCCATGACCCTGTTTCCGGCACTGATGTTTATACTGTGTATGCTGGTGGTCGCCTTTTACCAGCTAAACGAGTCCGCATACCGCGACCTTATAGAAAATATTACCCAGCGCAAACTGGCCCGGCAGGCAATCGCGGGAGAACGCCATGAATAGAACAGCGAAGCAGTGTTTGAGCGACATGACCGTTAGCGACAAAGTCACCCTTCTGACCGGCAACGGTCTGTGGAAAACGGCGCAGTTGCCAGAACTGGGTATTGAACCGCTCACCATGACAGACGGTACTTACGGCGTGCGTTACAGTCCTGAGCAAATCGACCATGAAGGCAACTGGTCGATTACTGATTTCCTTGGTGTCGTGAATCAGAGTGCCGATGAGCCCGCCGATAAAAAGGGCAGCGAGGCCTTATTCGGGCACACGCTGCCAGCGACCTGCTTCCCTAATGGTTCAGCCCTGGCCTGTAGCTGGGACAATGCGCTGGTGGCACAAATGGGGCAGGCATTGGCCCGTGAATGTCAGGCACTGGGCGTTGATATTTTACTCGGACCGGGGATCAACATTCGCCGAACGCCGTTATCCGGTCGAGGGTATGAGTATTATTCCGAAGATCCGTTACTCACCGGAGAACTGGCGGCGTCACTGATAAAAGGGTTACAGGGTGAGGGGGTGGGAGCCAGCCTCAAGCATTTTGCCTGCAATAACTCTGAATATCGCCGAACAGAGATGGACTCTATTGTTGATGAGCGCGCCTTGCACGAAATTTATCTGTCTGGCTTTAAACGGGCTATTGATAAGGCTGACCCCTGGACGGTGATGTCTTCATACAACCGGTTGAATGGCCAGCAGACCTCCCAGCATCGCGGTTTATTACATGACATTCTGCGCCAGCAATGGGGCTACCAGGGGCTGGTAATGTCTGACTGGTACGGGGTGAAAGATCGGCCTGCGTCCTTGCTTGCAGGCAACGATCTGGCCATGCCTGAGGTGGCCCGGGATAAAGCCGAACTGCTGGCAGCCATCGACAATGGAACGGTTGACGAAACGGTGCTCGATACTGCCTGTTTGCGCATGCTTGCGCTGATTGACCGTATCAATGCCGGGCGCAAAACGCCGCAGCCGGTGGATATGCCGGGGCATCACCAACTGGCACAGCACATTGCTGAAGAATCTATCGTGTTACTGAAAAATAGCGATGGGCTATTGCCCCTCGATACCCGGAACACGCCTCGCATAGCAGTCCTTGGCCCGGCCGCCCATGCCCCGGTAATTCAGGGCTCAGGCTGTGCTACAACGGTACCGAGTATGCTCGACAGACCACTGGATGAAATTATTGATGTGGCAGGTGAGCAAGCCGAGGTGACCTACAGCGCCGGGGTTGGCGATGGCGAAACAAGCGCTGAAGAGGCGCTGTTATTAGCCTCTTCTCAGGCAGAAGCGGCGGATGTGGCTATTGTCTTCATTAGCACGGCCGTGGGCGAGGATGGCGAAAACGGCGATCGCCAACATCTCGATGTGGTGGCCAGCCATGCCGCATTGTTAAGTGCCGTGGCGGCTGTGCAGCCCAATGTTGTGGTAGTGCTGATGAATTCCGATGCGGTCGTTATGCCATGGCTCGGTCAATGCAAGGCCTTGCTGGAAACCTTTTTCGCCGGGCAGGGAGTGGGCCGGGCAGTGGCGAATTTGCTGTTCGGATTAAAGAACCCTTGCGGCAAGCTGACCGTTACGGTCCCCAATTCACTGGAAGAAACCCCGGCTTATCTGCATTACCCCGGTGAGGCGTTAAAACATTATTACAGTGAAGGTATCTACGTGGGGTACCGCTACTACGATAAGCGTAAAATGACACCTTGCTTTCCATTTGGCCATGGCCTGAGCTATACCACTTTCGAGTACCGCAGTATTGAGGTGGTCAACAAGACGTTGGGTACTGGCGAATCGCTGCAGGTTGATGTCACGGTGGCCAACACCGGTGCTCGGTTTGGTAAAGAAATTATTCAGCTTTACCTGAGTTTCCCCGGTATTGAACTGGCCCAGCCGCCGCTGGGATTAAAGGCATATGCCAAAGTGGCCCTGGAGCCTGGTGAAACGAAAATGGTCAGCCTGACTATTGAGGCGGACGACTTTCGGGCCTGGCATCCGGCACTTAAGGACTGGATCGTCGAGCCGGGTAAGTATGGCATTAGCGTTGGCCCCTCGTCCCGGGAGTTACCGTTAAGCGCCACTGTGCAGGTGGCCGGCAGCAATTATCGTTTACCGCTCAGGGAAGACAGTTCGTTGGTGCAGGTAGTAAAAGACGAGCAGGCATTTAGCCGGGTGGTGGCTTTGGTCGCCAGCCGAAGCGGCCTGGAGGCGTCGGTGATCAGGGAGCGATTAATAACGATTGCGCCGGAGCTTTTTTGCGGATTATTTATCGCACTCACCGAGTTTTTGAATGTGCCGGTGAGCCGCAAGGAATTGCTGGAGGCCCTGAGGGCCGACTGACCGGCGTCGGTTAGACTAACCATACTGTGGCTGATAGGTTATGCTTAAACCGGTTTAAACGTATAACGTGTATGGAGCGGGCCAGTCGGTGCAGCCTTTTCGCTTAGACAGTGCTCAGTTGGATAATCAGGGGATAGCGACCGCAGGTACCTGTGAGTTGATTTCCTATGATTCGGCTCAACTCAACATGTTTGCCGCCGAACTCAGTTATTGTCAGCCACACTGGCATGAAGCCCCTGAGCTCATTTATGTGTTAAGCGGTGACTTAAGTCTGACCGTTCACCAGCAGGAAGTTAAGCTGGCGGCAGGCGATCTGGCTTTTATCGGGGCAGACCTTATCCATGCGCTTGAAACCCAGACAGGATGCACATTACTCACTTTGCAGTTTTCTCCGGTGTTATTTCATGACACACATCCTTTACCGGCAGGATTTGCCTTCTTTACCGCAGGCCAAGTGGCTGCCGGGCAATTAACCGCTCAGTGTCTGTCGATGTTAGAACTGGTCTTGCAGGAAGGGGTCTCATTTTTCGCTTTGCAGGCGCAAATCTACGCTTTGCTTGCCTGTCTGGAAGTCCTGCTGGTACGGCAGCCGCTGATATCGGCAATGACGGTTGGCGCGGCAGATTCCCGGGAAGAAATGGTGATCCGCCAGAGCATTGCCCGGATTAATGAAACCTTTGCAGAGCCGCTAACCGTTGCAGACCTCGCCGAACAGGCACATGTAAGCTATTCGCACTTTTCGCGGTTGTTTAAAAAAGTCAGCGGCTACAGCCCTTCAGATTATCTGACCATGGTCAGGGTCAATCAGGCTAAACCCTTACTGAAAAGCATGCAAATCCCCATCACCGATATCGCCGGGAAGGTCGGTTTCGCTGAACACCGGGCTATGCTGGCGGCTTTTAAAAAGTACTGTGGCGTGACCCCGACTGAATACCGAAAGCAATATTACGCTGATTTTGACTGGCGTGCCGATGATGAGCGTGTAACGGCTACGCCGAATAAACCGCTGGCTTTGTCGCTGGCCCGGCAAATTATGCGGACCGGCTCTGCTAAGCCTTAGCATAAAGGCGGGTTGTGGGTATAGATGTTAGCGGTACTCTCGTGATATTATGCGCGCCCAAAATAAAGATTCCCGCCGCAATAAGGTCAGGGAACGGTCTAAAATTGTGCAAATGGCTGTTGACATATAGACGTCTATACGGCAAATTGACCACATGAAGACGATTATGAGCACCACCGGCATGATTATTACCACCTCAACGAGGGCGGTCGCTGGCTAGTGCGCGTAAGCAAACAGACAACGAAAGCCCGCCCTCACAAGAGCGGGTTTTTTTTTGCGGTAAAGAAAATGGGCTACGCCCAAAACACGATGCAGTCAAGGAGCATTCAATGAAAGTCTTAAAGTTTGGTGGTTCATCTCTGGCCGATGCGCAGCGTTATTTGCGAGTGACCGAGATTAGCATGACGATCCACCAGGCCAATGGAGCTGCGGTAGTATTATCGGCCCCGAAAGGCGTCACCAACGCTCTTGGTGCGCTCTGTGAGCAAGCTGCGGCGGGAGAAGACTACGAAGTTCTGTTTGGCGAACTCAATGACAAAGTGCTGGGCATTGCTGCTGAACTCAGTGAACAGGTTGCCGGTTTCGATGTTGCTACTATCAATGATTTTATTACCACGCATCTGGCTGGTCTGAAAAAACAATTACAGGGCATTGCACTGTTAGGCCGCTCACCCGATGCCGTCACCGCCAGCATTATGAGCCTGGGTGAATACATCAGTGTTAATTTGTTCAGTGGGATCCTGACAGCCAAAGGTATCCGCAATCAAATTCTGGATCCGGTTGAATACGTGGTGGCAGATGGCGATTATCTTGACAGCATAGCCGATGTGGCACTGAGTAAAGCCAATTTCAGTGAAGTGGTCTCTGATGGCAGCCAGCTAATCATAATGCCGGGCTTTGTGGCCGCCAATGAAGAAGGCGAGAAAGTCACACTGGGCCGCAACGGCTCGGATTATTCTGCGGCAGTTCTGGCTGCTTGTATCGGTGCGGAATGTTGTGAAATCTGGACCGATGTGGATGGCGTATACAATGCCGACCCGAATCAGGTTGAAGGCGCGGTATTACTCGATAAGCTCACTTATCAGGAAGCCATGGAGTTGTCTTATTTTGGTGCCAAGGTACTGCATCCGAAAACCATTGGCCCAATCGCCCAGCATCACATTCCTTGTTTAATTAAAAACACCCTCAACCCCAGCGCGCAGGGTACCCTTATCAGTAACGAAGCCAGCACTACCTGGACCAGCGTTAAAGGCATTTCGCAACTGGATAATATCTCCATGTTTAATGTAGCCGGCCCGGGTATGAAAGGGATGGTAGGCATGGCGAGCCGCGTGTTTGAGGTGATGTCCAATGCGCATATCTCAATCAGCCTGATCACTCAGTCGAGCTCTGAGTACTCCATTAGCTTTTGTATCTCCAGTAAAGATGCCCTGCGTGCGCAGAATCTGCTGGAAGATGCGTTTGCGCTGGAGCTGCAAAACCAACTGCTGGATCCGATTGAAGTCCGCCACGATTTGGCCATTGTCACCCTGGTGGGGGATGGCATGCGTCATACCAAAGGTCTGGCGGCACGTTTCTTTAATGCTTTATCTCAGGCCCGGGTGAATAATATCGCCATTGCCCAGGGGTCTTCAGAACGCTCTATCTCAACCGTTATTGAAGCTAAGCGTGCGAAGAAAGCGGTGAAAGTGATTCACCAGAACTTCTTTTCTGACCTGCATACCATCGACGTATTCCTGGTGGGTTGTGGGGTGGTGGGCGCAGAGTTGCTCGGCCAGATTGCCAAGCAGCAACCTACTTTACTGGCCCGCAACATCCAACTGCGGGTATATGGTATTGCCAATAGCCGCAAGCTACTGCTCAGCAGTCAGGGCGTGGATGTTAACGGCGACTGGAAAGCGCAGTTAAATGAATCTGCCGATGCGTTCTCCGTTGAGCGTTTGCATGATTTTGTAAACAGCAATGCGCTGGTGAATCCGGTGATTGTGGACTGTACCAGTAATGCGGCGATTGCCAGTCAGTACGTGGACATGATGGAAAATGGCTTCCACGTGGTTACGCCAAATAAAAAGGCCAATACCGACAGCCTGGCCTATTACAAGAAACTGCGTAAAACTGCCCTGCAAACAAATCGCCAGTACTTGTATGAAACTACCGTTGGTGCCGGTTTGCCGGTTATTGATAATCTGCAAAAACTGTTTATTGCCGGTGACGTACTGCATCGTTTTGAAGGTATTTTATCGGGCAGCTTATCTTACGTGTTCGGTAAGCTGGAAGAAGGCTTAACGTTATCCCAGGCGACTGCTATTGCTAAAGATAATGGCTTTACAGAACCCGATCCTCGCGATGATTTAAGTGGCATGGACGTGGCTCGTAAGCTGTTAATCATGGCCCGTGAAGCCGATTTAGAACTTGAACTCAGCGATATTGAGATTGAATCGGTACTTCCGGCCGGCTTTGCCGAAGACTGCGACGTGCCGAGCTTTATGGAACAGTTACCCGGGCTTGATGCTGACTTTGCCAAGCGGGTTGAAAGTGCCGCGGCGGAAGGTAAAGTATTACGTTACATTGGTGCCATTGAGGGTGATAAATGCAAAGTCACTATTCAGGCGGTACCGGGCTCACACCCACTGGCAGCAGTGAAAGATGGTGAAAACGCGTTGGCAATCCACAGTGATTATTATACGCCGATTCCTTATGTTATCCGCGGCTACGGCGCTGGTGCTACGGTAACCGCCGCTGGTGTGTTTGCTGATATTCTTCGTACCATGCCATGGAAACAAAACGCGTATTAACCGGTTTTAGAGATTAGTAAAAATGAAAACAACCAGAGCTTACGCACCCGCATCAATAGGCAATATCAGCCTTGGGTTTGATGTACTGGGCGCAGCCTTACAACCATTGGATGGTAACTTACTGGGTGACGAAGTCATTATCAGTGATGCTGACGAATACGGACTGACTGTTGCCGGTGTCTTTGCCCATAAACTGCCGGCCAATGCCGATGAAAATATTGTCACTGACTGTTATCACTTTTTTGGGAAAGCGATGCAGGCTAAGGGGCTGGCTACTACGCCGGTGCATATTACCCTGTTAAAATCGCTGCCGATTGGCAGCGGACTGGGTTCCAGCGCAAGCTCGATCGTGGCGGCGTTTCATGGTCTGAATGAACATTTCGAACGTCCCTTTGACCAGAACACACTGTTAAAAATGATGGGTGAGCTGGAAGGACAAATCAGTGGCAGCGTTCATTATGATAACGTAGCGCCCTGTTACCTCGGTGGCATGACACTGATGACCGGTCAGGAAGACAACGTTACTGTGTCACTGCCAGTGGTGAAAAGCTGGTACTGGGTAGTATGTTATTCCGGCATTAGTGTGTCTACATCTGCTGCGCGGAACATTCTGCCCAATGCGGTGCCGTTAAAAGATACGCTCACCTTTGGTCGTCAGCTGGGCATTTTCGTTCACGCACTTTATAACGATGACTATGCCATGGCCGCCAGTGTCATGCAGGATGTGATTGCAGAACCCTACCGTAAGTCATTGTTACCGGTTTTCGACGAAGCCCGGGATTACAGTATGGCAAACGGAGCGCTGGCGTTTGGGATTTCAGGTTCCGGTCCAACTGTCTTTGCCGTGTGTGATGATTATCGTCAGGCGAACGACATAGCCAACTGGCTGACCGAGAACTATATTCAAAATGAAGATGGCTTTAGCCATGTATGCCGTATCCCCGCTAAAGGCGCCGGATCACAGCAGGAACAAGAGTAAGGTATAAGTACGTGCAATTGGTAAATTTAAAAGATGCAAGTGAACAGGTGTCATTTTCGCAGGCAGTAAAGCAAGGCCTGGGACGTAATCAGGGGTTGTTTTTCCCCACTGACATTCCACGCTTTGAGAACATTGATGAATTGCTGGCAATGCCTTTTGTTGAGCGTTCAACGAAGATTTTATCGGCCTTTATTGGTGATGAACTGGGTGAAGAAACCGTTGCCGAGATCGTAAAAGACGCGTTTACCTTTCCGGCCAGGGTTGAGCAGATTAATGACAAAACTTACTGCCTGGAATTATTTCACGGCCCGACGCTGGCGTTTAAGGATTTTGGCGGACGCTTTATGGCGCAGTGCCTGGCCCGAATCAGTGACGGTGCACCAATCACTATCCTGACAGCCACTTCCGGCGACACCGGAGCCGCCGTTGCCCATGCCTTCCATGGGCTGGATAACATCAATGTGGTTATCCTGTTCCCGAAAGGCAAGATCAGCCCGCTGCAGCAAAAGCTGTTTACTACGCTGGGCGACAATATCCACACCGTGGCTATCGAAAGCGACTTTGATGCCTGTCAGGCGATGGTTAAACACGCCTTTGATGATGTTGACGTACGCGAAGGCCTGCACCTTAATTCTGCTAACTCTATCAATATCAGCCGCCTGTTAGCTCAGGTCTGTTATTACTTTGAAGCGGTAGCACAACTGCCTGAAGACAAGCGCAGCAAAGCGGTCTTTTCGGTACCCAGTGGTAACTTTGGTAACCTGACTGCCGGGATGATTGCAAAAGTCATGGGCCTGCCGATTAAACGCTTCATTGCCGCGACGAATCTGAATGATACGGTTCCCCGCTATCTGAAAACCGGTGAGTGGGCGCCTAATGCAACGGTAGCGACCATGTCCAATGCCATGGATGTCAGCCAGCCAAACAACTGGCCGCGCATTGAAGCGCTGGTAGAGCAGGGGTACCTGGATAAGGACCTGTTACGTGGTGAGTCGGTGGACGAAGAATATACGCAGCTGGCCATGCGTCAGTTGCTGAAAGAAGGCTACACTTCAGAACCCCATGCGGCGATTGCTTTTCGGGCTGTGAGCCACGATCTGAATGATGACGAAGTGGGCGTGTTCCTGGGCACCGCACACCCGGCAAAATTCCGCGAAACCGTGGAGAACGTTTTAGGTACACCGCTGAGTCTGCCTAAACCGCTGGCAGATTGCGCTAACCAGGAGAGCCTCGAAGCCGAGTTGCCGGCCGATTATGAAGCCCTTAAGGCGCATATGATTGCGTTACTTAAAGGCGAGTAATGTTCACCTGGCAGGACGCCCTGGGGCCACACAAAGAGGCTGATTATTTTACGCAGCTAATGGCCCGTATTGAGTCTGAGCGGGAGGCGGGTAAAGCGATTTATCCGCCTCAGCAAGACGTATTTAATGCGCTAAAGTACACACCGCTGGAAAGCGTGAAAGTGGTAATCCTTGGTCAGGATCCCTATCATGGTCCGGACCAGGCGCATGGTTTGTGCTTTTCGGTGTTACCCGGCGTTAAAACGCCACCTTCGCTGGTCAATATTTATAAAGAACTCGATGCTGACATCGATGGGTTTGTAATACCACAACATGGTACGCTTACAAGCTGGGCAGAGCAGGGCGTATTGCTGTTAAATACAGTATTAACGGTAGAGCAGGGCAAGGCCCACAGTCATGCTAAATGGGGCTGGGAAACGTTTACTGATGCCGTAATTGATGCGGTTAACCATCACCAGCAAGGTGTGGTGTTTTTACTCTGGGGCAGTCACGCACAGAAGAAAGGCATGAATATCGATACCAGTAAGCATCACGTACTGAGTGCACCTCATCCTTCACCGTTGTCTGCACACCGGGGATTTTTGGGCTGTAAACACTTCAGCCAGACCAACCAGCTTCTGAGTAGCCAGAATAAATCACCCATTAACTGGCTGGTATAAACTGCCAGTTAACAAGCATCTTTGTAGCCTGATTTAAAAACCAGACACCCTAAACGCAAACGACCACATCAATGATGTGGTCGTTGTGTGTTCTTAGCGAGCGCTGTCTTCTAAAGCCAGGTCAAAACTCATGTCGATATCAGCGAGTTCCTTTTCTAACTGATACCGGTCTTTAATTGCTTCGATTTCTCTCCACTTTCGTTTTTTACTTTTGGTTTTGGTTGAAGTTGCGTCTAGATTAAGCATTGCAAATAGATCTGAAGTATCCACGGAGATCTCCTTGTTATTACCGCTAACTACACTGTCAGTGTGTCTTTATTGACCCCTGACAATTTTTGTACCACAGCTATCGTTAGATTAAAATACTTTTGTTTACTTTTAATTAACAATTTGTGACGCTGCGATGACAATCCGTGGTGTCCGTATGTACAGAGGGACCCCGTGAGCGGTTCCCTCTGTTTTGCACATTATTGGCTCAGATTATAACCAGTAATGTTTATTTTGGTGCATTGGCTTGCTTAAAGCGGTTAATCAGATCCTGGGTTGAGCTGTCAAAAGTCTCTGCTTCTGTATTCCCCTGAATCCCTGCTAACACTTGATTTCCAAGGACTTTACCTAATTCTACGCCCCATTGGTCAAATGAATTAAGCTGCCAGATAACACCTTGTACGAACACCTTATGTTCATACATTGCAACCAGCGCGCCAAGTGTAAACGGATCCAGCTTTTCGAATAAAATGGTGTTGCTGGGTTTGTTGCCCGGCATGGTTTTATGCTGAGCCAGGCGTTTACGCTCTGCTTCATCCAGCCCTTTGTCGGCGAGGTCTGCGTAGCAGTCCTCGAAGGATTTGCCCTGCATCAGTGCCTGAGCCTGACCAAAGCAGTTAGAGGCCAGCATAGCGTGATGGGTGTCGTCCTGATTAGGCACGTTTAATGGCAGCAGGAAGTCTGCCGGGATAACGCCGTGACCCTGGTGAATGAGCTGATGGAAACTATGCTGACCGTTTGTCCCTTCGCTTCCCCAGATAATGGGGCCGGTTTCGTATCCGATAGCATCGCCATCCTGAGTGACCATTTTACCGTTACTTTCCATGTCGAGCTGCTGAACATACGCCGGTAAGCCGCGCAGATAATGGTAGTAAGGCAACATGACGTGCGACTGGGCACCAAAGAAGTTGCGGTACCAAATGCCCAGCATGGCCAGGATCACGGGCAGGTTCTTTTCATTGGGCGCGGATTTAAAATGCTCATCCATAGCAAAAGCACCTTCCAGCAGGCCTTTGAAGTTAGCAAATCCCAGACATAATGAAATAGGCAGGCCAATCGCAGACCACAGAGAATATCGACCGCCTACCCAGTCCCACATAGGGAAGATGTTTTCTTCGGCAATACCAAACTCAGTGGCGGCTTTTACATTGGAAGACACGGCAACAAAATGCTTCGCGATGTCTTCCTGCTTACCACCCTGTTTAAGAAACCAGTCTTTGGCGGTCAGCGTATTTTGCAAGGTTTCCTGGGTTGAGAAAGACTTGGAAGACATCACAACCAGCGTGTCTTCATGGTCCATGTTGCTCAGTACATCGGTAATATGACAGCCATCAACGTTAGCCACAAAATGCACTTTTACCGCATCCTGCTGATAGGGTTTGAGTGCTTCGGTCATAATTTTAGGCCCTAAAAAAGACCCGCCAATGCCAATTGCCACAATGTGCTTAATGGCTTTGCCGGTGTAGCCTTTGTGTTCACCGCTGTGGATACTGTGCGTGAACGCCTCAATTTTTTCCAACGTGGCCAGCACTTCCGGCATCACATCTTCACCGTCGACCATTACCGGGCGACCTGAAAAGTTTCGCAGGGCGGTATGCAGCACGGCACGCCCCTCGGTATTATTGATAACATCGCCGTTAAACATCGCGTCACGATGCTGGGCCACACCACGTTCATCAGCCAGGTCAAACAGCGCTTTTAGCACATCCTTGGTGACTCGGTTTTTGGAAAAATCGATATAAATACCACAAGCTTCCGCGTTCATTTCTGCGGTGCGGTTTTCGTCACTGGCGAACCAGTTCCGCATATGTTCTTTTTCTACCAGTTGAGCCAGTGATTCAAGCGTTTGCCACTGGGCTGATTCCGTGAGCGTCGTCATACTTATGTCCTACAAAACTAATCAGTAAAGATGGTGAAATAATTTTAACACAATGATAATATTGTATTACAAATTATTAAGTTTGTCTTTTAACATTGTTTCCAGTTTTTCCTGGTCGGCTGCGAAGTTGCGAATACCTTCTGCCAGCTTCTCTGTCGCCATGGCATCTTCATTCATATCCCAACGGAACTCAGATTCGGAAAGTGCCGCACCCGGTTTTTCGGTTGCGCCGTTGTCGGTCAGTTTGGCGGCGATTTCACCCGGCGCGTTGGCCAGTTCTTCAAGCAGTTGCGGGCTGATGGTCAGACGGTCACAACCGGCCAGTTCAAGGATTTCACCGATGTTACGGAAGCTGGCGCCCATTACGATAGTGTTATAACCATTGGCTTTGTAGTAGTTGTAAATGCTGGTAACAGAAACCACACCCGGGTCTTCGTTAGCCGCGTAGCTGTCTTTACCGGTCGCTTTTTTGTACCAGTCCAGGATACGACCAACAAACGGGGAGATCAGGAATGCGCCAGCCTCGGCACACGCCCGCGCCTGAGCAAAGCTGAATAACAGCGTCAGGTTACAGTTGATGCCTTCTTTTTCCAGCACTTCTGCCGCTTTAATACCTTCCCAGGTTGAGGCAATCTTAATAAGGATTTTTGACTTGTCGATACCGGCATCGGCATACAGTTTGACTAATTTTTTCGCTTTCGCAATGGTGGCATCCGTATCGAAGGAAAGGCGTGCATCAACTTCGGTGGAAATACGACCAGGAATACTGCCTGAAATCTCTTTGCCAATGGCGACTGCCAGTTTGTCTGATGCGTCGGTAAGCTGTTGCTCTGCATCATCAGACTGACTGGCTGCCCAACTGACGGCTTCGTCGATCAGCGTTGCATACTGAGGCAGGCTCGCCGCTTTTAACAACAATGATGGGTTAGTCGTAGCATCCACAGGCTGATATTTTTTAATGGCATCAATGTCGCCAGTGTCGGCAACAACAGTGGTTAATTTACGGAGCGATTCAAGCTGGTTACTCATAGTCTGTTCTATCCTGAATAAGTGGGGGCCGTGCCATCACAAGTTGTGGAACGGGCCGGTTAAATTTGCTGTAGGGTGCCGTCTTGAATTTTTATGACGTGTTTATCCCCAGTGTATAACAATCTTCGGTTCAGGTTAACCGCTGCCAGCGTGCTATCGGTTTAAAATAAAGCGCTGTACAGTTTTCATAAGCACCGGCATGGGTAAAACCTGTTCTGTGGTGCGTTCTGACCCATTTTATTGAACCAGCTAATCGATTTTTAGCGCCTGATTGAGGTAAATAACAGTGGTATACTCGGTGGTAAAGAAATAGGAGAAAGCATGTTAGTTGTTGTATCCCCAGCCAAAAATTTAGATTATGAGTCCTCTGTTCCGGTTAGCGAATATACCCAGCCTGAGCTTTTAGATGATGCGTCGTCGCTCGCCGAAGAGTGTAAGGAATTAAGCCCTGCTCAACTTGGTTCGCTGATGAAGATCAGCGATAAACTGGCGACCCTGAATGCCAACCGTTTTGCTGAGTTCAGCGTGCCTTTTACCGACAACAATGCGCGTCAGGCACTGTTTGCGTTTAACGGTGATGTGTACACTGGTCTTGATGCTCAGAGTTTAAGTGATGAAGATATCGCTTACGCCCAGCAGCATTTGCGGATCCTTTCGGGCCTTTATGGTGTGCTGAGACCGCTTGACCTGATGCAGGCCTATCGGTTGGAAATGGGCACTAAGCTGGAGAATTCCCGCGGTAAAAATCTGTACGAATACTGGGATAACCGAATTACCAAAGTGCTTAATGAGGCGCTGGAAGCTCAAGGTGACAACGTACTGATTAACCTGGCGTCTAACGAATACTTCAAGTCGGTGAAGAAAGCAGCGCTTGATGGCATGATCGTAACGCCCGTGTTTAAAGACAATAAAAATGGTCAGTACAAAATCATCAGTTTCTTCGCTAAAAAGGCCCGTGGACTGATGGCCCGTTATATTGTGCAGAATCAGGTGAAAGACGTAGAGGAACTTAAGGCGTTTGATACTGCCGGGTATTATTTTAGTGAAGAGCAAAGTTCGTCATCGGAACTGGTGTTCTTACGCGAAGAACAGTAGCGGTTGATTAAATTAAAAAACGCAGCAGAGTGTTACTTTGCTGCGTTTTTTTTGGCCTGAATTATGGCTTCAGGTGTTCAATAAAGAAATTGGTTTTCATGGTTTGCAGGTGCAATGTGGTGCCTTCACCCTCACTGATGCGGTGACTACGATTGGGGTAAGACATAAATTCAAACTGCTTATTATATTTCACCAATTCGTTGATAAGGGCTTCGGTGCCCTGATAATGCACGTTGTCATCGCCGGTCCCGTGCACCAGCAGCAGCTCTCCCTGTAAGTCCTTGGCGAAGGTAATAGGTGATGTCTGCGTATAGCTGTCCGGATCGGTTTTAGGGTTTCCGGCATAGCGTTCCTGATAAATCGTATCGTAATAGCGAATATCAGCCACCGGTGCCTGGGCTACCCCAACGTGGAATTTATCGCCATGCCTGAACAGCAGGTTAAGTGTTGAACTGCCGCCTCCGGAATGACCCCAGACCCCAACGCGATTGGTATCGATTTGCGGCCAGCGCTCAGCTATGGCATCCAGAGCATCGGCTTGATCGCGTACGGTGAGACTGCCAATCTTCTTGTAAATCGATTTACGCCAGTCACGGCCTTTTGGTGCGCGGGTACCGCGGTTATCCACCGACACCATAATAAAGCCCTTCTGTGTCATCATGCTGTTCCATAAATAGCTACTGCCACCCCAGCTATCCTGAACGGTAGAGCCCCAGGGTTCACCGTAAACATAAAATATGATCGGGTATTGTTTAGCCGGATCCATGTCAGGCGGGAACATGATCCAACCGTCCAGTGGGATCCCGTCCCTGGCTTCAACACGGAAAAATTCATGTTGTGGCAGGATTTCCTTGGCCAGTTGAGCCTTGAGCTCGTCGTTGGTGGTTAACTGAGTGACCGGTTTATGCCCGGCAGTCTCAATGATTTGACTGCTCGAGGGTTGATTAAACCGGCTATGAGTATGCATGGCATAGCTGGCATCTTCAGACATGTAATAACGGTTATTCCCGGTAAAGCTCATGGGCGTTACTTGTTCCACCGGAGTACTGCCATCGAGCGATCCTTTAAACAGAAAACGTTGTTCAGGGGCATCGGGTGAAGCCGTAAAGTAAAGACTGTTAGTGGCTTCATTAATGGTAATGAGATCAACAATGTCGTAGTCGCCCGGTGTCAGATCGACAATCGATGTGCCATCCCGGGAAATCGAATAAAGGTGACGCCAGCCGTCGCGCTCACTATGAAACACAAAGTGACTGCCATCTTCCTGCCATTCGGCGGCGTAATACCATTCAAGGAAGGCATCATCTTTATCGGTATAGATGGTTTTCAGGGTGTTTTCCTGCCAGTTAAATAACCGTAAGTTATTGGTGTTTTGTGGCCGGTTTACATCCTGAATAAGAATTTCCTCACCAGTGCCAGCCCAGCTTATGCGCGGCACGTAGCGGTCTCTGTTGTCACCACTAAGTGGTGCCCAGTGCGTTTTTTGAGTAGCCAGTGCCACTACGCCTACTTTCACCGCCGAATTTTGCTCACCGGCTTTGGGGTAAGGGAATTGGGTCAGAGTCGGGTACAGCGAGTCGGTATTATTGATCATGGTGAAGTATTCAACACCGGACTGATCGAGTTGCCAGTAGGCGATACTTTCGCTGTCGGGACTCCAGCGAAAACCGTCGGTAATACCAAACTCTTCTTCATAGACCCAGTCAAAATTACCGTTAATAATCGTCTCGCTGCCATCAGTGGTCAATGCGGTGACTTGTAGGGTACCCAGGGTTTCTACGAAGATGTTGTTATCCTGAACGTAAGCGACTTTGTGGCTGTCAGGACTGAATTTAGCAAACATCAGGCTGGTTGTTTTTGGTGTAGTGCCCCCCAGTTGGTACAAGGAGTCAGACTCAAGGTTCAGTACCCAGTAATCACCACGGGTACGGTGACGCCAGACTTTCTGACCATTGGTAAAAATCAGCGCCCACTTACCGTCTTCAGACCATTTATAGTTTTCAATCGTCAGGGCTTCATCGGCCCCATCGGGGGTAAGCTGTTCTACCGTGACAAGCACCTTACGGCCGCTGCCGTCGGGTTGATAAAACACGATGTCATTGCCGCTAACGCCGTGACGGTCATCGTCGGTTTCGGCGGTTTCATTATTGCGCGCTTCGAGCACCGTATAACCGCTGCCATCATCCAGCCAGCGAAAATAGGGCGCACGTTCATTTTTGAATTCTTTGTTTGTGTAAATGCGCTCGAGGGATAAGGTTGGCGCAGGCTCTGTGTTGCTTTGTGGCGTAGGGGCGCAGCCAAACAGGCCTAGCAAACCAACGCCTGTGATCAGGGACTGGGTTAACTTTTTCAATGTGAGTTCCGTCGTTATTATTGATATACCGTATTGTTCAGATAAAAGTGTAATGGATGCCACGTTCAAAACAAGCCTTTTGGTAGTCTGAAAGCGACTGCTCAGCGGTTTTCAACCGGCAATAATTTGAGCAATACGCCTGCTGCAAGCGCAAAACCCACACCTATTAGTACGTCGGTCATGCGGGCAATAATCAGCGTGTGTGCACTGTAGCCTATGGGGGCGGTGTGGGCGAGAATAACGGTTAGCGGAGTAATAAAAACACATGCCAGCGCGTAATTTTTAGTGATCAGCATTTCAATGGTGAAAGCCAGCGCGAACAATAAAATTATTAACACCAGGGGCGAGGGAGAGAAAGTAAAAATGCTGGCCGCAAGCACCATGCCCAGTGCTGTACCAATTGCTCGGTGCACGGAACGCTGCCAAAAGTCAGTCATGCGTTGCCCTTGTAATATGGCGGCTACGGTAATGGGCACCCAGTATGGATTATCAATGCCGCCCAGACTCGCCAGATAGTAACTGGCTCCCACGGTTACGCCAACTACCAGGGCTTTGACGAATGCCGCAGTTTGCCAGAAGGGCTCCGGTGGGACAGCGTCAATGTCGGGTTTGTTTCTTATCAGTATCAGGTCGTGCAGAAAGACGGCAATCGTTACCATCAGGCTGCCGGCAAAAAATGCCCCGGCGATTGCCGGAATATCGGCCATTGTGACGGGATGTGTTTTGCTGAGACAGCACACCATTATAAAAAAGAAGCCCGCTGGCGGCCGCATTTTTTTGTACAGGGCAAGGTAAACGGCGATAACAGCGACCAATCCTAAAAAGAAGGCGGATGCGGGCAGATGCTGCTGAGTAGCGAGACCCAGGGTAAATGACGCGCCGAAAGGGACTATCATTTTCAGCAGCGCAACAGCCCGGTAGCCCGGTGTAAAAGACGGGCTGTACAACCCCAGCAGAGCGCCAATACAAGCCGTCAGACCAATATCCGGATGGCCACTGAGCAGGCCCACCATAAGCGGTAAAACCATGCAAAACGAACAGAGGCCGATTAACGATAAGGGACGGGGAATGGGGGTAATGGTAAAAAGTGACGTCAGGCTGTGCACAAATCCCTGATGCGCCTGTTTTGCTGTAGCCGTAATTTTATGCCGGACTTTGTGTGCCACCCGGAGAGCTCCGTAACTGTTGTGATAACCTTCTGGCCACGCCACACCGGGGGCTGTTTATCCGGCCCCGGTGTGGCGCGCTAAGCGTTAGTCGACGTACATTTTTTGTTGAAACTTCAGGGTTTCTGCCGTATTGCCGCGGCGTATCTCAATATTGAAACGGTAAGTTTCTTCATTGCGAAAATTAAACACCGCCAGATAATAAATGGCGTCGCCTTCCTGAATTTTTTTAAACGTCAGCTTTTTCTCGGTACCCAGCAGATTGGTGGCCGTGCCCTGCATGCCCACTGTTTGAGCCTGCTGGGAGTCACTGTTAAGCACCGAGATGTTGACCAGCGCATTATATTTACTGCGCACCACACCGTACTGTCGGGCTATCTCGGGGCTGAAAAACGTAGAGTTAACCACGATATAATGAACGTCCCACTCACCCAGCTGTTCTTTTTGCTCGGCGCTGGCCGTCATTGCCAACGGCAAAAGCAACAAAGCAAACAGCATGTTGCGAAATTTATTGTGACTCATATGTCGACCCATAGCGCACCTCAGTTTAATAAAAGGGCAGATAATCACGCAGTACCAGTTGCAAGGCCTGCAGGGCAATAATCGCAATCAGCACCGACAAATCAAGCCCGCCAATGGGCGGAATAATACGCCGGATAGGCGCCAGGAATGGTTCGGTGAGCTGTTGCATGACATACTCTATAGGGTTACGTCCCTGTGAGACCCAGCTAAGTACCGCGCGCAAAATAAGCACCCAGAACACCAGTGTGAGAAATTCTTTCAACACATCCAGTAAAGCGATAACAACTAGTCCTATAGGGTTGATATTGCCGCCAAACAGTAGATTGAGCACCAGGTATTTCGCCACGGCGACCAGAATAGCCAGCACCAGGGTGGCGACATCAAAAGTGCCAATGGAGGGGATGATCCGCCGCATTGGCGCGACGATGGGATGGGTGGCTTTTACCACAAACTGACTAAACGGGTTGTAAAAGTCAGCCCTGGCCATCTGTAACCAAAGCCGCAATAACACCACCATCAAATAGAGATTGAATAACGTGGTGATCAGAAAAACCGAAGCGCTCATTGCCTGTTCCTATCTAAAATAATGTAGCCATTTCTTCAGCACGCGCGACCGCGGCCTGCATTGCCTTGGCAACGATGCCCTGCAAATCACTGTCGATAAGTGAGTTACACGCTGCTGCGGTGGTTCCGCCTTTTGACGTTACCTGAGCACGCAGCTCACTTAGCTCCAGCTGTGGGTTTTCGCAGACCATTTCGGCTGCGCCCAGCATGGCCTGTTGCACTAATACGCGGGCATCCGCCTGAGAAAATCCCTGGGCCATACATTCTTCCTGCATAGCCTGTAAGAATAAGAAAAAATAGGCCGGGCTACTGCCTGCTGCAGCAATAACGCCATTAATGTCGTCTTCTTTTTCTACCCACAGGGTTTTACCCACTGCGCCCATTACATCTGCCACGTAATCACGATCGGCTTGCACCACACTGTCGTCGGCATAAAGCCCTGACATGCCTTTGCCTAACAGACTCGGTGTGTTGGGCATTACGCGAACCACCGGATAGTCTCCACCCAGCATTTCCTGCAGCCGGGCAACCGGCAGGCCCGCGGCAATAGAAATAAACAACTTACCCGCGAAGTCAGTATTTTGCTGCATGGCCGCGCAGACGTCAGCCATCATTTGTGGCTTAACAGATAACACAATTGCATCGGCAAACTGGCAGGCTTCATCGTTTGACTGGGTCACATTAATACCCAGTTCTTCCTGTAAGGCGTCGAGTTTTGGCCGCGAGCGGTTACTGGCTATGATGGCGTCTTTGGGATACCCGGACGCTACCAGTCCGGCCACAATACTGCGGGTCATATTGCCCGCGCCGATAAATGCAAGTTTACGATGTTGCATGAGTCTCCTTTAATTCTGTTTATTTCTGGCACCAAAAATAGCGGTGCCAATTCGTACCATGGTAGAGCCATGGGCAATAGCCTGACGCATATCACCGCTCATGCCCACTGACAGAGTGTCTACGGTGTCGACCTGCGCCGCAAGCTGATTGTATATTGACTGCAATGCAGTCAGTGTCTGACCCTGCGCCTCTGGTGTTACCTCTGCGGCCGGGATCGCCATTACTCCACGTAATGATAACCTTGGCAGATTAAGTATTTCTTGCACCAGGCCCGGCAGCGCTTCGGGCACTATGCCAGATTTTGAGTCTTCCTGCTCGATGTTGAGCTGTATGCACACGTTCAACGGTGGCATGTCCTCGGGACGCTGGTCATTAAGTCGTCTGGCAATTTTTAAACGGTCAATCGACTGCACCCAGTCAAAATGCTCTGCGACAATTTTTGTCTTATTGGATTGTATGGGGCCAATCATGTGCCATTCAATGTCTGACAGGTGTTTTAGGGTCTGAATTTTATCCACCCCTTCCTGGATGTAGTTCTCGCCAAACAATCGTTGTCCGGCTTCATACGCTAGCTCGATATCTGATACGGGTTTGGTCTTGCTAACCGCCAGCAATCGGACAGAATGAGGATTACGGTTAGCAGACGCTGCGGCGTTATCGATTTCTTGATGTGCGTTTATCAGTCGATCTGCTATTGTTTGCATTAATACAACTCACCTACAGGTTATGGAGAAGTCAGGCTGTGGATATTACCGAACTTTTAGCATTTAGTGTTAAGAATAACGCATCAGACCTTCACTTGTCCGCAGGGCTTCCCCCGATTATCCGGGTGGATGGCGAAATGCGTCGGTTAAACGTTGACCCGCTCGATCATAAACAAGTGCATGCACTGGTTTATGAAATAATGAACGACAAACAACGTAAAGAATACGAAGAAAACCTCGAAACCGATTTTTCCTTCGAGGTGAAAGATCTGTCCCGCTTCCGGGTTAACGCCTTTGTTCAGAATCGCGGTGCAGCGGCGGTTTTGCGGACTATCCCCAGCAAAGTGCTGACACTGGATGATTTAGGCGCGCCCGCCATCTTCAAAGAGATCATCAATCAGCCGACGGGCATTGTGCTGGTTACCGGCGCCACCGGCTCGGGTAAAAGTACCACGCTGGCGGCCATGGTCGATCATATTAACTCTCATAAGCGAGAGCACATACTGACCATCGAAGACCCTATCGAATTTGTCCATGAAAACAAGCTCAGCGTGCTCAACCAACGTGAAGTGCACCGCGATACGCACAGTTTTTCTAATGCACTGCGTTCTGCCCTGCGTGAGGATCCTGACGTGATTCTGGTGGGTGAATTACGGGATTTGGAAACCATTCGTCTGGCGATTTCCGCGGCCGAAACCGGCCACCTGGTGTTTGGTACTCTGCACACCAACTCGGCCCCCAAAACCATCGACCGTATAATCGACGTGTTTCCAGCCGAAGAGAAAGCCATGGTGCGGTCCATGTTGTCGGAGTCACTGCGCGCTGTTATCTCGCAAACTTTGCTTAAAAAAATTGGCGGAGGCCGGGTAGCCGCGCATGAAATCATGGTCGGTATTCCGGCTATTCGCAACCTTATTCGAGAAGATAAAGTGCCGCAAATGTACTCGGTAATCCAAACGGGGCAATCCCATGGCATGCAGACCATGGATCAGTGCTTGCAACGCCTGGTCGCCACGGGCGTTATTACTCAGCAGGATGCCATGGCTAAAATGGTTGATAAACAGCGTCCTGGGTTTTAAGGAGTAATCACATGCTTGATCAGCTTTTGCAGAATATGGTGGACCGGGATGCCTCGGATTTATTTGTTACCTCCGGCTTTGCGGTAAGTGCCAAGATTAACGGAAAACTGACGCCGCTAATGGAAACATCGCTGACCGATCAGGCTGCCCTTGAGCTGGTTCATGAAGCCATGAGTGATAAACAGCGCGATGAGTTTCATACCACCAAAGAGTGTAACTTCGCTATTGCCCGGGACGGCATCGGACGCTTTCGTTGCAGTGCCTTCTGGCAACGAGATCAAGCCGGTATGGTTATCCGGCGCATCGTCACGCAAATTCCGAATGCCGAAGATCTTGGACTGCCATCGGTACTCAAAGACATTATCATGTCCAAGCGCGGCCTGGTATTGTTTGTAGGGGGCACCGGCACCGGTAAATCTACTTCTCTGGCAGCTTTGATTGGCCATCGCAATACGCATTCCCATGGTCATATCCTGACCATTGAAGATCCCATCGAATTTGTTCATGAGCATAAAAACTGCGTAGTGACGCAGCGGGAAGTAGGCATTGATACTCAGTCTTTTGATGATGCACTGAAAAGTTCATTGCGTCAGGCGCCGGATGTGATCCTGATAGGTGAAATCCGCTCCATGGAAACCATGGAATATGCCATGTCTTTCGCCGATACCGGCCATTTGTGTGTGGCAACCCTGCACGCCAACAATGCCAACCAGGCCATTGAACGGATCATGCACCTGGCGCCTAAGGACCAGCATGACAAATTGCGTTTTGACCTCAGTTTGAATATTCGGGCCATCGTGGCTCAGCAACTGGTGCCTACGGTGGATGGTAAAGGCCGGGTGGCCGCCATTGAAATTTTGCTGAATTCGCCGTTGATTCGGGACCTTATTCAACGCAATGAAATTGGCAGTCTTAAGGAAGCCATGGAAAAAGGCAAAGAGCAGGGCATGCAGACCTTTGATATGGCGCTGTTTGACTTGTATAAAACCGGCCGGATCAACCTTGAACAAGCATTGCACCATGCGGATTCACCTAATGACTTGCGCCTGATGGTGAAACTGGACGCGAATAATACGCAGAGTGACGGCCTCGGGTCGTTATCCGGCGTGTCTATCGATATGGATTAAGCCTTGATAAGATTTAAGTCAGGGCTGACACCTTTTGTCATTCAGCAGTACTATGACGCACTGACCACACAGGGGATCCCCTGTGTGGTACGCAATCAGTTTATCAGTGGTGCCATGGGCGAACTGCCTGCGCAGGACCTGGAACCGGAATTGTGGTTAATTAATAGCGACGATCTGGTATTTGCTGAAGCGGTGTTAAAGTCGCTCAAAGAAGACAGCGATGCGGTAGCCTGGGTGTGTAAAACTTGTCATGAACCCCAGGACGCTGAATTTAATCTTTGCTGGAATTGCCAGTCCCCCAAGTGTTAGCTTAACCACAAAGAGATTGTACTAATGACGGCAGTTTCCCGTATATTAGTGCCATCCAATCCCTGTTCGCTGTCTGTTTAAAATTGCATGAAAAAACTGAAGCGCTATCAATACGAGCGGTATGCCATTCTCTGTCAGCTCGCCTATCCTGATGCCGAAGAGAATTATCGAAAAGCTCTGGACCCATTTCATGAACGCCAGTTAGTCGATAAATACGGTCGAATGAGCGTTCGTATTCTGTGGATGGACAATAAAAAAGAAGTGATTGTGGTGTTCAGAGGTTCTCTGGGCTTACGTGACTGGCTGGCCAATATGGTGTTTGTACCGGCCAAAGTTCACCAGGTCGACCGTCATTTTTACGTTCACTGGGGGTTTAAACGACTGCTTAACCAACCGATGTTTTCCAGTACCAAAACCATTAACGAAGCCTTGCCGTTACGAGAATTGCTGGTCAGGGTACTCGAGCCTCTTCGTCGACAGGGGAAACGCTTTACCTTTACCGGCCACTCCTCCGGCGGAGCCGTGGCGGTGCTGATGGCCGATTACTTTGAACGGCAAAATAAAAAAGCGGTTAAGCGGGTAGTCACCTTTGGTCAGCCGGCCGTAGCGACCCGGGCCTGGAATAAACACTATCTGTTGCACCAAAAAACCTATCGCATTTGTTGCGATCTTGACATGGTGACCTTTATGCCGCCTTTTCCTTACTACTTCTGGCACGTAGGGAAAATGTTATGGTTGCATGATGATCAGATTTACGAAAACACGCCTACCCACGAACGGTTTTTAAAGTCGCTGCAGAGTTGGCTGTTACGACCTATTACTTACCATTACATGCGAAAGTACATTCGTAATAAGACACTGTTTGATGAACACTAGTCCGGCTGGCGGATAACGCGGTTCTTTAACTTATCGAGACTGTATTTATCTTTGATGCTCATGATCAGGGCGGCAATACTCAGCAATAAAATACTGCCTGATTCGTAGAGCAGGACAATTTTATCCAGTTCTTTACTCTGCAGAATAATCATTCGGCTAAGCGCCGTCATACCTATAATCAGCGGCAGGGTAACCGGAATGCGGTTACTGTTATAATAAGCAGCCAGCATGCCCATAACTTCGGCGTAGATAAATAGCAACAGCAGGTCAGAGAGTTCTACGGTACGGTATTCAACCATGTGCATAATCTCTGCACCTACCGCCACCAACGTCGCCAGCATAATAAGAATTAGCAGGACTTTCTCTATGAGCTCAATAAATTTAGACATCGACATTCCCTTACTGTTGGAATTTTCGTCAGTGTGAGGGATGCGCGGGGTGATGGCTATAACTATTTAGTATGATTTTTATAGTGCTAATTGATCAAGTGAATTGTATTTTGCGGAGGGGAACGTTAATCCCAGAGGCTTTCAAACCAACTGGTAAAAATGAGACACGCTGACACGCTGTCGACTTTGCCTTTGGTTAGTTTCTTATAACCTCCCAATTCAAAAAGGGTTGCGCGGGCATCGGCGGTGCTTAAGCGTTCATCATAGGTTGCAACCGGGGTGTTGAATCGCCCGTGTAAACGATTCGCAAAGGTTTGTGCCCGTTTGGTCATGGCTTGTGAAGTGCCGTCCATATTCAGTGGCAGACCCACAACCACTATATGCGGTTGCCATTCGTCATAGATTTTTTGAATCTTATCCCAGTCAGGAATCCCATCACGCGCTTTAAGGGCTTCCAGCGGAGCGGCGGTGCCGGTGACTTCCTGACCAACGGCCACACCAATACTTTTAGTGCCGAAATCGAAAGCCAGGACGGTGCGTTGCCCGGCATCAGGCATGACCGACCTCCGGCGCGATCTGCCAGACATCAATACCAAGGCTGCTGACGGCTAACTCCCAGCGCTGATGGATTGGCGTATCAAACAGAATTTTCGGATCTGCCTCAATGGTTAACCAGGAGTTTTCCTGTATTTCCCGCTCCAGTTGACCCGCGCTCCAGCCGGCATAGCCTAGCGTAATAATGGCCTGGTCGGGTCCCCGGTGATTGCCCAGTGCACTCAAAATATCTTTTGAAGTGGTGACCATAATCTCTGAGGTCAGGTTCAGACTTGAGCTCCAGCCAGGCTGAGGGCTATGCAAAATAAAGCCCCGTTCCTGACTCACCGGCCCACCCGCCAGCACAATCTGCTGGCCTTTTTCATCATCGACTTCTGCGTCTTTATCGGCCTGTTCCAGCAACTCTTTCAGGTTCATATTGGTCGGTTGGTTAACCACCAGGCCCATGGCACCTTCCTCGTTGTGTTCACAAATATAGGTCAGGCTGCGCGAAAAAAACGGGTCTTCCATGGACGGCATAGCAATCAAAAAATGATTAGCCAGACTTTTTAGTTCGGTCATGTTCAGTACCTCGTCGGGTCGACTTACAGAATACGGACGGTTTAGTTAAGTTTAGCTTCAATGGCGTCAAATAACTCGCCCGTTATATTTATATCGTACGCACGTTCGATTTCTCTAACACAAGTTGGGCTGGTAACGTTAATTTCGGTGATGCGATCACCAATGACGTCAAGGCCGACAAACATTAACCCGCGTTCCACTAATACCGGTGCTATGGTTTCTGCTAATGCCCGATCGCTGTCACTAATAGGCTGCGGTCGACCGGTTCCGCCAGCGGCCAGATTACCACGGGTCTCACCGGCTGAAGGCAGTCGTGCCAGGCAATAAGGCATTACCTTGCCGTTGACTATCAGTACCCGCTTGTCGCCATCTTGAATGGCAGGCAGATAGGCCTGAACCATCATTTGACACTGGCCGTTGTTGGTCAGAGTTTCAATAATAACGCCCAGGTTTGTGCCATCTTCCTTTATGCGGAAAATGGATGCGCCACCCATGCCATCAAGAGGTTTACAGATAACATCTTTATGTTTTGCATGAAACTCGCGTACTAAGCCGGCATTGCGAGTTACCAGCGTATCCGGAATGAGCTGAGGGAAATAGGCGGTAAACAATTTTTCATTAAAATCCCGCAGACTCTGGGGTTTGTTAACCACTAAAGCACCTGCCTGTTCGGCGAGATCGAGAATGTGAGTGGCGTACAGAAATTCGCTGTCAAAGGGCGGGTCTTTGCGCATCAGGATAACGTCTAGGTCACCGAGCAGATATTGCTGTTCGTCACCCAGGGTGTAAAAGTCAGTCGCCTGATCCCTCACCGTCACCGGATAACCAATGGCTTTTGGAATGCCATTGTCGATGTACAAATCTTTAAGCTCCAGATAAATAACCTTAGCGCCCCGTTGCTGGCCCTCTAACATCATCGCGAAACTGGTATCTTTCTCTGGTTTTATTTTGGCAATGGGGTCCATTACCACGCCAACGGTATAAGTCATAGCGCACTCTCTTTAATCTGATAACACAAAAATGGAGGTAATCACCGCGTAATTCAAGTCATTCCCCGGTGACTGGTCGTATTTATTCGTCATTTACAACGACTGACCACCGTTTCTGACGATGGCTATAAATCGCCAAAAGTAGCCTGTAATACAGAGAGACCGGTGATCGCCGCAGTTTCTGTACGCAAAATTCTTGGTCCCAGTGAACAAGCCGTAAAGCCGGTCTCCTGAGACTGGTGCACTTCGGTTTCCGATAATCCGCCTTCAGGACCTATCAATAGCCGGTAGCCTGCCTGATTTGCCGACAGTTGAGACAGGCGTTGCTGGCTGCCGGGGGATAATACTAAGCGGGTTTGCGAGGTAGAATCTGCCAGCCAGTCTTTTAACGCAGTGACCGGCTTTAATTCAGGCAGGGTATTGCGGCCGCATTGTTCACAAGCGCCCTGAATTATTTTTTGCCACTGAAGCATTTTTTTCTGCCAGCGGGCCTCGTCCAGTTTCACCGGACAGCGCTCGGTAAGCAGCGGTGTGATTGTGGTGGCGCCAAGCTCTGTGGCTTTTTGCAGTACCAGGTCCATCCGGTCGCCTTTTGAAACCCCCTGGCCTAAGTGCAGAGGCAGTGACGACTGCGGGTCGATAGCCAGTCGCGAATCGATTTCAATAACTACCTGACGTCGCTGGGACAGAATAATGGTTGCGGGATATTCGTTGCCGTCGCCGTTAAACAGCACCACCGGGTGACCGCTTTTCAGGCGCAACACATTGGCAACATGATGCGCAGCATCAGCTGTTAAGGTTAACTCACTGTCGACAGTGATGGTATCGGGGTGAAATAAACGTGGGATGCGCATAACTACTATCTTACCTGAATGAAACGGCAGACAGTTTAGCTTTCATTATGTGGTGAGTACAACAATACGTCGCTGCAACAGTCAACGCTATTACAGCGATACTGACCGCTACTTCGAAGCAAAAGTATTGATTGATTGTACCTGATTGACCGCCATCGATTTGTTGCGGCGAGCATGAACAGTGTGTTTTCCCTTGTCGCCTTTAAGGGCGTAACCAAGAATAAATAACACAACAATAAATAAACAACTAAGTAGTAACATTTTCTATTCCTTAAAAAATTTCTACTGGTTATAAGCAGTTGCACCACTATGCCAGACCAGACATGATGCATAGGCATGCTTACAAATACTTCTGAATGACCCTAAATACCTTTTTGGACGCATTCATATTTCCGCTAGTAGGAAAATTTGCGTTAAAAAATATAGTCGTTTAGAGCCGTCAGATCCAGTAAAAAAAAGGGCTCAGGCGGCCTTTTTTAAAAACTTAAATGCAATCAAATGATTAGCAATTAGAGTAGTAAAGCCTGTAAAAAATAGTACGCGTTGGGTGTGACAACTTAGTGAAATTATAGCTCAATATCGTAATTCTGTTGCGTGATTCACATCAACACTGGTAACTTACTGTTAGCTAAACATTAAAGGAATTTTAGTATGTTCACTCAAGAAGACATCGATATGTACATCAATACCTATGCCATTCCATGGGGTATTAATATTGTGATGGCAATCGTTATTTTTATACTTGGTCGGATCATTGTGGGTCTGTTGCTATCGATCTTCCGTCGAGTTATGGCGAAGTCGAAATATGACGAAATGCTCATCAACTTTGTTGAATCAATTTTATCTGCAATTTTGATGCTGTTTGTTATTGTAGCGTCTTTAGACCAACTGCAAGTAGACACCACTTCACTGGTTGCAATTGTAGGTGCTGCGGGTTTGGCCATAGGCTTATCTTTGCAGGACTCGTTGAAGAACTTTGCCGCCGGGGTTATGTTGCTGGTGTTTAAGCCATTTTCAAAAGGTAACTTTGTTGAAGCAGCTGGAACATCAGGGATTATCCAGAATATCGGTATCTTCACTACAACTATGACTTCGCTGGACAATAAAGAAATTATTATCCCTAACGGTAAAATTTACAGCGATAACATCGTTAACTACTCCGCTAAGGAAACCCGCCGTTGTGATATGACTTTCGGTATTGGTTACGACGATGACCTGCTTAAAGCGAAGAATATTCTGCGGGAGCTGGTTGATGCAGAAGAGCGTATTCTCAAAGAACCGGAATGTTTGATTGGTGTAGCAGAGTTAGGTGACAGTTCAGTCAACTTCACTGTGCGCCCGTGGGTGAAAGCGTCAGATAATCTGGCCGTCAGACTGGATTTTACCGAAGCGGTTAAATTGCGGTTTGATGCTGAGGGCATCAGTATCCCTTATCCTCAAATGGATGTGCATTTCTTCAAAGAAGCAGATAACACTGAGAAGAAAGAAAGCGCCGAGTAATACATCTCAGCGGCATAAAAAAAACGGCTCTCAGAGCCGTTTTTTTGTGTCTCAGTTACTGGCTGCAACTTGCTTTGCTGGGGCTGGCCTGGTAGTCCGCCATAGCGGCTTGCATATTGGCTTGCAGATTCTTAATCCGGCTATCTGGTGCAGGGTGAGTCGATAATAATTCCATGGGACGCTCACCACCACTGGCAGCTTCCATATTGCGCCACAGGTCGACCGACTGACGGGGGTCGAAACCGGCTTTGGCCATCAGTTGCAAACCAATCAGATCGGCTTCTGATTCATGGGTTCGGCTAAACGGCAGTTGCACGCCCAACTGCAGGCCTAATCCCAGTGCGCCCATAATTTCTGCATTATACGGGACCTGATTGGCGGCCAGTACCTGGTTGGCCACCTGTGAACCTGTCTGAATTAAGGTAGTCTGCGACATCCGCTCGTTACCGTGCTGGGCGATCACGTGGCCAATTTCATGGCCGATTACGGCGGCCAGCTGGTGCTGGTTTTTCGCCACTTTTAATAACCCGGTGTAAACGCCAATTTTGCCACCCGGCAGAGCGAAGGCATTGACCTGGTCGTCATTGAATACAACCACTTCCCAGTTGCCTGAATACACGCCTGAGGGCACGTAAGGCAATAAAGTATCGGCGACACACTGAACATACTGGTTTTGCGCTGGCTGTTTGGAAACCGGTGTTTCGCTTTTCATGCCATCAAAGGCCTGGGCGCCCATGGCATTGAGCTGGTCACTGCCAAATAACAGTATCTGGTTGCGGCCTGTTGGTGAGGTTGCGCACCCCACTAAGGTGCTGGCAGTCATTGCCATGGCCATTACATACGCTGATAACTTCATCAATTTGGTTCCTTTTTCAATCTGCCAGTCGTGCCATTGCACGGAATTTCACATTTCTGTCACTCAAGGGACATTAAACTGTCACCCGGTTTTCCTACGCTTAGGAGTTTAAGCAGGATTAACACGCTGAAATAGCTAAGGTTCATTCAGTGAGTGTTTGTTGCTAAGCATACTTCAATTAACTATAAGAAAGGAAATGCAATGAAAGCGTCAATGTTCAAAACGAGTTTACTTGCGCTCAGTATAGCGGGACTGTTAGCCGGTTGTAGCCTGGATGGCGATGACGGTAGTGATGGCGCTCAGGGACCTCAGGGGGAAGCCGGACCAAGCGGTGCTAATGGGGAGAATGCATTTCAGGGGATTGCACTGGCGGTAATTGGCCGTGCTTCTCTGGAGGCCGAAGGTGCCGCCGAAATCGTACAGTACGATGTGGCGACTGGCATGGTCTACGTGACCAACAGTGATACCAATACGGTAGCACTGGTTGATATCAGTGATTTATCAGACGCTGAGCTGGACAGCCCTGTTACGGATTTGAATCTGACGGTGGGGTCTGAGATTACTCTCCCCGAGGAAGTTGACGGTGTGGCACTGGACGGACTAACCAGCATTGCCTTATCAGGTGATCTGCTGGCCGTTGCCGTTCCTGCTGATGCCAAAGCCGATAATGGTTACCTATTGTTTTATTCCGGCGTTTCTGCCATTGCACCTACGTTATTGAAGGCGGTCGAGGTAGGTAATCTGCCAGATATGGTGACGTTTACGCCGGATGGCAGCAAAGTACTGGTGGCCAATGAAGGCGAGCCCAGTGGTGATTATACCATTGACCCGGAAGGTTCTGTGGCGGTAATTGAAGTGGTTGATGGCGTGCCGGCTGACAGTGCCACGTTGCTGGACTTCTCCGCTTACAATTCGCAAAAGGCGGCACTGATGGAAATGGGGATGCATTTCCCGAATCCTGCGGGTCGCACCATTAACGGGGTAACTATTACCACCTCTGTCGCGCAGGATTTGGAGCCTGAATACATTACTGCCAGTAATGACATGGCGTATGTCACGCTGCAGGAAAACAATGGTGTCGCGGTTATCGACTTAACTAACCTGACAATGAATATTGTTGGTTTGGGGTTCAAAGATTGGTCAGAGCTAAATATCGACGTACAGGAAGACGGTGAAGTCGGGTTTGGTCAGTATGAAGGACTTTACGGTCTTTATATGCCCGACACCATAGCCATGTATAGCTGGAAAGGGGCTGATTTCCTGTTAACCGCCAATGAAGGGGATGCGCGCGAATACTTTATCTCCGAAGATATGAGTGAAACCGACTGTACTGCCGCAGGTGGACAGGACTGGGATGACAGGGAATGTCTGGCGTTTACTGAAGAAGTTAAAATTAAGGCGCTCGACGCAGAACCTGGCTCGGCTCTGGAAGCATTGCAGATGAATGGCGAAGCGGATGACCTGCGTGTCACTAACGCACTGGGCGATGCCGATGGTAATGGCTTATATGATGCTGCCTACAGCTATGGCGCGCGTTCATTCACTATTTGGGATCAAAATGGCCTGGTAGTATTTGACTCAGGTGATGACTTCGAACGCATTACCGCTTCTTTATATGGCGCTGCATTTAACAACGGTGACGATGAAAACGAAGGTGACTCTCGCTCTGAGAACAAAGGGCCAGAGCCCGAAGCGCTTACGGTAGGTCAGGTGGGGGAGCGTACCTACGCCTTCATCGGGCTTGAGCGAATGGGCGGCATTTTTGTTTATGACATCACTAACCCTTACGATGCGTTCTTTGTTGAATATATTAACAATCGCGATGTCACCGAAGGTTTGGAAGTGGGTGATGCAATAGGTGATTTAGCGCCTGAAAGCCTGTTGTTTGTAGCGGGTGATGACAGCCCGACAGGCGCACCGGTGCTGCTCGTAGGTAACGAAGTCAGTGGTACGGTTGCGGTATATTCGATTACCCAAAAATAACCCTCTCTAACACCTGTTAATAACAAAGCCCGGACCCGCCGGGCTTTTTTG
>NZ_BAAJLP010000043.1:0-33786 GCF_057547795.1 Alteromonas sp. 4NH20-0104 | reverse complement strand
GTTTTTACCCCGGAAACACCGAAAGGTGTTATCCGGGGTCTCCCAGGCAATCTATCGAAGTTGAACGTGGCCTGTTTTTACCCCGGAACCACCGAAAGGTGTTATCCGGGGTCTCCCCGGCAATCTATCGAAGTTAAACGTGGCCTGTTTTTACCCCGGAAACACCGAAAGGTGTTATCCGGGGTCTCCTCAAAAATTTGACTCCGGTCGCCATCTGTAACTGCATTTCGACTTCTGAATATCAACAATTCTTTCAGCAACCTTTGGCTATTTCTTGTAGAGTATAGGGGGAAGTCTGGCATCAATCAGGTCATTATGGGGAATCCAGTGAATCCATTGCGGGCGTTTCATAATATTGTTGAAAATCAGGCGATGTCTTTCGACACCAAGGTCGCCCGATTACTTGATTTTGGCCGTGCGCTTTTTGGCCTGGACATTGGTATTGTCAGCCAGATTGCCAACGACAATTACCTTATCCTGTTTGTTGAAAGTAGTATCCCGGAACTCAAGCCGGGCATGAGCTTCACGCTGGAAGAAACTTACTGTACCCATACACTGACTGCCCAGCAGGCTACAGGTTTTCACCATGCCGGTGATTCAGAAATTGCTAGCCACCCCTGTTATCATGCCCAGGGGCTGGAAGCTTATCTCGGAGCCCCGATCTATCTGAATGATGACGTGTTTGGCACTGTTAACTTTTCGTCGCCGGCCCCGGCTAAGCCGTTTCCGCCTGAGTCCTATGATTATGTGGAGTTAATTGCCCAATGGCTGGGAGCAGAGATGGCCCGTAATGAAGCCATGGAGAAGTTATCTGCGCAGGCGGCAACTCTCAGTAAACTGGAGAAGGTAGGCAAGATTGGTACCTGGTCTGTGGACGTACTCAGCGGGAATGTAGAGTGGAGCGAGCAGACCCGGCTTATTCATGGGGTTGACCAGGAATATACTCCTTCAATGGAAACTGCCCTGGCATTCTACCCTGAAGGTGAGCAGCGTGAAAAAGTTCTGCAAGTGGTGACCAACGCTATTGAAAAAGGCCGGCCGTGGAATATCAAGGCGCAGATGATTACCGCTACGGGCAAGACCCGGTGGGTGGTGTCCAGGGGCGAAGTAGAAATGCATTCCGGGCAGTGTGTTAAATTGTTTGGTACTTTTCAGGACATCACATTAAACGTTGAGCGGGCTAAAGAGTTGCAGTTAGCCAAAGAAAGAGCCGAGCAGGCGACTAAAGCCAAAAGTATGTTTCTGGCCAACATGAGCCATGAAATTCGTACGCCGATGAACAGTATTCTGGGCACGCTGCAACTGCTGTCGAAGTCCAGTCTTGAGCCGACGTTGCAAAATCTGGTCAGTAAGGCCGGATATTCCGCCAAAACACTGTTAACGATCGTGAATGATGTGCTCGATTATTCAAAAATTGAGGCGAATCAGCTGACGCTTGAAAACGCCCCATTTTCGGCACTGGAAATCAGTGAGTCAGTGATTAGAGATTTACTGCCTGAAGCTGAGGATAAGCAAATTTCTCTGGTTCTGGAGAGCGCGGCTGACTTTACTGATGGCTGGTCAGGCGATGCCGTAAGAGTTCGACAGATATTACTAAATCTGGTGTCCAACGCTGTTAAGTTTACCCACGAGGGCGGGGTTCGAGTGGAACTGCTGTGTGGGGATGACAATGCGCAGCAATGTTTGCAGATCAATGTGTCTGACACCGGGATTGGCATGAGTGAGGATATACAGCAACGCATCTTCGAGCGTTTTGTTCAGGCCGATTCATCCACCACCCGCAAGTACGGGGGGACCGGGTTAGGCATGTCCATCACGATTAGCCTGGTCAATCTCATGGAAGGCGACCTGCAAGTGAAAAGTCAGCCCGGACTAGGTAGCCACATTTCGGTGCGGCTGCCCTTAACTTCCGCTTCACTAAACGCCCCTGCAATCTGCACGGAAGCTTCAGCACCACCGCGGCTGCAAGGAAAGCGAATCCTGATTGCTGAGGATAATGAAATCAATCAGTTGGTTTTGGCATCAATGCTTGAGCCAACCCTGGCTGAGCTTGAGTTTGTTGAAAACGGCCGGGAGGCCGTCTCGGCGGTTTCCCGCGCACAATTTGATCTGGTGCTGATGGACATTCAAATGCCTGAGATGGATGGCCTGGAAGCTTTTAAGTTGATCAATGAACGTGATAACCAATTACCGGTAGTCGCTCTTACCGCAAATGTCTCTCCCCGGGATGTGAGTGCTTATTTAAAAGTGGGATTCAATTCGCATTTTGGCAAGCCAATCGATCTGCAGTTGCTTTATCGCAGTCTGCGCAGCTTGCTGACATAACTGAGCCAGTAGTCACTGATTATTGGAGCTGGTCCAGTGCCAGGCGTGTGACCGCAATATCTTCCTTATTAACGGCGTAGCTTACCCACAAAGCATTATTCCAGATATAGCTTTTTGGGTAGCTGTAACCAATCCGTTTATATTTACCCTCAAATAGCATCGGTGGCAGTTGATCCTGTCCGCGCAGCACCATCGCCCGGTTAAACATCTCTCCATTATCACTAAACATAATCACCAGAGGCAGGCGGGTTTTATTACCGGTGGGATTATTCACAATAAAAGCGCTGCCGTCGGGCAGATTGCCGGCACTTTGTTTTGCCCGGGAGTCCGGAATATTGGTTACTTGTGCGGAGGTCCAGCTTTCGCCGTTATCTTTGCTTTTGGCAGCAAGCACTTTAAAGCTGCCAGCCTGATCGCGAAAGGTCATCACAATTTCGCCGTCGGGTGTACGAAACCACGAAGGTTCGAGCTCGCGGCTAATACTGCCTTTATGAGGCAGATTGTTAATTTTACCTGCGTGCCAGCCAGAAATAGCCAGCGGGTCGTCGGTATAGTAAGGCGTTGCAATGAGTCCGGGTTGGCGGTGAAAGGCGGTTAGAATGCGCCCCGACGGCAGGGCTTTCAGGTCTTGTTCAATGATGCCGCGCAGCGGTAGACCGGTTGCGTCGGTCACTGGTTTAAATGAAGACCAGTTCAGGCCGTCGCGACTGATGGCATACTCGGTGTGCCCGGCTTTAGGCGACAGCTGTGTCGGCCAGACGTTGATGAAGGCTACCAGTGTGTCGCCATCAGACCACCAACCGCCACTGGTCACTATGGCATCATCGCGGATTGCCGCCAGCGTACGTGGAGGCTGCCATTGCCGGCCATCCGCGCTAACACTGTACGAGACATGCGTGTCCGGGCCATCTTCGTCACGCTTTGATGATTGCCACTGGCAAAAAAGCTGGCCGTTAAAGTGGAAGAGCACTGCACCATGGTTATATTGTGCTTCGTTTTCGATGGCCTTAAAAACACGATAGTGAGTGGCCAGTTCTGTTTGAGGTAATTTGGCCAGCAGGTCAGTACCCGGAGGGAGCAGTTCTGGTTGCATGAGCAGGATGGGCGGCGCCGCTATTTCTTCGGACCAACTTGCATTTGATGTCAGTGAACACCACACCATCAGGTAAATCAATAACAGTGACCGCATAAGTATTCCGGTATTTAGCTCAGGTTGATAAAAGTAGGCGGCCACCGTCAGAGATGCAATACCAGCGCTGTGATGCCGCTTAAAAGTTTAATATATGAAACCCGGTTGCAGGAAATAGCAGATAGAAGGTTAAATAGTCAGGACGTTAAGGTAATCAAATAAACCCCGTTGTTTTACACTTTCTTACATATTTGTCAGACACTTACTATCAATAATCTTTATGCTGACAGAAAAAATAAGGAGAACAGTATGTCGTCATATCGCAGTCTGGAGGAACAGCGCGCTGAGTTTGCCAGCCGACGTCTAATCGCGACCCCTTTTGCCGGATTAATTGCCTGGCTTATCGTTGCCGTTGGCTCATTATTTTTGGGACCGGTTGGCATTAGTTTGCTTACATTCGCCGCCACCGGATCGATTGTGTACCTGGGGTTGTTTATCTCAAAACTTACCGGCGAAGACTTTCTGGATAAATCGCGACCCAAAAATACTTTTGATACCCTGTTTATGTACTCGGTTGGTATGGCTGTATTGGTTTACGCCATTGCGATCCCATTCTTTATGACCGATTACACCTCACTGCCGTTAACCATTGGCGTGCTTACCGGGTTAATGTGGCTGCCAATCAGCTGGATCATTCAGCACTGGATAGGCGTAGTGCACGGTGTATTACGAACAGTGCTCGTGGTAGCGGCCTGGTATGTCTTTCCTGAGCAGCGTTTTCTGGCTGTCTCGCTGGTAATTATTGTGCTGTATATCGCTGCCATCACTGTTCTGGAACGCAGGTGGCGCAATCTTCACCGTCCGGAGTGAGCAGGTAACCAGCAGATGACTTGAGCTGCTTCGGTTGAGGCGATTTATGCAGCGCAGAAGCGGCTTATCTGTCCCGATAACCCGGTAAACTGACGGCAACCACCGCTTAACGCAGGCGAAACTAACAGTTTTCGCTTCAATTACACTATTACCTGTTAAAGTTGCTATAATGCGCGACTGATCTTAACCATGCGTTTATTATTCGGGGCCATCCATGCAGTCAATTACTATTCGCCAGCCAGACGACTGGCACCTTCATTTTCGCGATAACAAAATGTTAGCTGAAACGGTTCCGGCCACAGCCCGCTGTTTTGCCCGCGCAATTGTAATGCCAAATCTGGTGCCGCCGGTCACTAATGCATCGTTGGCGCTGGCTTACAAAGAACGCATTTTAGCCGCTCGTCCCAATGGCAGTCAGTTTGAACCACTGATGACACTGTATCTGACTAACGAAACGACTCCGGCAGACATCACTGAAGCCAAAGCGGCCGGAGTAACGGCTTGCAAACTCTACCCGGCTGGCGCTACCACTAATTCAGATGCTGCAGTGAAAGGTATCAATGCGCTGTATCCGGTGTTTGAGCAAATGCAAAAAGACGGCATGTTACTGCTGGTTCACGGTGAAGTGACCGAAAACCATGTGGATATCTTCGACCGGGAAAAAGTGTTTATCGACGAGTATATGGTGAAGATCGTCAACGACTTTCCGGCATTGAAAGTGGTCTTTGAACATATTACCACCGCCGATGCGGCTGACTTTGTGCTTGCTCACGGTGACAATGTTGGCGCGACGATCACGCCGCAGCATCTTCTGCTCAACCGTAATGATTTACTGGTAGGTGGGGTGCGCCCGCATAATTACTGCTTGCCGGTATTAAAACGAAATACTCATCAGGCTCGCTTGCGTGAAGTCGTCGCCGGGGGCTCGAAGAAATTCTTCCTGGGAACCGATTCTGCGCCACATGCCAAACATCGTAAAGAAAATGCTTGTGGTTGTGCGGGGTGCTATAGCGCCTGGAGTGCTATTGAATTGTACGCTGAGGTGTTTGAACAACTGGGCGCTATGGATAAGTTCGAAGACTTCGCCAGCAATAACGGTCCTGATTTTTATGGTCTGGAGCGCAATGAAGGCACCATTACCCTGGTAAAAGAAAGCTGGCAGGTACCGGAACTCGTCTCCTTGGCAGATGGCACTGAAATGGTGCCATTCTTTGCCGGACAAACCCTCAACTGGAAACTGGCTTAAATTATTTATGAGCGAACTGTTTAGCGACTACAATCTGCGCCCTGAAGTGGTATCGGCGATTGCCCGGGCCGGATATACCGCGCCGCGCCCTGTACAGCAGGCAAGTATGCCTGCCATTCTGGCCGGCCGTGACGTACTGGCGCAGGCACAAACTGGCTCTGGTAAAACCCTGGCATTCGCAGTGGGCTGTTTACAGCAACTGGATATTAACAAGAATGCCCTGCAGGCCATTGTGCTGTGTCCTACCCGAGAGTTGGCAGAGCAGGTTGCCGAACAGTGTCGGATTCTGGCTAAAGACATGCCAAATGCCAAGGTGTTGACCTTGTGTGGTGGTCAGCCCATGGGCCCGCAAATTAACTCACTGCGACATGGTTGCCACATTATCGTGGGCACGCCGGGGCGGGTGATGGATCATATCCAGAAAAAACGCATTACCCTTAAGCACTTAAAAGTGCGCGTGTTCGACGAGGCCGACCGGATGCTGGATATGGGCTTTACCGACGACCTGGCTGTGATTTTTGCTGGCCTGCGGGGGCCGGTACAAACCTTATTCTTTTCAGCGACCTTCACCGATGCGACAACGGCATTAGCACAGGCTTATTTAAGAGATCCGGAATCCATTAAAGTTGATTCTGCACAGCGCGCTAATGTTAGTGAGCTGGTATACACCGTGGAAGAAAGCCAGCGGTTTAATGCGTTAAAAGCGCTGTTAACGACAGAGCAGCCAAACAGTGCCATGGTGTTCTGCCGGACGAAACGTACTACGCAGGAAGTTGCCGACATGCTCGCCCAGGAAGGGTTTGTGGTCGCCGCGATTCAGGGCGATATGGAACAGTATGATCGCAACCGGGTGCTAATGCGCTTTGCCAGCGACTGCTTAAATGTCCTGGTAGCTACCGATGTTGCCGCGCGGGGCCTGGATATAGCGGGTGTCGACTGCGTGGTGAACTATGAAGTCAGTGAAAATCCAGACGCACATATTCACCGCATTGGCCGGGCTGGTCGGGCACAGCAGCCGGGGATGGCGTTTACTCTCATGAGTGAGGCGGAAGGCTCGGCGCTGGCCGCCATTGAGGTCCACACCGGGCAGGATTTAAAAAAGAAAGGCGCTCAGGGCCTGCGCTTCCATGCTAATCGTATTATTGAGCCGGAATTCGTTTGCCTGAATCTTAATGAAGGGAAGAAGGCTAAGCTTCGACCCGGGGATATCCTTGGTGCGCTGACCAAAGATGCCGATGTACCGGGCGAAGACATTGGTAAAATAAAGGTGCAGGCCAGTGAAAGTTTTGTGGCCGTAAAACGGCGCAGTGTGAAGCGTGCGTTAAAGCTATTTCGAGAAGGTAAAATTAAAGGTAAACGGGTTAGAGCGTTTAAACTGTAAGGGGAAGTTATGACAGGGGAAACAGATTTACAAACGCTGCTTGGGGGACTTAATCCGGTACTTCAGCCCGAATCTTGGGTATTCGTTAGTGTGCTGGTGCTTGATCCTGAGGTGTTCGTCAGACTCGATCCTAAGGTCATGTTCCGCGAAAAGGAAGGGGTGACCCTGGTGTTGCTAAAGTCCGTGGCAGATGCCGAAGGCTTTGCTTACGAAACGGTATTTAACTGCATTACCTGTGAAATCCACTCCAGCCTGGAGGCGGTTGGGTTAACGGCTGCCATGTCGAAGGCGTTAACCCAGCAGGGGATAAGTTCAAATGTGATTGCCGCGTTTTATCACGATCATATTTTTGTGCCCGAAGCGGATGCTGAACGGGCGATCGCTGCACTCAAAGCGCTGACCGCCGAACACAGCTAATACTAAATCACTTCAAATACTGATTAAGCCAGGCAATGACTTCCTGTTGCATGGCTTGTCGGTTTTTTACCAGGCCATGATTATCGCCCTCGTAAATGACCAGTTTATTCTGATGGCCAATGTCATCCAGCGCAGAAGATAGCTTGCGCGACTGCTGCGGATTGACCCGTTTATCGTCACTACCATGAAGCAATAGCACCGGTGCTGCAGGCAATTCGTCCAGCCAGTTGATGACGGAGCGCTCAGCGAGAGCGGCAGATTTATTGTTGTCGTAGTCGGGGATCCGGCCGCGGAACACGTTCTCCATTTTGGGGCGCCAGTTGAGTTCTTGTTCAAGATCAGCAACACCAGCAATGCCAACAATCGCTTTGACCTCAGGTAATTCTCTGGCAGCAAGGTAAGACTGCATAGCCCCACGGCTCCACCCCACCAAAGCAATTTTGCTGCTGTCGGCCATAGGAATATCGCTCAGTACATCAACCAGCGCGGTGACATCGTGCACATCGGCGCCACCAAACTCATCGGCGCCATTATTTTCGATAAATCGTGCACTCGCGCCGCGATATTGACTACCAATCACGACGTATCCCGCCTGGGCAAGTTCAGCCTGTAGCAGCAATTTCTTGGCAAACATAACATAGCCAAATTCGGCGTTGCCTCCCCGGTTGTAAATAACCACCGGGGTTTTATCGTCCCGGTGTTTCGGTGCCAGGTAATAGCCTTCAACGGTCAGGCCATCCACTTCATAAGTAAAGTCGTAGCACTCTACGTTTTGTTTTACGCGGTCATATTTTTCTTTGGGAAAAGCCCAGCTGAATGCTTTTTCATTAAAATTTGGCTTTTTACTGGCCAGAACATCTTTCCAGGACTCGTAACTGCTGAAAGGGCCTCGAAAACAGTCTTTCATGGCGGGATTTTTCGCGGCTGCCTGCACACCGGCGCTAATCAGGCAGCATAAGAGTAGTAGTGTTTTGTTTAATATCACGCAAATTCCTTTTTAATGTGAGTATGAAATTCATTGGCCACAGCATAACCCGAGGCGGCATTGGTTCTACCCGTTTTCTGTGTGTAAGTGTAAAAGAATATGTTTTGGTGCCAGTGCACAACTAAATAACCATGCTCTTTATGGGTGCATTAGTTTGCATCGAATTAGCACATTAAAGGTTAACCACTGTTCTTTTTGTGCACGAGTTGTGCGTGAAGTTCACTCAATAGTCTATTATTAGTAATTAATCGTATATTTTATAAGTTTAGCCCTGTCTGTGAACAAGCTGGCACCGGCGGTGCATCCACTTGCGCATCGTTCAGTTTTTACTTCAACACAAGGGGTTTTTTCGTTGAATAATCACACTATGAGCCGCCGGGCCTTGTTGGGCTGGATAGGTAAAACGGCTGGCGCCAGTGCTATGTATCAGGCTATGACCTCATTGGGTTTTGCGGCTGAGTCTTCACACCCGGGTACGCTGAATCTTGGTGGGGCCAAAAAAGGCGCAACGGTATTGGTACTGGGGGCCGGGCTGGCTGGTATGACTTCCGCCTACGAGCTAAGAAAAGCGGGTTATAAAGTTAAGATTTTAGAATTTAATGCCCGCGCCGGCGGGCGCTGCTGGACATTACGCGGTGGTGATACCTACACCGAGCTGGGCGGAGTCACTCAGCAATGCCAGTTTGCTGAAGGCAATTATATTAACCCTGGCCCCTGGCGTGTGCCCTACCACCATCACCATGTGATGTCTTACATCAATGAATTCAATATTGCTATCGAACCCTTTATTCAGGTGAACTACAACGCCATGGTCCATTCGACCAAAGCGTTTGGCGGAAAGCCTCAGCGTTATCGGGAAGTTCAGGCTGATTATCAGGGTTATGCCGCGGAGCTGTTGGGTAAAGCGTTAAATCAAAACGCGTTGGATGAAGCCCTTACTCTGGAAGACCGGGAAAAACTCTTTGAATCGCTGCGCCACTGGGGCGCATTAACCGACAAGGGCGATTATAAGAAGTCTTATGAGGTGAGTTTACGACGCGGTTTTGCCATTCCGCCAGGCGGCGGTTTGTCACCCAAGCCGGAGCCCAGTGAACTGTTCGATCAAAGCGCGTTGATTCAGTCTGAGCTTTGGAAATACATAGTCAACGGCCAGGACATAGAGTTCCAAAGCAGTATCTTTCAGCCGGTGGGGGGAATGGATAATATCGCCAAAGCGTTTGAAAAGCGCGTGGGCGACTTGATTGAATACAGCGCCAAAGTAACCAAAATTGACCAAAGTGACACCGGTGTAACGGTTAGCTACGAACAGCAGGGCGTCGCAAAAACCGCCCAGGCTGACTGGTGTGTATGTTCTATTCCGTTATCTATTCTTAGTCAAATTCCGGTTCAGACCAGCAGTGGCATGCAGGCTGCTATCCGTTCTCTGCCTTATGCTGCGTCGGTAAAAGTAGGTCTGGAGTTCAAACGTCGGTTCTGGGAGCAGGACGAAGCTATTTATGGTGGCGTGAGCTATACCAACTTGCCGATTACGAATATCAGTTACCCCAGCACCAAATTCTGTGACAAAGGCAAAGGTGTGTTACTCGGTGCTTATGTGTGGGGCGCTAACGCCTTTGAATTTACTTCTCTGACTCCCCAGGAGCGGGTGAAGAAAGCGGTGGAATACGGTAAGCAAATTCATCCCCAGTATGCCGAGGAGTTTGATAACGGTATCTCTGTAGGCTGGCACCGTGTGCCCTGGACTCAGGGCTGCTATGGCCTTTGGACGGAAGAAAAGCGTGCAGAGCATTATGAAAACCTTTGTCAGGTTGACGGGCGTCTGGTGCTGGCGGGTGAGCACGCCTCTAACTTACCAGCCTGGCAGGAGGGCGCTATCTCTTCGGCCCACGACGCGATTAAACGACTCCACCAGAAAGCCCTGAGTACAGTGGATTAATAACTTGAGGATGCATTCATGAATAAAACGTTAAAGTTTTTAATTACAGGTTCTATGCTGTTGGTAAGTACTTGCTTGTATGCAACCGATGACGCCGGGTTTTCCGAAGGTGCCAACTTTGAGGAAGTGACCGGAGAAGCCCTTTATCATGCCATTTGCCAGGGCTGTCATATGACTAACGCCGAGGGCGCCAAAGGCGCAGGCATGTATCCGGCGCTGGCAAAAAATCCCAAACTGGCCGCAGGCGCTTATGTAATATACATGGTCAGCAACGGCATGGGCGGCATGCCCCCGCTCAAACAATACCTGTCTGATGAACAAATTGCTGAAGTGGTGAATTACACCCGCAGCCATTTTGGTAATCATTTTACCGACGTGGTCGATGCCGATGACGTTAAAACCATTGCACAACGATAAACACTAACCAGAATACAGGAACACAACATGAAAAAATTATTCCTTGCTCCACTGCTGCTAAGTGCAGTATTTGCCACCACCGGATGTAATGACGCAGAAGCCACTTCGCCGGCCAAGGAAACGGTTATTCGCCATGGTTTGATTGGGTCAGACTTCCCGATCCTGCGCGCTTCGGAAGTGCCGGCTACCAGCACCATCGTCTTTTTAAGTGGTTCAGTGCCTGGGGTCAGCAACCCGGATGCGCCTAAGGGCAGTATGGAAGCCTATGGTGATACTGAAATGCAAACCGTTAGTGTGCTCAACCGCATTGAAGAAAATCTGAAAAGCCTGGATCTGACCATGGGTGATGTAATGAAAATGCAGGTGTTTTTAGTAGGCGATCCGGCGATGGAAGGTAAAATGGACTTCGCTGGTTTTATGCGTGGTTATAAACAGTTTTTCGGTACTGAAGAACAGCCTAATCTACCTTCCCGTTCGGCTTTTCAGGTGGCAGGCCTGGCCAACCCTAACTACCTGGTAGAAATTGAAGTGACCGCTGTTCGCCCTTAATAAACAGGGGGGCTATCAGGCCTGCACCACGGGCCAGGTAAACAGCAACAGGTGGGTGGTATTGAGTCCCCAGTGACAAAGTACCGCCCACAGCAACCGGCCGGTGAGCAGATAAACCAGGCCGTACAGCAATCCGGCCAGTGTGGCCAATACCATATACCAACCGCCACCGGCGAAGTGAGCAAGGCCAAACAAGCCACTAGCAATAACCAGGCCGCCAAACATCCCGAGTTTTTCATGCAGGTAATGCTGCAGCGCACCACGAAACAGTAACTCTTCAGTAAAACAGGTATTGAGCAGGTTAGAGATGACGACTATCACCAGCAATACGGAAAACCCCGGTTGCCATTGCAGTAAGCCAAGCTGAACAGCCAGCAGCATGATGAGCGGTATTGCCAGCAAAGGTAATGTTAGCTTGACCCATGCTGCCACGTGCGGGGCGGTGTGGGGATTTTTTTGCCATACCGGTATCCATTGTAATAATGCCCAGGCGATAAGTACCTTGTCGGTGTTCAGATAAACGCTGGCCGGCAGACTATTGGCCTTTATCTGGGTGTTGTCGGTTAATGGTAATCCCCCGTAACCCGGCAGCAGGTGAGTGAGTAATCCAACGCTTAATACGCCCCACAGTAACCAGGCTATTATCTTCGGCCACCGCCCTGACAGGCATTGTTGATAAAGCAAATAAGTAAGGCCAATGTAGGCCGTTGCCTGCACAGCAAACAGCAGGCTGCCGGCGAAATTTACCGATAACCACACGGCCACTACAGGCATGCCATAGCGGATAGCAGGTTTTGCTGAGCCGCTACAGAGTAGCAACAAGGCTGAATAAAGTAGCGCGGCCAACAGGTGGTAATCAGGCAGGGTCATGAGCTGGTTGGTTAATCGTCCTTTTAAGGCCAAGATAACACAGGCAGTGATAATGAAAATACACGCTAACTACTCCTCAATCGAAGCAGGGTTGTTATAGTGGTTATTCTTTAATCTGTTTTGTTATCAGGGAGAACGTAATGACCATCGATTTTTCATCTGTCTCAACATGCGAATATGCCGATGCACTGCCACGGGAACAGTTTATGGATTATGCCATTCATTCATTGTGGCAGCCGGTCCCTAGAATCTCCGGGCCGGCTTTTACCGTAAAGTGTCAGCCGGGCGATCACCTGATGTTACACGCGGCTATTTATCGGGCTAAACCGGGCGATATCATTGTGGTGGAAGCTGACGATCAGTTTGCCGTATCCGGTGGTAACGTGTGTGCGATTGCCCAAAGACGGGGCATAGCCGGCTTTGTGGTAGATGGTGTCATCAGGGATTTAGCCGAAGTACGGGAGATGGGCTTTGCAGTATTTGCCCGCGGCGTGATCCCCAAACCCGGTGCGAAGAAATGCGTCGACCCACTCAACCAACCGGTTAACTGTGGTGGTGTGACAGTGCATCCCGGTGATATCATTGTCGCCGACGAAGAAGGTATTGCCGTCGTCCCACAAGCCTCTGCTGCTGAAGCCTTTGAAATTGCGAAAAAACGTGCCGACAAAGACAGCAGCATGACCCTTGATGAGTGGCAAGCCAATCACCATGACAATGTGGAAGCGATCCTCAGCAAGCTGGGGTTTAGCGACACCTGAGATTAAGCAAAAGGCCTGATGTTTTCTTTTTTTGAGCGATTAACCAACCCATTTCCATCTGAACCTCCCACACAGCCACCAACCACAATGGTGGCTTTTTGCAAGCATTACACCAAAGGGATGTGGGCCGTGTTACTCACGGTATCGCTACTAAGCGCTATCGTAGCCATGCTTGAAGTCACTCTGTTTGGCTTTATGGGCAAGCTGGTCGACTGGTTTACCGAAAAAGACCGGGCCACCTTTGTTGAGCAGGAAAGCAGCACGCTGATTCTAATGGGCGTGGTGGTGGTGGTGCTGATCCCGGGCTTTATTTTGTTGCGTTCACTGTTTTCCCGCCAGTCGCTCCTGGGTAATTACCCCATGCGCATCCGCTGGCAGGCGCACCGTTATCTGCTCGGCCAGAGTTTGTCTTTTTTCCACAACGAATTTGCCGGTCGGGTAGCCACCAAAGTAATGCAAACCGCACTCTCTGTGCGCGAAACGGTAATGAAACTGCTCGATTTAATGGTGTATATCGGCGTTTATTTTATTTCCATGGTGGTGCTGATCTTTACCTCTGACTGGCGATTGGCATTGCCATTGATGGTCTGGCTGGCAATATACATCGGTATCCTGCGGGTGCTGGTGCCCAAACTTAAGGAAGTGTCACAGTTTCAGGCCGATGCACGCTCGTTAATGACTGGCCGGATCGTCGACAGTTACACGAATATTTCTACGGTTAAACTGTTCTCCCACAGCCAGCGCGAAGCCAGCTATGCCCAGGAGAGCATGGATAAATTCCTGCATACCGTGTATCCCCAAATGCGCCTGGTGACCATTCTGGAATTCTGTGTAGAACTGAGCAATGCCATTTTGATCTTCAGTGTGGGCGCTTTGTCGGTGTATTTGTGGTTACAACAAGTTGTGACACCTGGTGAAATTGCCCTGGCGGTGAGCTTATGCCTGCGTTTAAATGGCATGTCGCACTGGGTAATGTGGGAAGTGGCTTCGCTGTTTGAGAATTTAGGCACAGTGCAGGATGGTATTAATACCCTGGCGCAGCCTATTGCCGTGAAAAATGTAGCTAAAGCACCAGCGGTGAGTGTCACGGGCGGGCAAATTCAGTTTAAGAACATGAGTTTCAGTTACCCGGGGGCCAATAACCAACCGGTGCCGGTATTTGAGAATCTGGATTTAAACATAAAGCCGGGCGAAAAAGTGGGTCTGGTAGGACGTTCGGGCGCAGGTAAGTCGACTTTAGTGAACTTGTTACTGCGTTTCTACGATACTACCGACGGACAAATTCTGCTGGACGGCCAGGACATTAGTCAGGTGGATCAGGAGTCGTTACGAGCGCAAATTAGTATGGTGACTCAGGATACCTCTCTTATGCACCGTTCGGTGCGGGATAATATTATCTACGGCCGTAATGACGCCGACGATGAAGCGATGATCAAAGCCGCAGAACAAGCCGAAGCGTTTGAGTTTATCCAGCAGCTTTCCGATAAGGATGGCCGTACCGGGTTTGACGCGCAAGTGGGCGAGCGTGGTGTGAAACTATCCGGCGGACAGCGCCAGCGTATTGCTATTGCCCGTGTACTGCTTAAAGACGCGCCGGTGCTCATCCTCGATGAGGCCACCTCCGCTCTTGACTCTGAAGTAGAAGCGGCTATTCAGGAGTGCCTGAATAAAGTGATGGAAAATAAAACCGTACTGGCTATCGCCCACCGTTTATCCACCATTGCCCAGATGGATCGCTTACTGGTGTTGGATAATGGCGAAATAGTTGAGCAGGGTACCCACCAGGAACTACTGGAAAAAGGCGGCATCTACGCCAAGTTATGGGCTCACCAGACAGGTGGATTTCTCGGTCTTGAATAAGCACGCTGGCGTGCTTACTCAAGACCTTAGAAATCCCCTGTCCCGGAATTCGCGCAGCGAATATCCGGGACCTCCTGAACAGGCTGGCTCACCCACAACTACCTTTCCGCAAAGGTCATTTAAACTCTACGATAGCAGGTAAGGAGATCCCCGCCCAAAAGCCTGCGGGGATGACGGATATTTTTATCTTCGGGATGACAGTTGTTTTGAGTGCAAGGGATGACGGTTGTTTTGTAGTGTATGTATGACGCGTATTTGTAGTCAACATCGTCGTCCCGGAAGAGCGCAGCTCTTATCCGGGATCTCCTGAACAACCTGGCTAACCCAAGACCACCTTTCTGCAAAGGTCGATTAGACACTACAATATCATGCAAGGGGGGCCCCGCTTAAAAGCATGCGGGGATGACAGAGGTTTTTGTAGTGGCGGGGATGACGGAGGTTTTTTAGTGCGGGGATGACAGTTTTTTAGTGCGGGGATGACAGTTTTTTAGTGCGGGGATGACAGTTTTTTAGTGCAGGGATAACGGATAATGTGTGATCAATATCGTCGTCCCGGAAAGAGCGCAGCTCTTATCCGGGATCTCCTGAACAACCTGGCTAACCCAAGACTACCTTTCTGCAAAGTTCGATTAGACACTACGATAACAGGCAAAGGGGTCCCCGATATTTGCTGCGCAAATTCGGGGATGACGTGGGGGATGTATTGGCCCTTTCGTAGCGGTTGTTTTACCCCCGGATGAACATGCAAGGAGATCCCCGCTCAAAGGCCTGCGTGGATGACGTGTAGGATGTATTGGCCCTTTTGTGGCGGTTGTTTTACCTCCGAATGAACATGCAAGGAGATCCCCCGTTTTCAACGGGGATAAAACTATTGGGCTTACTGTCATAAAGCCCTATTGTGGGCTCAATGTAAAATATTGATCTCGTGTTCTGGTGCCACACATGCCTCTGCCGATGCCAAAGTCTGGGATAACTAACGTGTCGTAACCTGCTTTTTCAATGGTCACTTGGTAAAAACCGTTTCGATCGCCGAGCATGGCAATTTTTTCATCGTCTTCACAGGAAGGGGCGTCATTGACAAACGTCTCAGTAAACCCTGCTTCATCTGATACGGTTACCGTTGTTCCACAGCCAATTGGGTTGTAAGAGCCTTCATCGACAATGGTTAACTTCAGCGAGTTGTCAATTACCCACGCAGCGCAGCTTAACTGATCTGCCGGGATGACAACGTCCACTGAGATCGTATATTCGTCATCAGCAATTTGTTCATTACGGTCGACCCTTATGAGGGTGGGATAACCGAGCCCTTCGGTGTATTCGACTTCCAGGAAATCAGCGCGACTTTCTTCTAGCGCGATCAGGTCGAATAAGTCATCTACTGTCCAGACCGTTACCAGCTCTGGCCTTAGCGCTTTGTTGTTGTTGCTATCAACACCAAAACCTTCAGTACCAATGGATATGGATGGCCCAAAACGGGTCGCTACCTGCGAAACCACTTCATTATTTTCAACCAGCGCTATGCGAGGTGCCGTTACTTCATCCAGGCAATTGCAGGTATGGGTAAACTGCATTTCATAGTCTGAGATGTTGTGGCTTTCCCAAATTTGCCGATGTTTATTCAGCTCTTCCAGAGTCGTATCGGAGTCACTGTTACAGCCAGTTAGAGAGGCTGAAATGAAAATAGCAGATAGTAATTTGCTGTATCGAAGCATAAACGTCCTTTTACTTTACTAGTTCCTGAATGATGAAAGCGTGAGCTTTGCAGTATGATTTATAGGATACCAACGTGTGAGGTAAGTTCAATTTTTCGGGATATACAGAACGATAAATTAGTTCTGTAATGAGTCAACCTCATGCAATCCCAAGCCTGCTCACGCGCTAAAAGGTATGACGGTCATTTTAATGTTTAAGGATTACGGCGCAACGAGGTTTCGTGATTTTCCTCTGAACCTTTATACTGGCAGCAAATGAATCGCCGGAACCATTACACTGTTATGCATTTATCAGCGCCACCGGAAATCGAAGAAAGCCGCCAGTTGCCTGCCTCCACACTGAGCTGGATAGCCCGGCACAATTTGTGGAATTTATGGGTGCCGCGGGAGTTCGGCGGGCTCGAAGCAGAGCTGCTGGAAGGCCTTAAGATCTTGCAATCCCTAGCCAGAACAGACGGCAGTCTGGGTTGGACAGTCACCCTGTGTGCAGGGGCTAATTACTTTATTGGTAATTTAAAGCCGGAGTTTGCCGCTGAGCTGTTTGTAGATAATCGCGTTGTGCTTGGCGGCAGTGGCGGCCTGTTCGGTGATGCCTGTAAAACGGCATCAGGCTATCGCCTTAATGGACAGTGGCGTTATGCCACGGGAGCTCCCTACTTAACCCATTTTACGCTAAATGCCCGCTTGCTTGATGATGGTAAAGTGCTTGAGGATCACCAGGGCCAGCCGCAGTTTTCTTCCTTTGTGGTGCCGGCACGGCAGGTCGAAGTAGTAGAAGACTGGCAAACTATGGGGCTTGTAGCAACCGCCACCCATAGTTTCAAAGTTACGGACGCTGAGGTATCTGAGTTGGAACGTTTTCGTTATGACCAGGTGTACCTGCCGCAAAGCGTTTATCAGCTAAACTTTGGTGTATTTGCCGACCTTACCCTGTGGGTGAACTACATCGGTATGGCCGAGCATTTTGTTGACTTAGTTAACTCCGGCCTTAGTTCCGCTGTATCACCGAGTCTGCCGGATATCCTTCAGCATGCTAACCGGATGGTAGAGAGCCTGGCCCGGGAATGTTTGCAGGCAGTCAGGGAAAAAACACCCTTTACCGAGGCGTTTATCAGTAAGGTTCATACTGCGGCGAGTACCTCGGTAGCTACCATTTCACAGGGGATAACGGCAATATATCCTTACACTGGTATCAAAGGTGCCAGTGAGAATACTGAAATGAATAATGTGTTCCGGGATTATTTTACGGCCACGCAGCACCATATTTTTACCGCTTGAAGGGATGTCCCCGTTCGCTAACAAAGCGCTTGTATCTGCGAGTGTGTTGAGTATAATACGCGTCCCTCCCTTGCGAAGCCGCACTTTTTCTCTAAAAAAGACGTCAAAACTTCACAAGGTGAGTGTAAGTAAAATTAGCCGTGAGGCTGGTAGTTATTCTTCGTAAAAGAAGAGTTTAGGGGTGTAGTTCGAATTGGTAGAACAGCGGTCTCCAAAACCGATGGTTGGGGGTTCGAGTCCCTCCACCCCTGCCAGATTAATCTGGTTGCGCGTAAGAGTTTATTACTCCGGGCAACTGAAATATGCCGTATTGCTAGGGTCGTGAAATGAGCGAAAAAACGGAAAATCCATCCAATCCAATGGACTTACTTAAGTGGCTGATTGTGTTTGCCTTATTGGCCGGTGTGATTACAGCTAACTATGTGTATGGTGAGTTGTCAGTGTTATATCGCGCGCTCGGCGCCGTAGCCGGTGTGGCAATTGCAGGTTTTGTTGCTGCCACCACAGTGAAAGGTAACGCGTTTCTGACATTTGCTAAAGATTCACGTATGGAAGTACGCAAAGTAGTATGGCCATCGCGTCAGGAACTGAACCAAACAACCCTGATTGTACTGGCGGCAACCGTTATTGCTGCACTGTTACTGTGGGGCCTTGATGGTATTCTGGTTTGGGTAGTTGGATTGATTACGGGTATTGGAGCATAAGGCATGACTGACATGACTGAAGAGAACAAACCAAAAAAACGTTGGTACGTTGTACAAGCTTATTCTCAGTACGAGTCTCGTGTTAAGAAAACCCTGCTTGAATACATCAAAATGCATGAAATGGAAGACTATTTCGGTCAGGTATTGGTACCTACTGAAGAAGTGGTTGAAATGCGTGCAGGCCAGAAGCGTAAATCGGAGCGTAAATTCTATCCGGGTTATGTGCTGGTAGAGATGGAAATGAACGAAGATTCGTGGCACTTAGTGAAAAGTGTACCGCGGGTACTGGGCTTCATTGGCGGCACCTCTGATCGCCCAATGCCAATTTCCCAGCGTGAAGCGGATGCAATTCTTAACCGTCTTGAAGAGTCGGTGGATAAGCCAAAGCCAAAAACGTTGTTCGAACCGGGCGAAGTGGTTCGCGTTATCGATGGTCCTTTTGCCGACTTCAATGGTGTGGTAGAAGAAGTAGACTACGAAAAAAGCCGCGTAAAAGTATCGGTACTTATTTTTGGTCGTTCAACACCGGTCGAGCTGGAATTCAGTCAGGTCGAGAAAGGTTAAAGAGCAAAGACATACCCAAAGCCTTATTGCCGTATGGCAGTGAGGCTTTTTTGTTTTTATGTAATCTATAAAAAACAAATTTGCACAAGAGGTTGCATCAGGCTATTTGTTAGCCTATAATTCGCGCCCCTTTTATTGGAACCGGGGAGCCGATTGAGCGGATAATCTCGATATCTGCAAGGCGTTTGACCCATTAACGAGAGCATTTAAAATGGCTAAAAAAGTAACAGGCTTAATTAAGCTTCAGGTTGCAGCCGGTGCTGCTAACCCTTCTCCACCAGTTGGTCCTGCATTAGGTCAACATGGTGTGAACATCATGGAATTCTGTAAGGCTTTCAACGCAAAAACCGAAAGTCTTGAGAAAGGCGCTCCAGTACCAGTAGAAATTACTGTTTACGAAGACCGCTCTTTCACATTCGAAACCAAAACGCCTCCTGCTTCATACCTGCTGAAAAAAGCGGCTGGTATCAAGAGCGGTTCTGGCCGTCCTAACACTGAGAAAGTGGGTACTGTTACCCGTGCTCAATTGGAAGAAATTGCCAAGACTAAAGAGCCGGATCTGACAGCTGCTGACCTGGACGCTGCAGTACGTACAATTGCGGGTTCTGCTCGCTCAATGGGCTTGAAGGTAGAGGGTTAATCGAATGGCTAAATTAACTAAACGCGCACGTTTAATTCGTGAAAAAGTTGATGCGACCAAAGAGTATGATATCTCTGAAGCGTTAGCACTACTGAAAGAACTGGCGACTGCTAACTTTGCAGAAAGCGTAGACGTTGCTATCAATCTGGGTATCGACGCAAAGAAATCTGACCAAAACGTCCGTGGTGCAACTGTACTGCCTAACGGTACTGGTAAAGAAGTTCGCGTTGCAGTATTCACTCAGGGTGCAAACGCTGAAGCGGCTAAAGAAGCCGGTGCCGACATCGTTGGTATGGATGACCTGGCAGAACAGGTTAAGAAAGGCGAAATGAACTTTGACGTAGTAGTAGCCAGCCCTGACGCAATGCGCGTTGTTGGTCAGTTAGGCCAAATCTTAGGTCCACGTGGTCTGATGCCTAACCCTAAGACTGGTACTGTAACACCAGACGTAGCTACTGCGGTTAAAAACGCAAAAGCTGGTCAGGTTCGCTACCGTAATGATAAGAACGGTATCATCCACGCCAGCATTGGTAAGATTGCTTTTGAAGCCAATCAAATCCAGGAAAACTTAGAAGCATTACTGGAAGCACTGAAGAAAGCTAAGCCTTCTTCTGCTAAAGGTACTTACATCAAGAAAGTTAGTCTGAGCACCACTATGGGCGCCGGCGTTTCTGTTGATAAGGCGACCGTAGGTCAGTAATGCCCCTTGCTGGTTAATTTAACCGGCATTCTCTTCGGTTTTGGGTTGGAGCCATTATCTCGCAAAGCGAATTTTGGCTCCCGTCCTAGACCGCAGGTGTAACGCAGTAAAAGAGGTAAGAGAACTTTTACATTCAATGCGTTACTTAATCGACCAGCCTGCGCAGACGGTGGTTTGAACTCAGACTCTCTGGGATAACAAACACCGTAGAGCGGTGGCTTCAATTGGTGAAGTCATCAATCTGTGAACCCTGATTAGGTAATTCTTTTTGCTTAATCAGATTTTAAGAGGTGAACTCAGTGGCACTAGGTTTAGCAGCAAAAAAAGAGATCGTAGCAGAGGTTTCCGAAGTTGCATCTCGCGCTCTATCCGTAGCCGTTGCTGAATACCGTGGGATGGAAGTTGCAGATCTGACTGACCTGCGCGTTAAAGCCCGTGAGCAAGGCGTATACCTGAAGGTTGTACGTAATACTCTGGCAAGACGTGCGTTATCAGAAAGCAAATTTTCAGATTTAGAAAGCGCCTTAACTGGCCCGCTTATCTATGGTTTCTCTATCGATGCACCTGGCGGTGCAGCGCGTCTTTTTAAAGACTTCGGTAAAACCAATGACAAGCTGAAAGTTACTGCACTTTCAATTGGTAGTGGTCTGCTTGGTCCAGAAAAACTGGATGCAGTAGCGTCTCTGCCTACCCGCGACGAAGCGCTTGCGAAATTACTTGCAACCTTCAAAGCACCTGCCGAGAAATTCGTTCGTACTATCAACGAAGTTCCAGGCAAGTTTGTGCGCGTATTGGCGGCGGTCAAAGACACCAAGTAATTGGCGTTTTTGGCATATTGATTTTTTTAACATTTTAATCCCAGGAGTTTAGAGAAAATGGCTCTAACTAAAGAAGATATCTTAAACGCGATCGCTGAAATGCCAGTAATGGAACTGGTTGAACTGATCGAAGCAGCTGAAGAAAAATTCAACGTATCTGCTGCTGCTGTTGCAGTTGCTGGTCCTGCTGTAGCTGGTGAAGCAGCTGCTGCAGAAGAGCAAACTGAATTTGACGTTGTTATGACTTCATTCGGTGGCAACAAAGTTGCAGTAATCAAAGCAGTTCGCGGCGCGACTGGCTTAGGTCTGAAAGAAGCGAAAGAAGTAGTTGAATCTGCTCCTAAAGCTATCAAAGAAGGCGTAAGCAAAGAAGAAGCTGAAGCACTGAAAAAAGAGCTTGAAGAAGCTGGTGCAGAAGTTGAAATTAAGTAATCTGCACTAGCAGATTGCTTGCCAGAAATGGCATAGGCTGGTGGTTTTTTTAACCACCAGCCTTTTTGCGCTGTAGGGTGTACGGTTTATTACCCTTGTCTGTACACACCATGCGCCACCACTGTGAATAATTTATTTAGCAATAAACCAACAAGTTAACTAAAAATTGGCTAATTTTTGGTGTATGCTATCTGATTGTTCCCTGTGAAAGGGTACTGGAAGTTTGTTGTCGAAAAGTGTTATGACAACAGGTTGGGTCAAAAATCAGCAGGCTGAGGAACCCATGGTTTACTCTTATAGCGAAAAGAAACGTATCCGTAAGGATTTTGGCAAACGCCCACAGGTATTGGAAATTCCATACCTTCTTTCAATCCAGCTAGATTCTTTCAAGAAATTTATTGATATCGATCCGGATGGTCAATATGGTTTGGAAGCAGCATTCCGCTCTGTTTTTCCAATAAAAAGTTACTCTGGCAATTCAGAATTACAATATGTTAGTTATCGCCTTGGCGAACCGGTATTTGACGTTAAAGAATGTCAAATCCGAGGCGTAACCTTCTCCGCGCCGTTAAGAGTGAAACTGCGCCTGGTATTATTCGATAAAGAAGCAGCACCTGGTACTGTAAAAGACATTAAAGAACAAGAAGTGTACATGGGTGAGATCCCGTTAATGACAGAGAACGGTACGTTCGTCATTAATGGAACCGAGCGTGTTATCGTTTCTCAGCTGCACCGTTCTCCTGGCGTGTTCTACGATCACGACAAAGGTAAAACGCACTCTTCAGGTAAAGTACTTTATAACGCACGTGTAATCCCTTACCGTGGGTCGTGGTTAGACTTCGAGTTTGACCCGAAAGATAACCTGTTTGTCCGTATCGACCGTCGCCGTAAGTTGCCTGCAACCATTATCTTACGTGCGTTGGAAATGACCACCGAAGAGATTCTGGATACTTTCTTCGAAAAAGTTCAGGTACGCATCGCCGATAACAAGATGATGATGGAAGTGGTTCCTGATCGTCTGCGTGGTGAAACTGCTCAGTTTGATATTCTTGATGGTGAAGGTAACGTACTGGTTGAATCCGGTCGTCGAATTTCTGCCCGTCATACCCGTGCTTTAGAAAAGGCCGGTGTTACCGAGCTTGAAGTACCGGTTGAATATCTGGCAGGTCGTGTTTATGGCGAAAGCTATATTAACGAAGAGACCGGCGAAGTACTGGTAAGTGCTAACGACGAAGTGACGCTTGAGACACTGGCTGCATTAAGCCAGGCAGGTATCAAAGAGTTTACCACTCTGTACATTAACGAACTGGATCACGGTTCATATATTTCGGATACCCTGCGTATCGACAGCTCGACGAATCGCCTGGAAGCACTGGTAGAAATCTACCGTATGATGCGTCCTGGTGAACCACCTACAAAAGATGCTGCAGAAACGCTGTTCGACAACCTGTTCTTCTCTGATGAACGTTACGATCTGTCTTCAGTAGGCCGCATGAAGTTCAACCGCCGTTTAGGCCGTGAAGAACTGGTAGGTTCTGGTACGCTGGATAAGCAAGACATCGTTGATGTTATGAAGCAGCTGATCCTGATCCGTGACGGTAAAGATGAAGTGGACGATATCGACCACTTAGGTAACCGTCGTATTCGTTCAGTAGGCGAAATGGCTGAGAATCAATTCCGTGTAGGTTTGGTTCGTGTTGAGCGTGCAGTGAAAGAACGTCTGTCTCTGGGTGACCTTGACAGCGTAATGCCACAGGACCTGATCAACGCTAAGCCGATTTCTGCTGCGGTTAAAGAATTCTTTGGTTCTTCACAGCTGTCTCAGTTTATGGATCAGAACAACCCGCTGTCAGAAGTAACGCATAAGCGTCGGATTTCTGCCTTAGGCCCGGGTGGTCTAACTCGTGAACGTGCAGGCTTTGAGGTTCGAGACGTACACCCGACGCACTACGGTCGTCTGTGTCCAATCGAAACCCCTGAAGGTCCAAACATCGGTTTGATTAACTCATTGGCGAGCTTTGCCCGTACCAATGACTTTGGTTTCCTTGAAACCCCATTCCGTCGCATTGTCGATGGCGTGGTATCTGATGAAATTGATTATTTATCGGCGATTGAAGAAGGTCAGTTCGCGATTGCGCAGGCAAACGTCGCATTGACTGAAGGTATGGAACTGGTTGATGACCTGATCCCATGTCGTCACCGTGGTGAAACCACTTTGATGCCTAAAGAAGACATCAAATACATGGACGTTTCACCACAGCAAATCGTTTCGATTGCTGCCAGCATTATCCCGTTCCTGGAACACGATGATGCTAACCGTGCCTTGATGGGTGCTAACATGCAACGTCAGGCAGTACCTACTCTGCGTGCTGATAAGCCACTGGTTGGTACCGGTATGGAAAGAACCATCGCTGTCGACTCAGGTGTTACTGTTGTTGCCAAGCGTGGTGGTGTTATCGATTACGTTGACGCCAGCCGTATCGTGGTAAAGGTTGACGAAGATGAGATGTTTGCTGGTGAAGCAGGTATCGACATTTACAACCTGAACAAATATACCCGTTCTAACCAGAACACCTGTATTAACCAGCGTCCTACCTGTAGCGTCGGTGACCCGATTGTAGCAGGCGATGTACTGGCTGATGGTCCGTCTACGGATTTAGGTGACCTGGCCCTTGGTCAGAACATGCGCATCGCTTTCATGCCTTGGAACGGTTACAACTTCGAAGACTCGATCCTGATCTCTGAGCGTGTTGCTCAGGAAGACCGTTTTACAACGATCCACATTCAGGAACTGAGCTGTATCGCTCGTGACACCAAGTTAGGGCCAGAAGAAATTTCTTCTGATATTCCAAACGTAGGTGAGTCTGCGCTGAGCAAGTTGGATGAATCCGGCGTTGTATACATCGGTGCAGAAGTGAAGGGTGGTGACATTCTGGTAGGTAAGGTAACGCCTAAAGGCGAAACCCAGCTGACGCCGGAAGAAAAACTGTTACGTGCTATCTTTGGTGAAAAAGCCTCTGACGTTAAAGATACCTCATTACGTGTACCAAACTCTGTACACGGCACGGTTATCGACGTTCAGGTGTTCACCCGTGATGGCGTAGAAAAAGACAAGCGTGCCCTAGAAATTGAAGACATGCAGTTACGTCAGGTTAAGAAAGACCTGTCTGACGAATTCAATATCCTGGCCGACGGCATCTTCGCACGTGCTGCTAACCTGCTGCTTAAAGCAGGCGTTGAGCAAGCTAAGCTTGACAGCATGCCGCGTGAAAAATGGTTTGATATCCCACTGTCAGATGTTGATCTGCAGAGCGATTTAGATCAAATCGGTGCCCAGCACGACGAAATCAAAGCTGATTTCGATAAGAAATTTGAAGTTAAGCGTCGCAAGATCACTCAAGGCGATGACCTGGCTCCAGGTGTACTGAAGATCGTTAAGGTTTACCTGGCTGTTAAGCGTCATATCCAGCCTGGTGACAAGATGGCAGGTCGTCACGGTAACAAAGGTGTTATCTCTACCGTAATTCCGGTTGAAGATATGCCATACGATGAAAACGGTACGCCGGTAGACATCGTACTGAACCCACTGGGTGTACCGTCGCGGATGAACATCGGTCAGATCCTTGAAACGCACTTAGGTATGGCTGCGCATGGTCTGGGCGTTAAGATCGACCGTATGCTGAAAGAGCAAGAAGAACTGCAGAAACTGCGTGGCTTCCTGCAAGAAGTGTACGATTTGGGTGATAACCCGAAACAAGTCGATATCGGCACATTTACTGACCATGAAGTACTGCGTTTAGCCGACAACCTGCGTAAGGGTGTTCCGATTGCTACGCCGGTATTCGACGGCGCACGTGAAGCTGAAATCAAAGCGATGTTGAAACTGGCGGATATTCCAGAGAGCGGGCAAATTACCCTGTTTGATGGTCGTACGGGTCGTGAATTCGAACGTCCGGTTACCGTTGGTTATATGTACATGCTGAAACTGAACCACTTGGTTGACGACAAGATGCACGCGCGTTCAACCGGTTCTTACAGCCTGGTGACTCAGCAGCCGCTGGGTGGTAAAGCACAGTTCGGTGGTCAGCGCTTCGGAGAGATGGAAGTGTGGGCACTGGAAGCATACGGTGCTGCGTACACCCTGCAGGAAATGCTTACTGTTAAGTCTGATGACGTTAACGGTCGTACCAAAATGTACAAGAACATCGTTGATGGCGATCACAGAATGGAACCAGGCATGCCTGAGTCCTTCAACGTACTGCTTAAAGAAATCCGCTCACTCGGTATCAATATCGAGCTGGAAGAAAACTAAGCAGGCCGTTTGTTGCCATAATTGATTGAGTTGGCCCGGGTAACCGGGCCATAGAGACTGACTCCGCCGGGAGAGTATTGTGAAAGACTTATTAAAGTTTCTAAAACAACAAAACAAGACTGAAGAATTCGATAATATTCGCATTGGTCTTGCCTCACCAGACATGATTCGTTCATGGTCTTTTGGTGAAGTTAAGAAACCTGAAACCATTAACTACCGTACGTTCAAGCCTGAGCGTGACGGTCTTTTTTGTGCGCGAATCTTTGGTCCGGTTAAAGACTACGAGTGTCTGTGCGGTAAGTATAAGCGCCTGAAGCACCGTGGTGTTATCTGTGAAAAATGTGGTGTTGAAGTTACCCTGACTAAAGTACGTCGAGAGCGTATGGGTCACATTGAACTGGCCAGCCCGGTTGCACACATTTGGTTCCTGAAATCTCTGCCGTCTCGTATCGGTCTGATGCTGGATATGACTTTGCGTGATATCGAGCGCGTACTGTACTTCGAATCATTCGTTGTTACTGAGCCTGGTATGACTACCCTTGAGCGTAGTCAACTGCTGAGTGAAGAAGAATACCTTGATTCATTAGAAGAGCACGGTGACGAATTTGAAGCGAAGATGGGCGCCGAAGCAGTATTTGATCTGCTTAAGCACCTTGACGTGGATGCTGATGTTGCGTCTATGCGTGAAGAGTTGCCATCGATCAACTCTGAAACCAAGCGTAAGAAGATCACCAAGCGTTTGAAACTGCTTGAATCATTCCAACAGTCTGGCAACAAGCCAGAGTGGATGATCATGACCGTATTGCCAGTATTACCACCGGATTTACGTCCTCTGGTTCCTCTGGACGGTGGCCGTTTTGCAACCTCTGACCTGAACGATTTATACCGTCGTGTTATCAACCGTAACAACCGTCTGAAGCGTCTGTTAGACCTGGCGGCACCTGACATCATCGTGCGTAACGAAAAACGTATGTTGCAGGAAGCGGTCGATGCGCTACTGGATAACGGTCGTCGTGGCCGCGCTATCACCGGTTCTAATAAACGTCCTCTGAAATCGCTTGCTGACATGATTAAAGGTAAGCAAGGTCGTTTCCGTCAGAACCTGCTGGGTAAGCGTGTTGACTACTCAGGCCGTTCTGTAATTACCGTTGGTCCTACACTGCGTTTACACCAGTGTGGTCTGCCTAAGAAAATGGCCCTTGAACTGTTCAAGCCGTTTATCTATGGCAAATTAGAAGGCCGTGGTTTAGCCACTACTATTAAAGCGGCTAAGAAGCTGGTAGAGCGCGAAGCGCCGGAAGTATGGGACGTTCTGGACGAAGTTATCCGTGAACACCCGGTACTGTTAAACCGTGCACCAACCCTTCACCGTTTGGGTATCCAGGCGTTTGAACCGACCCTTATCGAAGGTAAAGCGATCCAATTACACCCACTGGTGTGTGCGGCCTATAACGCTGACTTCGATGGTGACCAAATGGCGGTACACGTACCACTGACCATTGAGGCACAATTAGAAGCCCGTGCGCTGATGATGTCGACGAATAACATTCTGTCGCCAGCGAACGGTGAGCCAATCATCGTACCTTCACAGGACGTTGTATTGGGTCTGTATTACCTGACTCGTGATAAAGTAAACGGCCAGGGCGAAGGCATGGTCTTTACCAGCCCGCACGAAGCTGAAAAGGCTTACCGTACCGGTAACGCTGAACTGCATTCACGGGTTAAAGTGCGTATTACTGAATACGACGTAGCAGAAGACGGCTCTAAAACCGAGAAAGTGACGCTGACCGACACTACTGTTGGTCGTGCGATTTTCTCGCTGATTCTGCCAAAAGGTCTGCCTTTTGAAATCATTAACCAGGCAATGGGTAAAAAGCAAATCTCTGGTCTGCTTAACGCCTGTTACCGTCGTCTTGGTCTGAAAGATACCGTTATTGCGGCTGACCAAATTATGTATACCGGTTTCCATTACGCGATGATCGCGGGTGCGTCTGTTGGTATCGACGATATGGTTATCCCGGATGCCAAGAAAGAAATTATCGACGCGGCCGAAGCCGAAGTTATTGAGATTCAGGAACAGTTCCAGAGCGGTCTCGTAACAGCAGGTGAACGTTACAACAAAGTTATCGATATCTGGTCAAATGCTAACGAAAAAGTAGCAAAAGCCATGATGGATAACCTGAAAACTGACGTGGTTATCAACGCTAAAGGCGAAGAAGAAGAGCAAGCCTCATTTAACTCTGTTTATATGATGGCCGACTCCGGTGCTCGTGGTAGTGCCGCACAGATTCGTCAGCTTGCTGGTATGCGTGGTCTGATGGCTAAACCGGATGGTTCAATCATCGAAACACCTATCACGGCTAACTTCCGCGAAGGTCTGAACGTACTACAGTACTTCATCTCAACTCACGGTGCGCGTAAAGGTCTTGCCGATACAGCACTTAAGACTGCGAACTCAGGTTATCTGACTCGTCGTCTGGTTGATGTAGCACAGGATTTGGTAATCACTAACTCAGACTGTGGTACTTTCGACGGCGTTCTGATGACGCCGCTGATTGAAGGTGGTGACGTTGTAGAACCACTGCGTGAGCGAGTGCTTGGTCGTGTTGTAGCCGAAGATGTTTACATCCCGGGTACTGATGAAGTGTTGCTTGAGCGTAATACGCTACTTGACGAAGCCCTGGTAGATTTACTTGAAGCTAATTCAGTTGATCAAATCATGGTTCGCTCAGTTATCACCTGTGAAAACGACTTTGGTGTTTGTGCCAACTGTTATGGTCGTGACCTGGCTCGCGGTCATATGGTCGGTAAAGGTGAATCTGTTGGTGTTATCGCTGCCCAGTCAATCGGTGAGCCGGGAACCCAGCTTACCATGCGTACGTTCCACATCGGTGGTGCGGCATCAAGAGCGTCTGCAGAGAACAGCGTACAGGTTAAAACAGCCGGTAACCTGAAACTGCATAATGCTAAATTTGTACGTAACACTGACGGTAAACTGGTTATTGTTTCTCGTTCAACCGAACTGACCATGACCGATGAGCAGGGACGTGAGAAAGAACGTTATAAAGTACCTTACGGTGCAACGCTGACCGTTGATGACGGTGCTGCTGTTCAGGCTGGCGACGTGGTCGCTAACTGGGATCCGCATAGTCACCCTATTATCGTAGAGCGTGCATCGAAGATCTCATTTGCTGATATCGACGATTCAAACACTGAGATGCAGCAGGATGAGCTGACCGGTCTGACCCGTGTTGTGGTTAAAGACCTGTCCAAGGTTAACTCTAAAGAGCCTAAGCTAATCCTTGAGAGCGATGAGTTCGGTCTTCAGGAAATCCGTCTGCCAAGCTTTACTACCATTGAAGCAGCCGATGGCAAGGTAGCTAACGAAGGTGACGTGCTGGCACGTATTCCTCAGGAAAGCTCGAAAACACGTGACATCACCGGTGGTCTGCCACGGGTTGCTGACCTGTTTGAAGCGCGTAAGCCTAAAGAGCCTGCAATCCTGGCTGAAGTCTCAGGTACCATTGGTTTTGGTAAAGAAACCAAAGGTAAGAAACGTCTGGTTATCACGCCGAAAGATGGCGACCCATACGAAGAGATGATTCCAAAGTGGCGTCAGCTTAACGTGTTCGAAGGTGAGAACGTAGAACGCGGCGAAGTTATCGCTGACGGTCCTGAGTCACCACACGACATCTTACGTCTGCGTGGCGTGAGTGCGGTATCTAACTACATCGTGAACGAAGTTCAGGAAGTTTACCGTCTGCAGGGTGTAAAAATTAACGATAAGCACATCGAGGTAGTTATTCGCCAGATGCTGCGTAAGTGTTTGATTACCGCTCCGGGCGATACGCAATTCCTGGAAGGCGAGCAGGTTGAAGTGGCTGCGGTTAAGATCGCGAACCGTGAAATGGAAAAACAAGGCAAATTGCCTGCGCTGTATGAAATCCAGTTACTGGGTATCACTAAAGCGTCGTTGTCTACAGAGTCTTTCATCTCTGCAGCATCGTTCCAGGAAACTACCCGCGTACTGACCGAAGCTGCGGTTCAGGGCAAAGAAGACGATTTACGTGGTCTGAAAGAAAACGTTATCGTTGGTCGTCTGATCCCAGCCGGTACCGGTTTCGCTTATCACGAAAAACGTGCACAGCGTCGCCACGAAGAAATCGCAGAGTTGTCTGTGTCTGCAGCGGAAGCTGAACAGGCACTGACCGAAGCGTTAAACGCTGAAGTTTCTTCTGACAGTTCATCGTCAGACGAATAAACGCTTAAGAAAGAGATTGGGGCACTACCGCAAGGTAGTGCCCCATTTTGTCATCTGTACAGGCTAAATACCGGTTTATTCTGTGGTTAACCTTTGTACATCTTGACAGCACCGGCATTGATCTTTAATATTCCGCGACCCAAAAATGGTAGCAGGCTTATCAGCCATCTACACAGGGCACGGTTTTTAGATTCAATGTCACAGGGATCGTAACGAGCATACGGTCTGACGACGAGATAAAAGTCGTAAATAATCGACCCGGACAAAGGCCCGGGTTTTTGTAGTTTTTAATCAGGAGCTAGTTAATGGCAACAGTTAACCAGTTAGTGCGCAAGCCACGCAGAAAGCCCGTTGAGAAAAGCAACGTTGCTGCCCTGCAAGCTTGTCCGCAAAGACGTGGTGTATGTACTCGTGTATATACCACTACGCCTAAGAAACCAAACTCAGCACTTCGTAAAGTATGTCGTGTGCGTTTAACCAACGGTTTTGAAGTTTCTTCATACATCGGTGGTGAAGGCCACAACCTGCAAGAGCACAGTGTTGTGCTTATCCGTGGCGGTCGTGTAAAAGACTTGCCAGGTGTTCGTTATCACACAGTTCGCGGTACTCTTGACTGCGCTGGCGTAAACGATCGTAGACAGGCCCGTTCTAAGTACGGCGCCAAGCGGCCTAAGTCTTAACGGTTCTCCGTTAGTAAGGCCAAACTGAATTAATTGAGTTTTGGGTTATCCCTGAATTCCACGGAGAATAGAAGATGCCAAGAAGAAGAGTCGTAGGTCAACGTAAAATCCTACCAGAACCAAAATTTGGTTCACAGCTGCTTGCTAAATTCATGAATGTCGTAATGCTCGACGGCAAGAAATCGATTGCAGAAAAAATCGTTTACGGTGCGCTTGATATTGTTGCTGAAAAAACCGGCAAGGCACACTTAGATGTATTCGAAGAAGCTCTGGACAACATTCGTCCTACTGTAGAGGTTAAGTCTCGCCGCGTTGGTGGTTCAACTTACCAGGTTCCAGTAGAAGTACGTCCAGTTCGTCGTAATGCATTAGGTATGCGTTGGATGGTAGAAGCGGCACGTAAACGTGGCGAGAAGTCAATGGCTCAACGCCTTGCAGCCGAAATGTTAGATGCAGCTGACAACAAAGGTTCAGCGGTTAAGAAACGTGAAGACGTTCACCGTATGGCCGAAGCGAACAAAGCGTTCGCACACTATCGTTGGTAATCAACGTTTAACTGAGAGAGATGTATGTCGCGTAAGACCCCAATTGATCGCTATCGGAATATAGGCATTGTTGCACACGTTGATGCGGGTAAAACCACAACAACCGAGCGCGTGCTATTTTATACCGGGTTATCGCATAAAATTGGTGAAGTGCATGATGGTGCAGCAACCATGGACTGGATGGAACAGGAACAAGAGCGTGGAATTACCATTACTTCCGCCGCTACTACCTGTTTCTGGGCCGGGATGCAGCAACAGTTTGATCAGCATCGCATCAACATTATCGACACCCCCGGACACGTTGACTTTACCATTGAGGTAGAGCGTTCTTTACGTGTTCTGGATGGAGCGGTAGTAGTATTTTGTGGGTCTTCAGGCGTAGAGCCTCAATCAGAAACCGTTTGGCGACAAGCGGATAAATATCACGTTCCGCGCATGGTCTTCGTCAATAAGATGGACCGTGCCGGAGCGGATTTCGAACGGGTCATTGGTCAGATCCGTAAGCGGTTGGGCGCAAACTGCGTACCGATTCAGCTTAACATTGGTGCTGAAGAAGAGTTCAGCGGCGTCATTGACCTGATTAAGATGAAATCCATTAACTGGAACGCCGAAGATAAAGGCATGACCTTTACTTACGAAGAGATCCCTGCGGATCTGATGGACAAGGCCGAACAATACCGCTCTGAAATGATTGAAGCGGCGGCTGAAGCCAACGACGAGTTAATGGACAAGTATTTAGAAGGCACAGAACTGACTGAAGACGAAATTCATGAAGGTCTGCGCATTCGTACGCTAAACAATGAGATTGTGTTAGCGACCTGTGGTAGTGCATTTAAGAACAAAGGCGTCCAGGCAGTACTCGATGCTGTGGTTCGTTATTTGCCTGCACCCATGGATGTACCTGCAATCAAGGGTATTTTGCCGGATGATAGCGAAGGTGAGCGTCACGCCGATGATGACGAACCATTCTCAGCACTGGCCTTTAAGATCGCCACTGACCCATTCGTGGGTACGTTAACCTTTTTCCGCTGTTACTCAGGCGTAGTGAATACCGGTGATACGGTGTTCAATCCGGTGAAAGGCAAGCGCGAAAGATTTGGTCGAATTGTGCAAATGCACTCGAAAGACCGTGAGGAATTAAAAGAGGTTCGTGCAGGCGATATCGCTGCCGCCATCGGTATGAAAGATGTGACTACCGGTGACACGCTGTGCGATCCTAACAATGTGATTACGCTTGAACGTATGGAATTCCCCGATCCGGTAATCTCGATTGCCGTAGAACCGAAATCAACGGCCGATCAGGAGAAAATGGGCATTGCTCTGAGTAAGCTTGCAGCTGAAGATCCATCGTTCCGCGTGAAAACTGACGATGAAACCGGGCAGACCATCATTTCCGGTATGGGTGAGCTACACTTAGATATCATCGTTGACCGCATGAAGCGGGAATTTAAAGTTGAATGTAATGTCGGTAATCCACAAGTGGCTTACCGCGAGACTATCCGCAAAAAAGTGGAAGTCGAAGGCAAGTTTGTCCGTCAGTCAGGTGGTAGAGGCCAGTTTGGTCACGTCTGGCTGCGCATAGAGCCGAACGAAGAAGGCGCTGGATATGAGTTCGTTAACGAAATCGTTGGCGGCGTCATTCCAAAGGAGTTTATTCCTTCGGTGGACAAAGGTATTCAGGAGCAAACGCAAAATGGTGTGCTGGCAGGTTACCCGGTTCTCGATGTAAAGGTAACTTTGTTCGACGGTTCTTACCATGATGTTGACTCTTCTGAAATGGCGTTTAAGATCGCCGGTTCAATGGGCTTTAAGAAAGGGGCCGCTGAGGCGAATCCTGTTTTGCTGGAGCCCACGATGAACGTTGAAGTAACCACTCCGGAAGACTGGATGGGTGACGTTGTTGGCGACCTGAATCGTCGCCGTGGTATGATTGAAGGTATGGAAGACGGTGTGGCCGGTATAAAAATTGTACGGGCAAAGGTGCCACTTTCAGAAATGTTCGGTTATGCTACTGACCTGCGTTCTGCTACGCAGGGGCGCGCCTCCTATTCAATGGAGTTCTTCAACTATGCAGAAGCGCCTAATAACGTGGCGAAAGCAATCATTGAGGCACGAAGCTAATAAATTTGAAGGTTCGGTCCGGTCTGCTATTGGAGCGGACTTTTAACTTAGGAAACGAGAAAAATGGCAAAAGAAAAGTTTGAACGGTCGAAACCCCACGTAAACGTGGGTACTATCGGCCACGTTGACCACGGTAAAACCACTCTGACTGCAGCAATCACTACTGTTCTTGCAAAGACTTACGGTGGTTCGGCTCAGGCGTTTGATCAAATCGATAACGCTCCAGAAGAAAAAGCACGTGGTATCACCATCTCTACTTCACACGTAGAATATGAT
>NZ_BAAJLP010000042.1:0-37214 GCF_057547795.1 Alteromonas sp. 4NH20-0104 | reverse complement strand
ACGCACGCCGTTACCGCGTTCAGTCGCGCTTTGTGTACTTTATAGCTGACAAGCGATACGACTATTGTTCACAATAGATAGGGCATTCATGGTGGTTTGGTCTCAGTGATGTTTGGCGATTGATCTGATCACCAAACATCATGAATGTTTACTTCTATTTTATCTCACTGATATTGCTATATTATTCGTGGGGATACCTCAGACTCTGACCCCTTTATTTTTGCGCCTCATATATTTTTTAGCCAGATTTCACCCTAATTTTACCCTGGTAATATTGATTTTAATTTGTGCGTTTGCTATTTTTACCCCGGTAAAATTAATCAGGAAATAAAAATCATGAGTAGCACCTATATCGCGATACACAATAAATCGCTGATCGCTCAGGGTGAGTTGCAAACGGTTATTCGCGAAGCACTAAGGCAGTTCCCCGAAGCCGAATCTTATTTATACAAACTAGACAATGGTAAGCGTGTGGACATCGACTGGCGCGGCGATGCCGAAGAGGTAATTAAGCGCCTGCCTGCTGCACTGGTGCCGCCTGCAAAAAAACGCGGCCGTCCTAAGCTTGGCGTGATCTCAAAAGAAATCACCTTACTCCCTGAGCACTGGGAGTGGTTGTCGGTACAACGAGGGGGCGCCTCTACGACGTTGCGCCGCCTGATTGATTCGGCCATGAGTAGCATGACACCGGCGCAGGAACGACGCATTAAGCAGGATCAGCTGTACAGCATGATGCGTGTATTTGAGGATGAAGCCGGCTTTGAAGCGGCCTCCCGGGCACTATATCGCCTCGACGAAGCGGCTTTTTCGCAGGCGATAGGTAATTGGTCCGGGGCACTGCAGGCAATATATCAGGACAAATTTAACCGCTTGCTTAGCATAGGAAATGACTCCCATGACGGAACAAGCTAGCCACAACCCCTACGTTAGCCCGCCGTTAACGCGGGTGTTTTTGAAAACCGCGCTGCCGATTATTCTGATGATGGTAGTGAGTGGTTCGCTGAATCTAGTGGATGCCTATTTTATCGGTGTCTTTGTGGGAGCTGATGCGTTGGCAGCGGTGACCGCAATGTTTCCAGTGTTTATGGTGCTGATTGCATTGTCGACCTGGATTGCCAGCGGTTTTGCCAGTGTAATGGCGCGTCTTAGCGGTGCAGGCAAACATGATGAAGCGCGCAACGCTTATGCTCAGGCACTTACCCTGACGTTGGTTATCAGCGTTATCCTGCTGACGGTATTCAGTCTGAGCGGTCAGGCACTGGCGCTCGCCAGTAACAATGGTAATCAGGCGCAGGCAGCAATGAGTTTTACCTACATGAGTATCATCATGTTCGGAGCACCGCTGATATTCTGGCTGGGAGTCGCCTCAGACAGTCTGCGTAGTGAGGGACATATTGGTTTTATTGCGCTGGTTTCGTTGTTAACCACCGTAGGTAACGGCGTTATGAATTACGTCTTTATCGTGCTGCTGGAACTGGGCGTGGCGGGTTCCTCCTATGGCACCATTGCCGCCCAAATCATAGCTCTGTGTGCGGTGTGGGGTTTTCGTCGCAGCCACAAAAATCGTCTCGGGCTACCTCTTTTTGCTTTAACAATGGTACGTAGCCGATGGCGCGAGTTTTTGTCACTGGGCGCACCATCGAGCCTGACCTATGTGGGGGTGGCATTTACGTCGGGGGCGATTCTGTTTAGTTTGCAGCAATGGCAGCCCGGCAGCTACGAAGTCACAGTTAGCGCCTACGGAGTGATCACCCGGGTAATGACCTTTATTTATTTGCCATTACTGGGGCTGGGCCTGGCCATGCAAAGTATTGTGGGCAACAACGTTGGTGCAGAACAGTATCAGCGGTCTAATCGCAGCTTGTGTATTGCCGTGGGCGTTGCCCTGCTTTACGGTGTGGTAACCGAAGCGTTGTTATGGTGGCTGCGCGCCGATATTGGTCTGCTATTTGTTGACGACCCGGCGGTAACCAGTGAAATTGCCAGATTGCTACCGGTGGTAAGCCTAGCGCTATTCCTACTGGGCCCGGTAATGCTGATCAGCTTTTATTTTCAGAGTATCGGTGACGCCAGACGGGCGGGCATATTAAGTATTGCCAAAACCTATCTGTTTGCCCTGCCTTTAATTTTTGTATTGCCGTTAATGTGGGGAGAATGGGGGATCTGGTATGCCGCGCCAGCGGCTGAGTTTCTTGCCCTATTGCTAACCGGAGGCATATTGTACCAACGTGCTATACAGGGCAACCATCGCTTTGGTTTATTGTATGCTGTGAATCAACCTGAGCCACAACCCATCAAGCAGGAGGCAATATGAGCAAAGACAATGAAACCTATCAGCAGGGGCTGAAAATACGCCGTGAGGTAATGGGCGATGCCCATGTTAACCGGGCCATGAATAACGCCTCCGAATTCAGCCAGCCGCTGCAGGATATGGTGATCCGTAACGCCTGGGGCGAAACCTGGGTTCGCGACGGTATTAGCAAGCAAACCCGCAGTCTGGTGACTATTGCCACCCTGGCTGCGCTGAAAGCCTCTACCGAGCTTAAAGGCCACGTAAGAGGCGCTTTGCGCAACGGTTGTAGCGTGGCGGAAATTCAGGAAGTCCTGCTGCATTCTGCCGTGTATTGCGGTATGCCAGCCGGGATTGAGGCCTTTCGCGCCGCAGAAGAAGCTATTCTGGCCTGGCAGGCCGAAAACGACTAGTTGGAATTTGTCACGTGAACGGGCTGGAAGCCAGTGATTATTGGTGCTAGATGCCTGAAAGGCAAACAGCAGTGGTCCGTTGCTTAATCTGACGCTACAGTAATAGACAAGTGAAAACATAGAAACAGGGCTATAAGGAAATTAACAATGCTTGCCGCTGCCGCGAAACCTTTTGTCAATTTGGTTGAAAAATACCTTCCTGATCCCTTTGTTTTTGTTTTAGCGTTAACCCTTGTGGTTATGGGCGCTGCTGTGATTATGCAACAACAACCAGTGACCCAGGTATTGGAGTATTGGGGGGGAGGCTTTTGGAGTCTGCTCACATTCTCTATGCAAATGTTATTGGTTCTGGTGTCAGGTCATATGTTGGCCAGCACTGTAATCATGAAGAACGCATTGAATACTATTGCTCGTTTAGCGGCTTCGCCCGGTAAAGCTCTTGTCCTTGTTACACTGGTATCTATGTTAGCAAGCTGGCTTAATTGGGGCTTCGGATTGGTTGTAGGAGCATTATTTGCTAAAGCCATAGCCCGGCGAATTGAAGTGGACTATCGCTTACTCGTGGCCAGTGCTTACTCTGGTTTTGTTGTGTGGCATGGTGGACTGGCAGGGTCTGTTCCCCTGACTATTGCTACTCCTGGTCATTTTGCGGAAGATTTGATTGGTGTTGTCAACACCAGCGATACCTTGTTCTCGCCGTTGAATATGACACTTCTGGCGATCCTTTTTGTGATTATGCCAGTCGTAAACAGGGCAATGATGCCGCCGGAAGCTGAACGGGTCTATGTTAACCCGAAGCATTTGAAAGAGCCTGAACCACCAACTCCATCCGGGTATATAAGCCCGGCAGAAAAACTTGAACGTAACACCATTCTTGCCCTATTGGCGGGACTGGCCGGGGTTGCTTATCTTTGTCTGCATTTCAGCAAAGGTGGCACGCTAAACCTTAATATCATTAATTTTGTATTTCTGTTCCTTGCTATTATTTTACATGGTACGCCTGAGCGTTTATTGCATAGCATGCAGCAAGCGATTCAGGGAGCCAGTGGGATTGTGCTACAGTTTCCTTTCTACGCAGGGATTATGGCGATAATGGTTCAGTCGGGTCTTGCCAGGGAACTATCTCAATGGCTAATTAGTGCCGCCACAGCTGATACGCTGGCGCTTTACAGTTTTCTAAGTGCAGGTATCGTAAATATGCTTATTCCATCTGGTGGCGGTCAATGGGCTGTGCAAGCCCCCGTTGTTTTGCCCGCAGCACTCGAACTTGGTGCAGATGTTAGTAAGGTATCCGTGGCGGTGGCATGGGGTGATGCGTGGACAAACCTAATCCAGCCATTCTGGGCGCTTCCGGTACTGGCAATTGCTGGCTTAAAGGCTAGAGATATAATGGGGTTTTGTCTTGTTCAGCTTCTCATTACAGGTATCATCATTAGCGCTGTGTTAATGGTACTGTAATTAGTTTTTCGTTACTGGAAGGTTGAAATTTATACAGGTTTGCTATGAAAGTATATATGTTACTTGCAGCCCCCTGTATCTTAAAGCAAGATATAACCACTTCTTAATTTGAGTTTTTTATCAATGCAGCAACCCATTTTCATTATTGGAACGCAGCGCTCCGGTACTACGCTTTTAACCAGAATGTTGTCGGCACATCCAGGCTTATTTATTCAAAATGAAATGGGTACCTACGGTGTTTTTGATAAACCTTACACTACTGAAGTTTTGCACGGCAGAATAACCGGACGGCTGCGGGATCGGTACTCTATTGATGTTAATTCGTTGGAGTCGGAAGGTATTCTCTGGGGCTGGAAAGACCCTATGTTAACGCCCCACCTGGATGAATTGGCCGAGCATTATCCGGGCAGCAAATTTATCGTGATAATTCGAGATCCGCGAGCTGTTGTAGCCTCTTATATTGATAATGCCTGGGGGTTGGGTACTACGCCTTACACCGGCGCTTTACGCTGGCATGACGAGGTTACCACGCAACTGGATTTTTGCCGGACGCATCAGCATCGTTGTATATGGTTTACCTATGAAAATCTGATAGAGAATAATCAACAGGCATTAACCAGAATCTGCGAATTCCTGGACGTAGACTTCGAACACGACATGCTTGAGTATTATAAAAGGCCGTTGGAGTTTGGTCAGAACCGTTCCAATATGAATACCCAAAAACCTATTGAAAAGTCGAGCTTATCCAAGTGGAAAGCTGCATTTTCACCCCGTCAGATAGGCATCATTAATAACGTGTGTCAGGACGTAATGACCAAACTCGATTACACCGATATGGCAGAGCTAAATACCCGCATAGGTGGCCTGGAAAAAAGCTATTACGAGTTACACCAAAAAGTCATGGGCGAATTGCAACTGCAGTATCAGTTACGCAAGGCGCGCCGCAACAGGAAAAAGTAGCTACAAAAGCTGCCTCTATCAAAGATAGTAACAGTTGACATGGCTGGCTACTCCCGTCAGTAGCAAATAATATTGTGAAAAACGGTGTATTCAGAGCGGGCTTTGTAGGTATGCGGCTGGTCAGCGAAGAATCGCAGGCTTTGTCCGGCCTGAAGCTCATGCCAGGCATTATCAAAATACACCAACAGCGCACCATTTAACACATGCACATGTTCAATTACACCGGTCGCGTGAGGATCGGATTGTTGTTCATGAAAATTAAGCAGGCTGACTTCCATCACTTCCATTCTTGTGTCATCACGATATGGAAAAATGGCTTTAACCTTCATGTTCGGATCTTCCGGAAAGTTTTCGTCACTGGCTCGTTCGTCTGAGCTGGTGGCAAAGAAGGCAGAGAAGGAAGCATTTAAACCACTGGCAATTTTCCACAAGGTCGAAATTGTCGGACTCGACTCCTGCCGTTCAATCTGTCCCAGCATAGCCTTGGAAACCCCGGTTAACCTGGCTACCGAGTCCAGACTCAGGCCCTGGGCTTTACGTAATGCTTTTAGGTGCTGTGCGATATGTTGTTTGAATTCTTGTTCTGCCATAACGAAATAATTGTTTGTGCGCTATAGCGCACAGTGGTATGGTGAGTTATCGGTGTGCAGTATAACGCACAACAGGCATCAGGTCTGATAAATGTTACTAAAAGCAGGAAGGCCCTTACATGCCGGCGCTGGCAGCACAGTGAGCATCAGTCATTTTTTTGGGAAACAGGTTCATGAAGTCATTGATCAGTAACTTTGAGCGTTACCCGCTTACTTTTGGGGTAACACCAATCGAGTATTTGCCACGTCTGAGTGATGCGCTTGGCGGTAAGGTTGATATCTATGCCAAGCGCGAGGATTGTAACTCCGGTTTAGCACTGGGCGGTAACAAACTCAGAAAGCTCGAATACATAGTGCCGGATGCCCTGGCCAGTGGCGCAGATACACTGGTTTCAATTGGCGGAGTACAGTCTAATCATACCCGCATGGTTGCCGCGACGGCAGCGAAAATTGGCATGAAGTGTGTGGTGGTACAGGAAAAATGGGTGCCACACTATGACGCGGTTTACGACCGTGTCGGTAATATCCAGCTGACCCGCTTAATGGGCGCCGACAGCCGCATGGTAGATGACGGCTTTGATATTGGCATACGAGACAGCTGGCAGAAAGCCATTCAGTCGGTAGAAGACGCTGGCGGTAAGCCTTATGCAATCCCGGCAGGCGCTTCGGTACATAAATACGGCGCGCTGGGTTACATTGGTTTTGCCGAAGAAGTAATCGCTCAGGAAAAAGAACTGGGGTTTAAGTTTGACTATATCGTGGTGTGCGTTGTAACCGGCTCCACTCAGGGCGGTATGATTGTAGGTTTTGCCAATCATGACCGTGCAGATACCGTGATTGGCATTGATGCGTCGGGTACTGTTGAACAAACCCGTGAGCAGGTCACCAGTATTGTTAATAACACGGCAGAGTTGGTAGGTTTAGGCCGTGAGGTACGGGAAGATGAAATTGTCATCAATCCGGATTATGCCTATCCGGCCTACGGCGTGCCCTCTGAGGAAACCAACGAAGCCATTCGACTGGCAGCGAAGACCGAAGCGATGATCACCGACCCTGTGTATGAAGGGAAGTCTATGCAGGGCCTTATCGACCTGACGAAAAAAGGCTTCTTCCCGGAAGGCTCTAAAGTGCTTTACGCCCACCTTGGCGGTGCACCGGCACTGAATGGCTACAGCTATCACTACAAAGACGGTTGACAAGAAAGACCATTAGATTGATTAGAGGCGGCACTTGCAGTTTTCGCCTCTAATAAAAAGCAGGCGCTATCCGATGCATCTGGCAACGGAGTTTCTGGGTACAATGGTGGGCAGGTACTTATAGGTAACGTCCGCATCAGGCTGTTTACCCTGAGCGTAGTCCAATGCCAGGCTGGCTGCCCGGGAAGCCATCCATTCAATAGGATAGTTCATAGTAGTTAATTTAGGACGACAAAACTGCGCCTGCAAGACATCATCGAAGCCCATCACGGAAACGTCCCTAGGCACCTCGAGGTTGTGGTCATATAACGTATTAATGGCGCCAGCTGCCATGGCGTCGTTGTAGGCCAGAATCGCGGTAAAGCTAGCGCCGGCCGCAAGCAATTGGCGCATGGCGATTTCACCGCCTTCCTGGTTGGGAGCTGCGTGGACTATCTGCGAGTCGCATAAGTCAATGCCCCACTCAGCGAGGGACTCCCTGATCCCCAGTTCGCGTTGGAGGCGGTCTTCAATAGCGAAATCGCTGCTGATAACCGCAATCTTGCGGTGACCGAGTTTGAGCACATGTTCGGCCATCATCCGCCCGCCGGCAACATTATCCAGCCATACACAACGATGTTTGATAGCGTCAATATAGCGGTTGATAAGCACAAAGCCGGGGGCCTGTCGGGCCAGCTGAATCAGGGTGTCGTCATCAAGAAATTTGGCGTGAACCACCATGGCTTTAACCCGATGATTAAGCAGGGTTTCGATAGCTTTCAATTCGGTATCAGCCTGCACGGAGCCAGAGCTCATCAACAGTTGGGTGTTGGCTTTACGTGCGACTTTTTCGATGGCATCTGCATAGGTAGCAAAAAACGGGTCCATTAGCTCTGCCAGCACCAGTCCTAGGGATGTACTTTTTTGTGTGACCAGCGCCCGTGCGTTAATGTTGGGCCGATAGCCCATTTTGTCCATTACCGCTTTAACGTGCTCGCGAGTTTTCGGGCCAACCTTCGGGCCATTATTAATCACTCGTGAAACAGTAGCAGGGGAAACGTTTGCCGCTTCGGCAATATCCTTGATGGTTATCATTTATCTTCCGTTACTTAGGGGGTGTACGGCATTTTTGTTTGGTAGCGTCTATGATGAGGGTACTTTCAACAAGCTGCAAGGGAAACACGTTTCCTCCATCGCTGGTACCTGTCAGCCGGTTACTATAATGTTCTGGCTGGCTGGCTGGCTGGCTGGCTGGCTGTGGTTTTGGTTTAGTTTTTGTATTGTATCCAGATAATGATTTTACTTTACTTGCGGCAGAAACAGGCATAAATTCGCCGGCAATTTCACCCCTGTAGTTTCTGCCGCCTCATTCTTATTCTCAGGTAGCGCGTTTTCTTATGGATTCGAAGATGGTCGATGTTGCACCTTGCAATAAATCCGGCAGCCCTCTTGTGCCTGTCTTAGGGTTGTCTTTCTTTGCGGTGGCCTCCGGTTTTTTAATGAGCCTGATCCCGCTTTCGTTAAAAGCGAATGGTTTACCTTCAACACAGGCCCCCTGGCTGGCTTCTATCTTTTATCTGGGCTTGCTGATTGGCGCTTTTACCATTCAGCGAATTGTGGCGGTAAATGGCCACCGGACTGCCTTTATTGCATTTCTTCTGTGACTCACACTAACGGTTGCAGTCCAGGTAGTCTGGCCTGGCGAAGCTGTGTGGCTGGCAGCGCGTCTGGTTGCAGGGATTGCCGTAGCCGGCGTATTTGCGGTGGTGGAGTCCTGGTTACTGATGACAGATACCGCTAAAGCCAGAGCTAAACGCCTGGGGCTGTATATGACTTCACTGTATGGCGGCACGGCGGTGGGTCAACTTGCTATCAAGCCGTTAGGTATCGATGGCGCCTTGCCTGGGCCGCAGAGTTATCAATCATCATGGGCTGCTATTTGTTACTGGGAGCGTGCACCTTTGCCCTGTATCCGGTGGCTATTGAGCTGGCTTGTGATGGTTTGCCGGTCACTAAAATTGTCGCTGCTACCGAATTTATGCTGTTGAGTTATAGCATTGGTTCGGTAGCGGGCCCGCTGTTAGCCGCTAATACCGGCCTGGTCAGTCAGGGGGGGCCGGTGTATCTGATGGAGTGTCTGATTGCCAACGGCCTTTATATATTGCTAAACAGCAACCGTCGGGTACCCGCTAAGGATACCCCGGTTGCCAATCTGTGAATACGGGATCAGGAAATGATAATGCGTTTCCAGGCCAGTAAAGAGCCATCGGTATTCTGCGCAAAATTGAAAAGTTCATCGTCATCTCCGTCGAAAACCGTATCGCGGCTGTTGTGGGTGTCGGGCTCGCCTCTACCCAGGTAGTCGGGGTGCGTTGAACAAATCGCATCAACGAAATCGTCATCAAAACCAAACTGAGAGATAAGCTGGTCGCTATTGTTGCTCCTAACTCTGAAATGAATATGAATAGCCCGGCTGCTGTACCAGCCCGGGAAACAGCTGTAGAAATTCACTCTGCCGCTGGCGTCGGTGACGGCAATACCGCGAAACCATTTTGCAGCCAGAGCGGCGCTGTCGTTACCGGTACAGAAAGAAGAATTAAAGCCATTGCCGTCGACACTGTCGCTGCTATCACCTGAATAGATCCCTTCAACATCACAGTGCCATACCTCGATTTCATAACCTGATAACGGGGAGCCGTCGCTATCAACCAGTTGCAGGCACAGCATCATTGGCAGCCCGGTTTGTTGTTCCGAAATATCATCACGATAATCACTGTCGAAATAGCAGGGGCCTTCCGTTAGTGACTCTGTGAGCTCCACCGAGCAGCTGCTTCCGGCATCGAACAAGCTGTCATCAGGGAATGATTCCGTTATCGAAACCGTTCCGCCGGATGCCCAGTCTGTTGTGGTTTCAACGCTGCCACCACTGCTTGAAGATCCACCGGTATTGCTACCGGAGGAGGATTCGGTTGTCGTTGAGTCGGCAGAAGGCGAGGTGCTGCTACTGTTGCAGCCCATAAAGAAAAAAGTTGGCGCCAGAATGGTGATGCCCGCCGCTGATTTTACCAGCATTCGGCGGCGCTGAAGGTTTGTAGTCATAGCAAAAGTCCAGAGAGTTAAAGTACTCAATGGACCTTAAAACGTTGCGGTTATTGCAGGCTTTGCATTGCTTAGCGTTAACCGGCATTCGCGGCACTCAGCATAAGCCTGGACACCTAAAAGTCGTCGATATTGTCCTGTAATTGCTTATCGTCAGTGTTTGCCGCGAGCTTAAGGTGCTGTTTTACCGCATCGGTTGCACTGGTTAACCGGTAAAGCTGTGCCAGACGAAAGTGTGCCCATTGCGCAGACGGTAAGCTGGCGTCGGGTGGGATAGCCTGAATATAGGCAAGGAGTGCATCAATGCCTTCCTTCACAGCCTGCTTACTGAAGACCGCATTGCGGCCTATCTGATACAGTGCGCTGAGCCTGAAGTGCGCTTCCTCGTCATCAATGGTGGCGTTGGTCGCTTGCTGGAAGGCTGCCAGAGCCGCTTCGTATTGCTCCTGTTGCTGCAATGTAAGCCCATGCTGATAATAGAATTCGGCGTGATCAGGGTAGCTGGCGAGAGCCTGGGCCATTGTTTCGGCGTAAGCCTTCTCTTTATCGGTCTGACGATAGTAGTTGAGTTTAGCGCGCAGACCCGCCTGTTCATCGAGTGCTGCGATGTCCTGAACTTGTTGCCAGGCAAGCTCCGTATCGCCACCGGCAATACCCGGTGCGCCAAGGTAAAACATCATCAGTCCGTATTTATACTCGGTGTTTGCGGGCTCGAGGGTTGCCGCCTGTTTAAAGCAGTCGAGGGATTTTCCTGCATAGCTTAGTGCAGAGAAAATAGACTGGCTGGCCTGAATACCCATTACCTGGCCACATAAAAAATGTACATCGGCGCGTTTAGGCGCCAGTTCCAGGGCTGCTTCAATTTTTTCCTCGGCTTCGTCCGGATCATCGCCAAGCAAAGTTTGAGCTTGCTCTAATAGTTTATCCACCTGGTTGGGGGGCGTATTGGCAAGCGTGAATGGCGTGGTAAAAATGCTGCCTGACAGCAGTAAAAAGGTGAGTTTACGTGACATCACTGATATTCCCTGTGTTATATAATGGACTCAGGATACCGTCTACCCTGGAATGGGTAACAGTGCCGAAAGTCACTTTCCGTTTAACGTGTTTGAGACCAACTCTGGTGAACAAGAGTTCACCGCAAGACTCAAAAAAATTCGATATCGTTATCGATAAACTGTTTGGCTGACGTTTCAAGAATGTTGGTCTGATTACGACCATTGGATTTTGACAGGTAAAGCGCTTCGTCAGCCACTTCTATCATCAGCGGTACGGCCTGTTGGGTATTGACTGGCGTACAACCAATACTGACCGTAACGTTGCCCGAGGGAAATTCATAGGCCTCTACTGCAAGGCGGAAGCGTTCCAGTACTGCCAGCGCGCCATTTTCATCGGTTTGGTTGATGATGACTAAAAACTCTTCTCCGCCGTACCGGAATAAGAAGTCGGAATGGCGGAAGGTGGTGCGCATGATATTGGCAAAATGAATCAATACTTCATCGCCATACAAATGACCAAACTTGTCGTTAATCGTTTTGAAATGGTCAATATCGAGCAACGCGATGTAAGAGGTCAACTCGTTAGTCGAGTTGTTACGATAGAAATCGAGGACCTGCTCGAAGGTGCTGCTGAGGGTCTGACGATTGTTCAGGCGAGTAAGAATGTCGCGTTCTTTGGTATCGAACAGGCGGATTTGGTGGTCATAAATCTTTGCCAGACCACGCACCACTTCCAGATTGTATTCATCCACAACACCCTTAATGAGCACCAGTTTCTCAGGGGGTTCTCCGCGGTTCACGTAAATATAAATGTATTCCTGCCTGTCGCAGGTAAGAAAAGACACGCCGGTTTCACCGTGCAGACTTATATCGCGGACGATATGGGTGAATTCATCCTTAAAGTCTTCAGCAAGTGAGAGTGGAAACTTACGAATCAGCGGCTCAGGGGTTCTTTCATCACGATAATTTCTGCCCAGAATTTCGTAGGACGAGACCTTTTCGATGGTATCGATCTCCAGCAGTGTTTTCATTAACACTACATTGAGATCGTGAAATGTTTTGGCCTCCAGTAATCTGGAAGACAATTCAAAAGCTCTGGTAAGGTCTGGAAAGGTCATCTGTTTTTATTATCGCCTGAGTTCGGGCAGCTGCACCATTGGTTGTAATACCGGCTGAGCTACTGTTATGAATGATGAATGCCTGAATTAAGAGAGCTATTTAATTTTTATTGACCGGAAGCGTGGCTAATAGCTTACAGCAATTGTGTCTGTGGCATCCAGACCGAAATAGTATAAATTGATGAAAAAACGTGTCAAATTAAACTTTCTGTTTATTTTTGTTAAAAATTTATATTAAACAATGTTTTGCGTATATCTATGCGGGTATTTAAGCGGGTTTCCGGTGGCCTGGTGTGGGCTGCTCCGGGGGAATAGCTATATTACTGGCTGAGAAAGTTGAATCCCCTGCCGGCAGTGATTATTCTTCGTGCTTATTTATTTCATTTGAGGTGTGCCAATGTGTGAATTGCTCGGCATGAGTGCCAATACGCCTACTGACTTGTGTTTCAGTTTTACCGGGCTAACCCGGCGTGGTGGGGGAACCGGACCACACAAAGACGGCTGGGGCGTAGCGTTTTACGAAGGTAAAGGCGTACGAATGTTCCACGATCCTGAACCTTGTGCCACCTCACCCATTGCAGAATTTGTTGGCAAACTGCCAATTAAAAGCAAAACGGCTATCTGCCATATCCGTCAGGCAAACGTCGGTAATATTAACCTGGCTAATACGCACCCTTTTATACGCGAGTTATGGGGCCGAAACTGGGTGTTTGCTCATAATGGTCAAATCCCGGGGTTCTCCCGCCGGGTGGGCATGTATGAAGCCATCGGGGATACCGATAGCGAAGAGCTGTTCTGCGATATCATGAACCAGGTGCGCCAGGGATTGCCGCGCGATGCCATGCCCGGGCAACTCACTCAAACGCTTGTTGGGCTGGCCCAGGAATATGCCCGCCAGGGAGTGTTTAATTGTTTGCTGAGTAACGGCGACTGGCTGTTTACTTTCTGCAGCACCAAGCTGGCCAGTATTACCCGGCGTGCTCCCTTCGGGCCGGCATGCCTGAAAGATGTGGAAGTGGAAATTGACTTTGCCGCAGAAACCACGCCGCAAGATGTGGTTAGCGTTATCGCTACGGAGCCATTAACCACTGACGAGCAATGGGACGTTTACGAACGCGGCGAATGGCGCTTATGGCAACTCGGTGAAGTGATTGCCAGTGGGAAAGTTGACGTACCGGTGCACTCCAGTGAGGCCGCGCTGACCAGCCCGAAAAATATGCCCAGGGATTGCGAGCCCCGGCCAGGACAAGGCTAAAAATAAAAGTGTTATAAATCGTTACAAATTTTGAGCTTACGTTGCCGACTGAATACGGTAGTGTGAAAATCACACTACTATAAGCAGACGGAACGGCTATGCTATCAATCACTCAACTGACCAAAACCTACTCCAATGGCGTACGCGCGCTGGACGGGATTAATCTCGATATTCCTAAGGGCATGTTTGGCCTGTTAGGCCCCAACGGCGCGGGTAAATCTTCGCTTATGCGTACCATTGCTACGCTGCAGACGCCGGACCAGGGCAGTATTGTTTTTGACGGTACCGACGTCATTGCTCAGCCCAATGAATTGCGCCAACGCCTGGGCTACTTACCGCAGGATTTTGGCGTGTATCCGCGTATCAGTGCCGAGCGCCTGCTCGATCACCTGGCCGTCCTTAAAGGGTTAAATAATAAAGCTGAGCGGAAAGAAGCGGTTGAAGGCTTGTTGGTGCACACCAATCTCTGGCAACACAGAGATAAAGCAGTGAGTGGCTACTCCGGCGGCATGCGCCAGCGCTTTGGTATTGCCCAGGCGCTGCTCGGCGATCCGGAGTTAATTATTGTTGATGAGCCCACCGCCGGTCTCGACCCGGAAGAGCGTAACCGATTCCACAACCTGCTGGTGAGTCTGGGAGAAGAGAAAGTGATTATCCTCTCCACTCATATCGTTGATGATGTATCGGAGCTGTGCCCCAATATGGCGGTGCTGGGTCAGGGTAAAATTTTGCTGGAAGGCAATCCCATCGAGCTGACTTATCAGCTTAAAGGCCGTATCTGGTGTAAGCAGGTGAGTCAGGAAGAGTTAAAAGAAATTGAACAGCAGTACAGTCTTATCTCTTCGCGACTGATTGCAGGGAAGCATGTGGTTCATATCATGGCCGATGACGCCCCTGAGGGCTTTGAGGCGGCGCCAGCGAATCTGGAAGATGTTTACTTTTCAACGCTTTACGAGTCACGCAAAAAATCAGCCCAGGCCGCATAAGGAGCACGACTATGTTTTGGAAAAGCCTGGCGTTTGAATGGCGCTACTTTTTGCGCCAACCGTCGTTTACGGTTACCGCACTGGTATTCTTTTTATTACCGTTTATGGCGACCACGACCGATAGCGTTCGCATCGGCGGTGGCGGCAATGTGTTATATAACGGCAGTTATGCGATTGCTCAAACCGTGCTGATCATGGGGGTATTTGCCCTGTTCTTACTGGTCAATTTTATTGCGGGCACTGCCACCCGTAACCACACCACCAAAATGAGTGAGTTGGTGTATACCCGCCCGGTGAACCCGGCGAAATACCAGTTGGGCCGCTTTTTAGGCTCAACGCTGGTGACTCTGACGGTGTTTGCGGCAGTGCCGCTTGGTATTCTTATTGGTTCTCTGATGCCGTGGGTCGACCCTGAGCGGATAGGGGCAACCCAGTTAAGTTTTTATTTAACGCCCTTCTTCTACATCATTGTGCCGGGCTTTTTGTCGTTAGGGATGATCTTCTTCGCTCTTGCTCAGCGCGTGCGTTCGATGATGGCTGCTTACCTTACCGCATTGGGCATTTTTATTGTTTATGTGGTGGGTGGCGTAATTACCAGTGAGCCGGAATATCGTGAGATTGCGGCGTTACTCGACCCGTTTGCACTGCGGACTTTTGGTGAAATCAGCCGTTACTGGACGGTGTTTGATAAAAACGTGACGGCCATAAGCCTGGACGGCGTATTGCTGCAAAACCGCCTGATCTGGCTGGCTATTGGCGCTGTGATTTTGTTCACCTTTGGCGGTATTTTCTCGTTTAAGTGGCAACAGGGGTCAAAGAAAGTTAAGCCATCCAAGGCTTCAAGATTGCCGGCTCCTGAGGGCAACCGTATCAGTTATAAGGCGAGTGGCGGCTATCAGTGGAGCAAGTTTGTAACCAATCTTGGCTTTGAAATGCGCCAGGTATTACTCAGTCCGGCCATGATTGTGCTGGTGCTGTTCAGTATCTTTAACCTGACGTCGTTGTACGCGGTGGCTTATGGTGGCTTGTATGGCACCGATAACTGGCCACTCACGCAGAATATGACCACGGCTATTGTGGATAATTTTGGTCTTACCATGATGATTGTGGTGATTTACTACAGTGGTGAGATTGTCTGGCGCGAACGTGGCAGCGGCATGGGTGACATCATCGAGTCTACCCCGGTGTTCAATGCAGTATTCTGGGTCTCCAAGCTGTTTTCAATGTGGGCGGTGCTGGCTGTTCTGTATGTTATCGGTATGCTGTTCACCATTTTCTTCCAGCTCACCAAGGGCTATACCAACCTTGAAATTGATTTGTATCTCAGTGAGTTATTCTACATCGAACTGTTACCATGGATGTGGGTAACGGTACTGGCGTTCTTTATTCAGGTGCTGAGCCCTAACAAATACATGGGTATGTTAATTACTTCGGCTTATCTGATTTCAACGCTGGTTATGAATCAGCTTGGCGTAGAACACAATATGTGGACCTTTGGTAATGCCCCACGGGTATTGTATTCCGATCTCAATCGCTACGGTTGGTTTTTAACCGGCTTTAACTGGTACATGCTGTATTGGGGGGCACTAAGCCTGGCATTGTCTATCATTGGTTATGGTTTGTGGCAGCGTGGTCCGGAGAGTAAGCTTAAAGATCGCTTAAAACTGCTTGGCTACCAGATGGGCAAAACCGGCAAAGGGCTGCTGGCCGCCAGTCTGATAGTGTTTATCGCCAGCGGTGGGTACATTCACTACAACACCAAGGTGCTCAACGAATTTACCGGCCGGGATGAAGGACTGGACCGTCAGGCTGAGTATGAACGTCAGTTTGTGCAATACGAAGAGGCTAACATTCCTATTGTCACCAAAGCCAATGCGCTGGTGGATATCTACCCGGAAGAGCGTCGGATAGAAGCCACTGCAGAGGTGGTGGTAGAGAACAAACGTGACACGCCAATTACCCGTGCACTGGTGTCTATTCCCCGCCACACACCGGAGTGGCATATTGACATTCCCGGTGCCAAAGTGGTGGAAATAATGGACGAGTTCAACTCAGCCTGGCTGGAGTTTGATGAGCCAATGATGCCGGGTGAAGAACTGGCCGGCAGTGTTTCCGTAGTACGCGACCATTCGGGCTTTAAGGACCGTGGGTTCGACCTGATGGTGGCAGAAAACGGCACCTTTATTAACAACTATGAGTTATTCCCGATATTTGGTTTTCGTGGCGACTTCGTAATCAGTGACCGCCATGAGCGTCGTAAGCGGGACCTTCCTGAACGGCCACGGGCGAATAAACTGGAAGATACCAGTAAGTATTCGCAAAGCTTCTTTGGTCCGGGGGTGAGTTTCATTGAATTTGAAACCACCATTTCAACGTCCGACGATCAAATCGCCATTGCCCCGGGTTACCTGCAAAATGAGTGGACCGAAAACGGCCGTCGTTATTTCCACTATAAAATGGATGCGCCGATGGTGGCGTTCTACTCCTTCTTGTCGGCCCGACATGAGGTCAAACGGGACGAACATAACGGCGTGAACATTGAGGTGTATTATGACCCCAAACATGCCTGGAACGTGGATTTAATGATTCAGAGTGTGAAAGATTCACTGGATTATTTCACCGCCGAGTTTGGCCCTTATCAGCACAAACAAATGCGCATTATTGAATTTCCGGGCTATCGCTCGTTTGCGCAGAGTTTTGCCAATACGGTGCCTTATTCAGAGGTGATTGGATTTACCGCTGACCTGCGTAACAGCGAAGACATTGATTACGTCTATTATGTTACTGCCCACGAAGTCGCTCACCAATGGTGGGGCCATCAACTGGGGGCCGCCGATGTACAGGGCAGTGCTATCCTGTCGGAAAGTCTGTCTCAGTACAGCGCTATCATGGTGCTGCAAAAGCGCTATGGTGAGAATATGATCCGTAAGTTTCTGACTTACGAACTGGATCGTTATTTACGCGGTCGCAGCAGTGAGCTGTTAGAAGAAATGCCCTTTATGCGCAGTGAAAACCAACAGTATATTCATTATCGCAAAGGGTCTGTTGTAATGATGTCGATTCTCGACCGACTCGGTGAGGAACGGCTGAATGCAGCGCTTGAACAGCTAATGACAGACTTCCGTTTTAACTCAGATCCCTATCCCACCACTCTGGATCTGCAGGCTGCGCTTAATGCTCAGGCCACGCCGGAAGAGCAGGCGTTTATTGCGGATATTTTCGAGCAAATCACGCTTTACGATCTGAAAGTGGATAACGCCGAAACGACTCCGCTGGAAGAAGGCTATGAGGTGACCATTACCATTAGCGGTGCAAAATATGCGGCTGACGGGCAGGGCATGGAAACCGAGCAGCCGCTGGAGGAATGGGTTGATGTGGGCGTATTTAACAGTGATCCGTCTATATTGACGGACGACAGTCAGGTGCTTTACAAAGCCAGACATAAAATTGTCAGCGGTGAAAATACCATTACCGTAACCGTGGCTGAAAAGCCATTGTATGTAGGGGTAGACCCTTTCGTGAAACTGATTGACCGCGACAGCGGCGATAACGTCAAGCGGTTGTAATCGCAAACAGCCGGCTCAGCGTGAGCCGGTTGCCGATCTATTTTAGACCCGCCAGTGTCAGGCGGGTCTTTTTATATTCAGGCCAGTCAAATTCGCTTAAAAATGCCAGCGAGGCGGCCAGGCCACGTTTGAATAAGTCGAACTTTGCTTCTTTTGAAAGCGAAAAGTCCAGCCAGTGATGGTCGCCGGTATCTATGCTCTTTACCAGTTTTCGATAGTCCGGGTTTTTACGGATAAACTCCTCGTCGGCGTCATGTCGCATGGCGCCGATCAGCGAGCCCAGATAAGGCTTTATACTGTCGATGTCGCCTGCAACATATTCCTCGATGCCAAGCTTTGCGCCAAAGGTAGGCATTTTAGGCACCGAGTTTGAGGTGTGAAAAAGATTAATCGGGAAGTTGGAAATTAAGCCACCATCAACAAAAACGGCTGTCTCAGGCAGGGTTCTCTTTTGGTAGCCGAGGTGTTGCCAGGCGGCCGTCACCGACTCAGTTGTTGGTACCGCTAACTTAAACGGGTAAAAGAACAGCGGCACTGACATGGAAGCCCGGGCGAAGTCGGCCGGATTGGCACGGTTGAGGTCATCATAAAACAATCCGCCATCCCGCTCGGGTAACACTATTTTGCTGGTACTGGAAAGTTCGGCGGTAACCACTTTGAGTTCGACCCGCCAGTTATTTGAATCAAACGGACTTGTCTCTGGCGCTGTTATATTGCCTGGCAGTGGAACGGGATCAAAGTGCAAACCGGCTATTGGGGTGTTCATTTGTTGTTTTAAGGCTTGCCAGGAATCGGTTTGATTGTCTGCCAGTATGTCTTTAAGCCACCGGTGAAAGGTGGTGCCGGGATTGAGTCCAAGATGCTTGAGCAGCGGGCGCAGAATGGCCAGTGAAATAGAATACTTCCACAACCAGTTTTTGCCAGCCAGCCAGGCCTCTGTGGCCATGCGGCTCATCTTGCTGCCATCCTGAAAGCTGGCCATAGGCATATTGGCTACGGCTGCGATCATCTTTTCACTTTTGGCATCACTGGGTTTGCCCAGTGCCTGAACCAGCAGGGCGTTTATGGCGCCGGCAGAAGTGCCTGCGACCGAGCGAAAGCGCAATCCGGCGGCCTCCAGACCGTAGGTATAACCTACCAGTGACAGGCCAAGCACACCACCGCCTTCCATAACCAGATCAACATACTGGTGACCGGAGTCATCAACGATATCTGAAACGCGCTGTGATCGCAGTTGCCTGACCAGCGATTTTACTTCGTTGTCTTCGGTAAAGTACTCAGGCTGAAGTTGGCTCATTGTCGGCATCCGTTGCAAAAACTGCCATCAGAGTAACGCTGCGTGATTAAAAAGTGAACAGAACTAGGGCGGTTTTTTTACGGCGAAATGCCGGATACCGCTACGCTTCTGGTTGATTTTTCGCTGCTGGCGCCTGATTTTCCAGTGCCTCCCTGGCTGCCCGCCATTCGGCAAGTTTTTCAAAATAAACATCCCACACACAAGGGCAACATGCCCCTCCGCCACAGCAATCACTGTTAAGGGGTTTTTCAGGTTCTGGTGGTAACTGGTTCATAAAGCCTCCCTGATAATAATTATGTAGGGAGCTCGGTGGGTAAGCAAATCATCCGCCGAAATGGTGATTATGAGCTGGTTATCAACGGGATCGCTAGTACCTATCGATACTTTGGGTAATTAGTTAACCTTCTGTTTTTAATGATTATGTTCATAATTTTTAGGGGGGTTGCAGCAATTTAACCGTTTGACTAATACGCAGCAAACGCAAAGCCTGTTAATTTAATGTTAACGATGGCGATTTGACAATTTATTTAGCATAAATTCTAAGGAGTGCGAATATGTCTGCCCTTATGCACAAGACGGCCTCAGTAAAGCTGCACGGCTGGCTAAGAGAAAAAGTACGCGACCCTAACATGTATTGCGCCCTGGCTGGCGTGGCAGCGCTGGCTGTTATCGAACTGGTGGTATTTGCCGGCTAAAAGCCGCCGGCAGTGCCATAAGCCTGCCACTGTTTACCAGTTAGTCAGGCGGTTATAGTCCAGATAGCCAAATGCCAACGGGTAGGTTTGCCGGTACCACTGGTGGATGGTATCGCTGACTTCCCAGAAGTCCTCTGCGGTGCGCCGCACGCCAAATGCTTCGTACAAGCGCTGAAGGTCTTGCTCATTTTGCAGCCCGGCAACCTGCTGACTGAAAGCCGATAGCTGCGCTGTACTCAAATGGAAAATAGCGTTGGGGTGTGAGGTAGCAAATCCGTAGGCCAGGCTGAGTGTATCTTGTTCCGGTAGCCGTCTGGCATCCTCGGCAATGATGTGAGAAATATTGGTATAGGCATTGTTGCTGAGCAAAGTATAAACATGCTGTTCGTCGCTGTTTTCCGCATCAACCAGTATGATGCTGCTCTGCGGGAGCAGCGAGGCAGGTATACCGCCGCTTTGGGCAATACGGTTTAATGCCGTTAACGCGTTACTGTCGGTGAAGCCGTTGCTGAGTTCGTGGCGTGGACTGAGTACGTCAGATAAGTGCGCTTTTACCCGCTGGTACAATTCATTGAGTGGTTCGTTGGTCTCAAACGTCATGGCTGTTTCACCGGTTAACTGATGGCCGTCGGCAACGTATTTTTCTACCGGACTGACGACGCCCTGATACCAGTTATCCCACACCGTTTTACGTGTTTTTGCGGGGAGTAATGCCAGAAAATTAAATTCCCCTTCCATCCGCAGGAAGTCCATGTAAATGCGACTGTTGAGCTGGTGGCCGACATTACCATAGACGTCGTAGCCCGCCACAAGCAGGTAATGAATACGTTCAAACAGAGGGTAGGTAATAATCCACGCAGTTTGTGGGCGCTCACCAACAAAACCCTTCACTACGGTGGCTGCATCGTAATGGCGTAAAATGGTCAGGCCGGCATTGTCGTTCTCACCGTCGCCCTGCCAGATAATATCCAGGTCCAGTGACACTTCGTTACGGGCATGTTCAGCAATATAGCGGCTGCGGGCTTCCAGGTACTCCCGCTCTTGCTTGGCGTACTTGATCCAGTTGGTAGGCATGGCATTAGACTGTGCTTCTGCCGGCATACTGATAGTGTTGCGTGCATCTTGCAAAAAGGCATCCTGATGTTCCAGGATGTCACTGGAAGGGTTTAAAAACATCACCCAGAAGTGGTCGTTAATGACATTCAGTGCAATTTGACCGCGGCATACCGGCCCTTTAATAAATTGCATAATAGTGTACTGGGCTTCGTCGATCATAAACCGGTAGCGCGACGACACCGGAATTTGTGCAAAGGCCACAAAGGGGTTCGAGGCCACCTCAGGCGCGTATCCTGGTAACTCAGAAACACGGTATTCTGGCTCAATAAACCACTTATTCCACTTCGCTAAACGGGCATCATCCAGCTTAATAGGCATATGCAACTTACTGACAATGGTATTTTTGACCGGCATAAAACGGTAGTAAACCCGTTGATTATTGCCCCTGTCCTGATCACCAAATGGCGAGCTGAAAGGGCGTCGGGTAGCCAGCGGCGTAAAGGGTTCGCCCGGTGGTGTCAGCGCCCGTTGTAACGAGTAAAAGCGGGTGTTGCCCTGGCTATCTTCAAAGTAAATGTGCGCAATAAACAAATGCTCGTAAAGATAGCGGCTGACTAACTGATGTTTGTCAGAGTCCTGATTAAGAAAGGCTTCCCAACGGGCAATCCCCTGCTGATCGGACGCCGGTACCGGCGCCGGTTCAGATGCCGGGGCGCCGGCCTGTAGCCAGGCCATGATTTGCTCATGTTCCTGCTGAGCAATTGCCGGTAATCCGTAAGGCATGCCCCACTGGGGATGATCTTTCTGGTAAGCCGGGAACTCATCAACCGTAGGGCACTGCATCTCACGGTTGATATCAAATTCAAAGTTATCGCCCAGCGGCTCATTAGTATTGGTGGGGTGAGACTGCTTAAGCGCCAGCATTGAGGCCAGCACGCTGTTGTTCAGTTGATTATTAAACTCACTGACTTCATCAAGTACCGGGTAGAAGTCTTTGCTGCGCCATTCGCCCGGGCTCTGAGCATCAATAAACAAGCGGCTGGGGTTATCAGCAAGCAGGCGATCACCATGATAAACCGGGGCTTTATTAGCGCCACGGGTAATTCCCTCATAGCTGCCGAGTTTTAACTGACAGGGGGCGTCATAGCAGGCGTGACAAACCACACAGCGTTTGTCCAGGACAGGCTGAACGTTCTGACTAAAGGCATTTTGAGGATCAATGGGCGGATTGTCGTAGGGCGATGTCACGCGCTCCTGTTCTATGATGGCTGGCGTGCAGCCAATCGTACAGGCTATCAAAAGCAGGCAGGTTATTTTTATTATCTTTGACATGCAAAGTATCTCACTACGTTTTATTACCGCACAAATGGTAACTGGTTTTAAGGCATTATACCCGCGCTACTTGCATTTGCAGGTTGAGCGGGAGTTGAGATGTGTTTATTTACACTTTTTCAGTTGATTTGTGGTTACGACCTCATTACGCTGCCGGCTCTGCCGGTTGCCCTATGCGCTTAACAGTCCGGGCAGTAAAATCAGGTTTTCGCCCTGTTCTTGTGTACGCTTTTAAGGATACGAAAATGAAAATGAACGTGTTTGGCAAGTCTTTAGTGGTCGGTTTAACTGCCACGATGCTGTTGCTCTCTGGTTGTGCCACTCAGCAATCTTCCCGCGTTATAGTGTCTCAGAAAGTTGAGTCCTATAACACCGCCTACAGCGGCGTAAAAAGCAGAGTGGTGGTGGGTAAATTTGTAAACCGTTCGAGTTTTCAAAACGGCATTTTTTCTAACGGAACCGACCGTCTTGGCTCCCAGGCAAAAACCATTCTGATTAGTCACCTTCAGCAAACCAACCGCTTCGCGGTATTGGATCGGGACAACATGCAAATGCTGTCTGAAGAAACCCACTATGCCGGTAAAGAACAAACGATTGCCGGGGGGCGTTATCTGATCACTGGAGATGTAACGGAGTTTGGCCGTAAAACCGAAGGTGACCGACAGTTATTTGGCCTGTTAGGCAAAGGTAAATCACAAATCGCTTACTCCCGCGTTACCCTTAATATTGTTGATACACAGTCCACCGAGGTCGTTTACTCGGTTAGCGGTGCCGGGGAATACAGCTTATCCGAGCGTGAAGTGGTGGGGTTTGGCAGTACAGCTGGTTACGACGCTACGCTTAATGGCAAAGTCCTTGAACTGTCTATTCGCGAAGCCATTAACAATCTGGTGAAAGGGATTGAAAGCGGCCAGTTCAAACCTCAGGAGTAGTTGCTAAATGATACGGGTATGGTTGATAGTTGTTGCCCTTATCGGACTGGCAGGGTGTCAGTCCTCATCGAAGCCAATGTATTATTATGGCGGTTATCAGACCACGGTTTATCACTATTTCAAAAATGATGAGACCACCATCGATGAGCAAATCAATGCGTTGGAAATTATCATTGAACAGGCGGCTAATGCCGGACGCCCGGTCGCGCCGGGGATACACGCTCATCTTGGCATGTTGTATTTTGAACAGGGTGATGGCGTTAATGGCGGGATTCACTTTGAAACCGAAAAGCAATTATTCCCAGAGTCCACCGGGTATATTGATTTTCTGCTGGCTAACCAAAAGGAAGTGAAGTGATGAGTCGGCTATTATTAATGGTTGTAACGGCTGTCACTTTACTCAGTGGTTGCCAGGCAACACGCCAGGCCAACTACGATTACACGGCTTTTCGTGCCGCTGCGCCAGCCTCTATACTGGTGATGCCACCGGTAAATCTTACCCCTGAGGTAATGGCGCCTTACGGCGTGATGGCGCAAATAGCGAAGCCCATCGCAGAGGCCGGTTATTACGTGTTTCCGGTGGCGGTGGTCAATCAAACCTTTATTGCCAACGGTATGACCGTTGCCGAAGACGCCCAGGCTATCGACTATCAAAAGTTGCATGAGATATTTGGTGCTGATGCCGGCCTGTATATCACCATCCGCGACTACGGCACTTCCTATGCGGTGCTGGCCAGTGACACTATCGTGTCGGCGCAAGCAAAGCTGGTGGATTTGCGCACCGGGCAGCTGTTGTGGCAGGGCGCTGCCAGTGCGTCCAGCGGTGAAGGTCGTGGCGCAAACAGTAACGGCTTACTGGGTATGCTGGTTGAAGCGGCGCTAACTCAGATCATCGAAACCGTGACCGACCGTGGCTTTGATGTAGCAGGGATCACGGCTGCCCGTTTATTGTCTACTCATGCTCATAACGGATTACTGCCAGGCCCGCGCGCTGTAAGAGAGCAAATGCCGGTGCAGGGCAACTAATCCGGTTCACAGAAATAGCTAAGCATAAATGCGCTAAATGGCGCATTTATGGCTTTATGTTTTGCAAACCCACCACTAAATAAATAAATCTGCTGTTAAAAACGACTTACACTATAGTCATTGTCATCTTTGCTTGAGTAAAAACCGATTGTCTATCGGTTTTTATTTTGCGACGATAACAGCAATTGTCTGAACCGGTACCACACTATGCAACTTGGTGAATTAGAAAAACAGGTTTTAAAGTATCTGTGGAAAAATGCGGAGGCGGACGTAAAACAAGTCCACCATGCGATGAGTCAGAAACGGCAAAGCTCATTGAATACTGTGCAAAGCGCAGTAGAGCGTTTATTTAGAAAAGGGTTACTCACTCGCCGAAAGTTAGGACACGCTTTTTTATACCAGGCCAAGGTGGATAAAGAAGGGCTGATAAGCCAGCTTATCGAAACGGTTACCAATGACTTTGTTGAAAAAGGTGAAAGTAGCCTGTTGGCCGCATTTAGTTCAGTATCCAGCCGTATGGACGAGAGTGAGTTAGATGCGCTGGAGCGGCTAATAGAACAGCAGCGAGCATTGCGGAAAAGCCAATAACAGCGGGTTAACCCCCAGTCAGATAGGTAAGTGATGAAGAGAATTCTCAAAGTAATAATATTTAAAAAACCGATTGGCGGTCGGTTTTTTGCTGGGGTAGTAGCGAGCTTGCTAAGCCTGTCAGTATTCGCTGAAGAAACGCCAGCACCAATAACGCTATCAATGAGCGATGTTGTGAGCCTGACATTGAATAATCATCCGGATTTACAGGTGATCGTTGAGCAAAAATCTGTGTTAGAAGGGCGCTTGAAACAGGCTGCTACAGGCCAGCGTCCGCAAATTGCCCTGATGGTTGAGGATGCCTTGGGGACGGGCAATTACAGCGCGTTAAAAAGTACGCAGACCACGCTGACGTATTCATGGATACTGGAACATGAGCAGATTGAAAGCCGTGTTAACGCCATACAAAGTGAGTCAGGTAAGCTTCAGCTGGATAAAGAAATCAAAGCGCTGGATATGTCGGCAGTAGCAGCTCGGCAGTTTATCGAGATACTGGTCAAAAAGGAGCGGCTAGCCTTAAATAAGCTGGCCGTAAAACAAGCAAAGGAGGTCATTAAGGCAATTGATGAGCGCCTTGCTGCAGGGAAAAGCTCGGTGATTGAACGTAAACTGGCCGAAGCTGAATTACTTAGGCGGGATCTCGCTGTCGAGGACTCAGAGCACAATATCAAGGCGTCTAAATATCAGCTAAGCGCGCTTTGGGGGCAGCCCGATACCAACTTTACCTTAACCGGTAATTTACTCGATTTACCACCGGTGTCTGCCACTCAGGACTATGTTAAAAGACTAACTGAAAACCCTGATGTACAGCGGTTCGCGTCTGCTCAACGTATTGCACAGTCACAAATAGAAAAAGCCAGAATTGAGGCACGCCCTCAATGGCAGTTCTCTGCGGGGCTAAGACGATATGAAGCCACCGATGATTTTGGTTTTGTAGCCGAAGTTTCGATTCCCTGGGGGGGCAAGGATTATAACGCAGGTACAGTCGCAGCTTTGCAAGCTGAACAGGCTGTACTCGACAGTCAGCAAACCGCTCTGCTTCAGCAACTCGATGCGCAACTCTATGTTTTATTGCAGGAAATGAAACATTCTTATCACGTTATTCAAACCGTCGACAATCACATTGTGACGACTCTTGAGTCTGCGTTACAAGAAGCCAGACAGGCTTTTGAAAAAGGTCAGTTAAGTTACAGCCAGTGGAGTGAATTGCGTCGCGAGTTGCTAGGCGCACAATCACAGCTGCTCGACGCTTACCTTAGCTTGCACCTGCAACACATCGAAATTCAGCGCCTTACCGGCACTTCGCTTTCGCAATGAGACAGATTATGAAGTATTACAAACTATTATCCTCTTTAAGCCTGGCAGTTGTTCTGTGCTATGCAATGCCAGTATTCAGTGTGTTGGCGTCCTCGGCGCCAGCAGAAACCGCTCAGGAAGAACCAGAGAAAGGCCCACACCGGGGCAGAATGTTGCGGGACGGTAACTTTGCCGTTGAGTTGGCCATTTTTGAAACCGGCGTACCGCCTGAATTCAGAATTTGGGTGAGCGAGGGAGGGCAGACTGTTAAGCCACAACAGGTCAGTCTCAATGTTAAGCTTACCCGGCTGGGAGATGTGGTTGATGATATTAACTTTAATCCCCAGGGCGATTTTTTACGCGGCGATATGGTGATTTATGAACCTCACTCATTTTATGTAACGGTCACCGCGCAACATAATGGTAAATCCTATCGATGGGAATATGAAAACTATGAAGGTCGGACAATCATCGAGCAAGCCGTAGCTGATGCGATGGAAATCAAAACAGAAATCGCCGGTCCTGCTACGTTGCATCAGTCTATCCCGGCTTATGGCGCTATTGCATTACCACCGGGTTCGCAGACCCATATCAGTGCCCGTTTTGATGGTGAAATTCAGCGCGTGCATGTGGCATTTGGCGATACGGTAACCAGAGGCCAAACATTGTTCACGGTCGAAAGTAATGAAAGCCTCAAGCCATACACCATTAAATCGCCTGTTGCTGGAATAGTGACGGCCAGACCAGCCAGTGCTGGTGAGCAAACTCAAGGGCGCACACTGTTAACTCTGACAGACACCAGACAATATATCGCTCGCCTGGCAGTCTATCCCGCCGATTACCACAAAGTGACAACCGGCAGTCTGGTGACTCTTGATATTGAAGGGGGGGATACGGCCGTAACAGGAACAGTCAGCTTTATCGAACCCGAGGTGCGGGATGATCAGGCCCGCATTTTGTGGGTGAAAGTGCCGAACACCGGAAATTCTCTTACCGCAGGCAGTTTTGTTAAAGCACATATTAACGTGGCTAATGTTGATGTACCGCTGGCGGTTAAGAAAGTTGGCCTGCAGGGCTTCAGGGATTTTACCGTGGTGTATGCCAAAGTGGGTGAACAGTACGAAGTGCGCATGCTGGAGCTTGGCCGTGAAGGTGGTGAATGGATTGAAGTGCTGGGCGGACTGGCGCCGGGTACCGAATACGTTACCGAAAATAGTTTTATTCTCAAAGCCGACATCGAAAAGTCCGGCGCATCACACGATCACTAGGAGCCGATGCATGCTGGAGTCGATACTAAGCTTTTCCATAAAGCGCAAGTTTCTCGTACTTGCCCTGGTGTTAATGGTTGCCGGGCTTGGCGTGTGGAATTTCACCAAACTGCCCATTGATGCGGTACCGGATATCACCAATGTACAGGTTATGATAAATACCGAAGCGCCGGGGTATACGCCGCTGGAAGCGGAACAAAGGGTTACCTTTCCGCTCGAGACAGCACTTGCCGGGCTTCCCGGCCTGACCTACACCCGCTCGGTTTCTCGCTACGGTTTATCTCAGGTGGTGGCGATTTTTGACGATGACACCGACGTTTACTTTGCCCGCCAGCTGGTTAATGAACGGTTATCAGCTGCTCGCTCTGAATTACCCGGCGGTTTGGAGCCTCAGCTAGGCCCCATCGCGACTGGTCTCGGTGAAATCTTTATGTTCACTGTGGATGCCGCACCCGGGGCCACCAATAAAGATGGTTCGCCGGTAACGCCCATGGATTTACGAACCGTGCACGACTGGACCATCCGCCCGCAGTTGATGCGAGTGCCGGGCGTGGTCGAGGTGAATCCTATCGGCGGATATGAGCGTGAAATACTGGTCGCGTTTAACCCTGAAAAATTACTGGCCTTTAACCTGACCCAAGCGGATGTGGTTGAGGCTATTGCCGCCAACAATCAGAATCAGGGGGCGGGTTTTATTGAACAAAATGGTGCGCAGTGGCTACTAAGAGTGCCAGGTCAGGCAGAGAGTCTGGCAGACATTGGCATGGTCCCACTGACTGAAACTAACGGCTCAGCAGTATACGTGAAAGACGTGGCTGACATTCAGAAGGGGCATGGCCTGCGTACGGGAGCCGCGACTCAAAATGGTCGGGAAGTGGTAATGAGCACAGTGTTTATGTTGATTGGTGAAAACAGCCGGACTGTCGCCAATGCCGTTGCCAACAAGCTTAAAGAGATTAACCAATCATTGCCCGAGGGCATTGAAGCAATAGCCGTTTACGACAGAACCCGGCTGGTTGATAAGACCCTGCTGACAGTTGAAACCAATCTGGCGGAAGGTGCGCTGTTAGTTATCGTGGTGCTTTTCTTATTGTTGGGGAATTTTCGTGCAGCGTTTCTCACCGCTCTGGTTATTCCTTTTGCCATGTTAATGACAATCACCGGTATGGTACAAACCCGGGTCAGCGCAAACCTAATGAGTCTTGGAGCACTGGATTTTGGCTTGTTGGTGGATGGTGCGATTATCATTGTGGAAAACTGTCTGCGCCGTCTGAGCCAGCAGGGGGAAAAGCCTATCCGGTTAACGGAACGACTGAGCGTGGTGTTCGAAGCAACTCGCGAAGTGATTCGGCCTGCCTTGTTCGGGGTATTTATTATTACCGCGGTGTACCTGCCCATATTTGCCCTGGAAGGGGTGGAAGGGAAAATGTTCCATCCGATGGCGATTACTGTTGTTATTGCTCTGCTGTGCGCAATGCTGCTATCGATAACTTTTGTGCCTGCCACCATCGCGTTACTGTTTACTAAACCGGTTAAAGAGAAGCACAGTCCGATTATTAAGGGTGCTGAGCTTATTTACCGACCGGCGCTTAAATGGGTGTTGAAAGGTCGGATTGTAGTGGTTGCTTTGGCCACGGCGCTGGTGGTGGTGTTTGCATACCAGGCCACACGGTTAGGCAGTGAGTTTGCCCCAAATCTTGATGAGGGTGATATTGCCATGCATGCCTTGCGCATTCCCGGCACGTCTTTAAGTCAGGCCGTTGCCCTGCAAAAAATCCTCGAACAAAAAATCAGTGAGATGCCTGAAGTCGAGCGGGTGTTTGCTAAAATCGGCACCGCTGATGTGGCCACCGATGCGGTGCCTCCGAGTGTGGCAGATAACTTTATTATTTTGAAACCACGGGCGCAGTGGCCTGATCCAAACAAGTCGAAAGAACAGGTAGTGAATGAACTGGCAGCCATTGTGGCGCCGATCCCCGGTAACCGGTATGAGTTTCTGCAGCCGATACAGATGCGCTTTAACGAATTACTCGCCGGTGTGCGTGCTGAACTGGCCATTAAAGTGTTTGGTGATGATTTTGATACCCTAACCGGATTAGGGGCCGAAATCGAAGGGGCTATCAATGGCGTAGCGGGGATTGCGGATGTTCAGGTTGAGCAAACTACCGGCCTGCCCATGTTGAATATCGTGCCTAAGACCGCCAGGCTGGTACAGTTTGGTATCAGCAAGGCCCAGCTGCAAAGCCAGTTAGCCACGGCGATGGGCGGCACGGTTGCTGGCAAATTTTACCAGGGGGACATTCGCTCCGAGATTGTGGTCAGGCTTCCTGAAACACGTCGTTCAGACGTAAATGCATTGGCCTATTTACCCATTCATTTACCCGACGGGCATGTCATGCCGTTACAAGAATTAGCCGATCTGGAACTGGTCTCCGGGGCTAACCAGATCAATCGCGAAAATGGTAAACGGCGGGTGGTGGTCACCGCAAATGTTCGCGGTCGTGATCTGGGCAGTTTTGTGGCGGATGTCCAACAGGCTGTGGCTGACAAGGTTGCAATTCCTGCCGGATACTGGGTGGAGTACGGTGGTACCTACCAGAAATTACAATCGGCCTCTGCCCGTTTAAGCATCGTGGTACCGGTCACTTTGATACTGATTATCGGGTTACTTATTCTGGCATTGAGCTCGGTAAAAGATGCCATGATCATTTTCACGGGTGTCCCGCTGGCCTTAACCGGTGGCGTCGCTGCGCTAATGCTGAGGGATATACCGTTTTCAATTTCTGCTGCTGTGGGTTTTATTGCACTGTCCGGGATCGCCATATTAAATGGATTGGTAATGGTGTCGTTTATTCGTGAATTGCGCCGTGGTGGGCATACGCTTGAACAAGCGATATTTGAAGGTGCACTCACGCGTTTACGACCGGTACTGACCACCGCGTTGGTAGCTTCTCTAGGGTTTATTCCCATGGCATTAAATAGCGGTATTGGCTCTGAAGTACAGCGTCCGCTGGCAACAGTAGTGATTGGCGGCATCATTTCTTCAACCTTGCTTACGCTGTTTGTGATCCCGGGCTTATATCGCATGCTACATCGTGATAAGCCTGTAAGTACTGGCACTGAGCATGTGATTAAGTAATTGATGAAGGTCGTTAACCTGTCCACTTCACAGTAGGAAATGGCAGGGCTAAATGGCTAACAGCATTTTATGCTTCAAACCAGGTGCATAAAAGCCATTCACTTTGCCGTGGTTATGCAAGACTAGTTATGAACTTAAAGGAAACGTCTGATGGTGTTAGGGGAATTAGAGAAAAAAGTACTGAATTATTTATGGCAACGGTCGCCAGCCGATGTCAAAACAGTATTTGCTGCCCTCACCCGTCATGAAGGTAGCAACCTCAATACCATCCAGACCACGTTGGATCGTCTCTATAAAAAACAGCTTCTGGATCGAACCAAGCAGGGACATGCCTATTTTTATTCGCCACGGGTAGAGCGGGAAGGATTAATCGCGAGGCTTATTGATAGTGTTACGCGAGATTTTACCGCCAATGATGAGAATGTGTTTATTAACGCATTCCAATCTTATTCAGGACAATTTGAAGCACAGGAGCTTGATGCTCTGGAGTCAATGATTCAGGCGCAGCGTGAACGGCTGCGACTGAATAAGGAGCGCTGAAATGTTTGATACAGCCATTTTCCTCAATGTACTGAGCCTGGCGGTGGTGAGTGCCTGGTTTGCACTCTTACTGCAACTTTTAGTCAGTGGTTTTTTAGTGCGCAAGGTTTCGCTACTTCCTGCCGGTTGGCAAAAAACATTGTTAACCTCCTGGGTGTTATTACCTGTGCTCGTAGGGGCGCTTTGCAGTGGGGCATTTATGCTTTATGCCTTTACTGACGTAATGTGGCCACCGCTGGAGATGTTTATTCACTGGCATCACCTGTTTGAATTTGAGTGGTTGTCCTGGCATGGCAGTTTACTGGTGATTTGGGCTGTTGCGACAGTCTGGATTTTGCTTCGCCACATTCGCTTATTGAATCAGCATAAGCAGAGTTTGCAAAGTGTTAGCCTGATGGCTGACGCCAATGCTGCTCAACTTAATGGTAATAATTATATTCTGCTTGAGACTTCCATTCCGCTGGCATTTACTGCGGGCATGTTGCGACCAATGGTTTACCTGTCTACTGGTCTGACAGAGCGTGTTACACGCGATGAGCTTGCTTGCATTCTTGCACATGAAGCCGGGCATAAACGCTATTTTGATCCGTTACAGAAGTGGTTGTTTAGCATTGTTAGCGCTTATTATCCGCGGGCCATACGGCGGCAATTACGACAAGCTTTTGAGCTCGCGACAGAGCTGCGGGCAGATAGTCAGGCCGCAGAGAAAGTTGGCGCTCTGACTGTAGCTTCTGCGTTGGTTGCTTACCGGAAATCCGCGCAAAATTGCCCAGTTCCCTTCGCTTTTTCATTTGGCGAAGACTTTGTTAGTCAACGTGTTCATGCGTTGCTGGAGCCGGCAAAATTTCATTTTCAGATCCCGGTAATCATTAGCCTGCTGGCCGCCGCAGTGCTGTTTACCAATTTACTGTCTATAGACAGTATTCATCATTATATCGAACTGATCTTACCTTTTTAGCGATGCAAGAAGCGCAACGCCGATTGGAGCGCTTTAAAAACCGACTGGCAATAGGTTTTAGGCTGTAGCAATAAATTCATAGAAATTGTCACAGCGTTAAATGTTTTTTAAGTGAAAAAATTCGGTGCTTTGTGTCAGTAATAAAACGGCAAAGAGTCGTTTCTGCTCACTACCTTTCAGTATTATTTTTATAACAGGAGATTCCTATGCGTAAACATTACTTGTTGCTGATAGCAGCACTCTTAGCTTCCCCGTTGGTATCAACTCAGGCCTTGGCTCACGGCAATACGGAGCCTCAGTATGGCGGCGTTGTAAAGATCGTTGGTGAGTATTCATTTGAGATGAAGCAGGACGGTGATCAAGTATCAGTTTGGGTGTTTTATGACGGCGAACCACTCAATGCAGCAGAATTGGGCTTGCGTCTGAAAGTCAAAGGCGAGGATCGCAAAGAAATGATTGAAACAGCCGCTGCAGAAGGCAATCGTTTTAGTGCGCCGGTAAATTTATCGGGGGCTAGTCAGGTACTTGCCATGTTAACCCTGCAGGATGGCGTTTCAAAAATCGTTGGTAAATACAAGCTGTAGGCCATGACGATGCGATTGATTACTCAACTCTTGCTGGCGATGACATTACTTTTAGTGATGCCGCTGGCGAGTGCTCATGGCGTAGCTGAGGGAGACAGGGCATTTTTAGAGTCCAGCTCAGGACTGCATATTATTCCTTATATCTATCTCGGCGCGAAACACATGGTGACCGGCTATGATCACTTATTGTTTTTGCTCGGCGTCATCTTCTTCCTCTACAGACTCAAAGATGTGGGAATTTACGTCACCCTGTTCGCTTTGGGTCATAGCGTGACATTGTTGTTCGGCGTGCTGTCAGGCATTCATATCAACGCGTATATCATCGATGCCATTATTGGTTTATCAGTGGCTTACAAGGCCCTTGATAACATTGGTTTCTTTCCGCGTTTTTGTGGATTTTCCATTAATACCAAGGCTGCGGTACTGGTGTTCGGGCTGTTCCATGGCTTTGGTCTGGCGACCAAATTGCAGGACTTCACTCTGTCGGCTGATGGCCTGGTAGGCAACATAATCTCATTTAACATTGGCGTGGAAATGGGCCAGATGATTGCTCTTTTTGGCATGTTAATGTTCATTATCCTGCTACGTAAAAGCCAGCATTTTATGCGCTATGCCTTTGCGGCCAATATGGCACTGGTTACCGCCGGTGTCACACTGACAATCTTTCAACTTTCCGGATATATGTGGGGCACGGTATGACAACTCAACAACAGCATGTCGATGTATCAAATCAACAAGTTATTAAGGGGCTGGTTATCGCAACGGCGCTGGCGGTAGTTCTATCTGTCACCGTTGTGTTGCCTGCCGAATACAATAAAGACTTCACCGGCATTGGTGGTTTGCTGGGGTTAACCAGTCTGAACAGTGCTCCGGCAGGTGAAGATATGGAAATCAAGTCAGATGCTGCGTTTATTCTGGCTGGCAGTGAGGGAGAATTTGCCAGCAAAACGATCACTATTGAAATCCCTGAATATGAAGGGGTGGAAGTGAAGGCGTTAATGCAGAAAGACAACGGGGTTAGCTTCAGTTGGCGAACAGACGGGTTAGCCGTGTACATGGATATGCACGGTGAAAAGCTCGATAACCCTAACGAGTTTGAAAGTTATAAAAAAGCAACAGCAATAGCCGCTGATAACGGCATTTTCAAAGCACCATTTGAGGGCACACACGGCTGGTACTGGCAGAACATGTCAGACTCTCCGGTTACCGTTACGGTGACCGTGGCCGGTTTTTACCAATCACTTAAAACAAAGAATTAAACAGAGGAAACAACAATGTTGAAGAAAATTTGTGTTATTGCACTGACTGCTTTAATTACGGCGCAAGCCAGTGCGCACGGTATCTGGTTTGCCGAACGCTCTAAGCAACTGGCGATGATTTATGGCGTCGGCGCCGACGATCTGGATGCGGTTTTACGGTTGCCCAAAGTTGGCTCCGTCACGGGCTTTGATGAAGACTGGGATACCGTGGATGTAGAGTTAACCCCTTCCGGCCCATTATTATTGGTAACCAGCGATGATTACCCCGTTGCAGTGTCAGCTGTGCTAAATAATGGTATCTGGTCAAATACCGGGGAAGGTCACTGGATAGGCAAAGGCCGTGATGAAGTACCTGACGCTATTTTAAGCGAAGAAACAATTAAATACGCTGTACACTTACGAGGTCCATTGCGTGAAATTCCGCACATCAATACCCAGGTATTACAGATTGTGCCGGTTGGTGACAAATTTCCTTTGATGATGGGTGAACAACAAACCTACCAGGTGTTATTTAAAGGAGAGCCGGTTCAGGGCGCACTGGTTAAACGTGATTTTGTTAATGATCCGGATGCCGAACCTGTAGTGTCTGATAAAGACGGTAAAGTCACATTCGAAATCCGCAACCAGGGTTTAAATGTCGTGGTTGCAACCTATGATGCGCCTACTGACCGTCCTAAAATCATCGATAAATACGAATTGCTGGCGACTTTGTCGTTCGTATTACCACACGCGCCAGAATAAGACCAAACAATAAAAATAGAGGGCAAACCAATCGGGTTAGCCCTGTTCTTTGAGTGAAGGTGAGAACAATGAGTGAAGTAGGACAAACACCCGCAGCGGTGATAAAAAAAAGGGTGGCATCCATCGATATCCTGCGTGGATTAGTGATGCTGTTTATGTTGGTTGATCATGTTCGGGAACGATTCTTCTTCCATCAAAATGTGAGCGATCCGATGGATCTGGAGACTACCAGCCCGGAACTATTTTTTACCCGAACCACCGCACATTTCTGTGCGCCGGTGTTTGTGTTTCTAACCGGTCTTTCCGCCTGGCTTTACTCACATCCCTTCAACAAAGCACCTCGTTCAGCAACACCGTTCCTATTTAAACGTGGGCTGTTTATCATCTTTGTTGAGATCGCCATAATTAACTGGTTATGGATGGGCAACTACGACACCCTGTGGTTGCAGGTTATGTGGGCAATTGGTGTGAGCATGGTTGCTTTATCCGTATTGTGTAAATTGCCTTATAAAGCAATATTTGCATTAGGTTTGCTGATTGTTTGTGCCCATAACTTATTAAGCCCTATTAGTTTTAATCCTGATGAAACCGGCTATACCATCTGGGCTATTTTGCATGATCGTGGGATTATATTTACCTCAGAGAGTTTTCGCATTAAAGCCTCCTATCCGGTATTACCCTGGATTGGCGTGATCTTACTTGGTTACTGCATGGGGCCGCTGTATTCCCGCGCTGTTGAAGGGGCAAAGCGCCAGTCAACCCTGCTTAAACTGGGATTGGCGCTGTGGGCTCTGTTGCTGGTATTACGCGGCTTTAATATCTACGGTGAAGTGCTGCCATGGGAAGCGCAGCAGGATGCCATTCATACGGTAATGTCCTTCATTAACTACACCAAGTATCCGCCATCACTGGACTATGTGCTATTTACCCTGGGCGCTGCGTTCCTGGTGCTGGCCGGTCTGGAAAATGTCAATAATCGCCTTACTAAAGCAGTGGAAACCTTTGGCTCCGCACCCATGTTCTATTACATCGTGCATTTATTCGTGCTACTGGTCAGCTACCGAATTGTGCTGGCGGTAGTAGGGCCAAACTACGGCGACTTGTTTGCTTTTGATTACGTTTGGCAAATCTGGTTGGTTGCCATCATTCTGGCGGTTGCCCTCTACTTGCCGACTAAGGCCTTCGCTAAATTCAAACACAACAGCAGTAACCCGCTGGTCAAATATTTTTAAGGAGCACAGTATGTTAAATGGTTCAAACTGGATTAAACCCCTGGTTCTTGCTTTGGGATTGTTCAGTAGTACTGCCATTGCGCATGTGCATTTAGCGCAGACTGTCCCGCCAAGAGAAAGTGAAGTTTCAATGGCGCCTGATAAGCTGTCACTAACCTTTTCAGCAGAGGTACGTTTGATTAAGTTAGTGCTGATAAATAGCCAGGGCACTGCGATTGACTTTGGTTTTAAACCCGTCGTTAAGGCCGCTAAAACCGTGAGTTTTCCTGTGCCTGCACTGCCCGCCGATGAGTACGACGTTGAATGGACAGTAATGGGTAATGACGGTCACAAAATGGAAGACTCGTATTCTTTCACCATTTTGTCTGGCCATAGTCATCATGCTGACCATTAGCTTTATCAACGAGCCAGCCTGATGGGCTGGCTCGCACTTCTCTCCCTGGCCAAGGTAGCTTACTACCTTGGCGTTGTCAGTTTTATCGGCATGAATGCCATGCGCCTGTTGTTGCGTCATGGCCGTAGCAATGATCTTACCGTGCATGCTGATTGGCATAAACCTCTTTTACGTGCGCAGTGGGCGGGTTTGTTCATAAGCCTGGTGGGGGCTGCTGCGGTAGTGCCGCTCTCAGCTGGTATGCTGCTGGACGATGGGGTCAGCGGCATCATCGATAGCCTGATGCTGCAAATCAGCTGGCAATCGAGCATCGGTACACAAACACAATTCCGACTGTTGGCTATCATAATGGCAATGCTGTGTACTGCTTGGGGAAATAAGCTTTATAACGGCTCGAATACATCATTAGCGTGGGTATGTAGCTGGCTTTTGACCAGTGCATTGTTTGCGGCGTCATTTACCTTCAGCGGGCACACAGCCGAAGCAAACTGGCTTGCCAAATTGCTGGTGGCGTTACATGTGTTAATGGCTGCATGGTGGCTGGGTAGTTTGTACCCGCTTATTCGCCTGTGCCGGCTCGAGGATGTTGAGTTGCTGCGAACGCAGCTTCACGCTTATGGTAATCAGGCCGCTGTATGGGTCGGGTTGTTGTTAGTTAGCGGTGCTGGTTTGTTTGCGTTACTGCTGCTAAACGTTCGCACAGAGGCTAATAATGACTATTTGTTCGTGATGGGCTGTAAATTAGTGCTGGTTGCAGTGATGTTAGGTTTTGCGGCGTATCATAAGTGCTATCTGGTGGCTAACCTGACACTCAGCGAAGACCGTTACAAAGTTAGAAAGTCTATCGTTGGCGAGGCGTTTATCGGTACGCTGGTGATAGTAATAACTGCAATATTAACCAGTAGTTTTGGCATCGCGCACTAACCTTTTCTGATAAAGAAACGGCCAGTAATGACTGGCCGTTTTTGTGTA
>NZ_BAAJLP010000041.1:0-37458 GCF_057547795.1 Alteromonas sp. 4NH20-0104 | reverse complement strand
AAAAGCCGGGCCCTTACGGTGCCCGGCTTGCTAGTTTATACGTCAAGTCAGGCAACATTCAACGTTGGAATGATCTTAGCCTTGGCCTCTTCTTCTGCTTTCTTGAAGCTTTCCATCTTATCGAAGTTCAGGTAGCGGTATACATCGGCTGCCATTGAGTCGATCTTACCAGCGTATTCCATGTACTCCGCCGCAGTTGGCAGACGACCAACGATTGCACCTACCGCTGCAAGTTCCGCAGAAGTCAGGTATACGTTCGCGCCATCACCTAAACGGTTAGGGAAGTTACGGGTAGAAGTAGACAGTACAGTAGTACCGGCGTCTACACGTGCCTGGTTACCCATACACAGTGAACAGCCTGGCATTTCTGTACGTACACCTACGCGACCGTAGATGTTGTAGTAACCTTCTTCCATCAGCTGGGCTTTATCCATCTTGGTAGGAGGAGAAATCCACAGACGGGTAGGCAGTGTCTTACCGTAGTTATCCAGCAGTTTACCTGCGGCACGGAAGTGACCGATGTTAGTCATACAAGAACCGATGAATACTTCATCAACCTTGTCGCCAGCAACGTCAGACAATGTTTTGGCATCATCCGGGTCATTCGGGCAGCATACGATTGGCTCTTTGATTTCTGCCAGGTCGATTTCAATCACTTCAGCGTATTCAGCATCCGCATCGGCACGCATCAGGCTTGGGTTAGCCAGCCACTCTTCCATCTTCTGAGCACGACGCTCAAGCGTACGTGGGTCGCCATAACCTTCGTTGATCATCCAACGCAGCATGGTGATGTTAGAACGCAGGTACTCAGCGATAGACTCTTCAGACAGGTTGATAGTACAACCAGCAGCAGAACGCTCAGCAGACGCATCAGACAGCTCGAATGCCTGCTCAACCGTTAAGTCTTCCAGACCTTCGATTTCAAGGATACGACCAGAGAACTGGTTGATCTTACCTTTCTTCTCTACCGTCAGCAGGCCTTGCTTGATACCGTATAAAGGAATCGCATGTACCAGGTCACGTAACGTGATACCAGGCTGACGCTCACCTTTAAAGCGAACCAGAATGGACTCTGGCATATCCAGAGGCATCACACCGGTAGCCGCTGCGAAAGCAACCAGACCAGAACCAGCCGGGAATGAAATACCCAGTGGGAAACGGGTGTGTGAGTCACCACCAGTACCTACGGTATCAGGCAGTAACATACGGTTTAACCAGCTGTGGATGATACCGTCACCAGGACGCAGAGAAACACCGCCACGGTTCATAATGAAGTCAGGCAGAGTGTGCTGAGTGTCGATATCTACCGGCTTAGGATAAGCGGCAGTGTGACAGAAAGACTGCATGGTTAAATCGGCAGTAAAGCCAAGACACGCCAGGTCTTTCAGTTCGTCACGGGTCATAGGACCTGTGGTATCCTGAGAACCAACGGTAGTCATCTTAGGCTCACAGTAAGTACCAGGGCGGATACCTTCAACGCCACAAGCTTTACCAACCATTTTCTGCGCCAGTGAGAAACCTTTACCCGAGTCTGCTGGTTGCTCAGGCTTACGGAACAGCTCAGAAGGCTCTAAACCTAATGCTTCACGGGCTTTTTCTGTTAAGCCACGACCGATGATCAGGTTAATACGGCCACCAGCGCGAACTTCATCCAGGATAACCTTAGACTTATAGTCGTACTCAGCCAGTACTTCGCCGGTTTCGGCGTTAGTGATTTTGCCTTCAAACGGATAGATGTCGATAACATCACCCATGTTCATTTTTTCTACGTCAGCTTCAAAGACCAACGCGCCGGCATCTTCCATGGTGTTGAAGAAGATTGGCGCTACTTTAGAACCAATACAAACACCGCCGCCGCGCTTGTTAGGCACGCCTGGCAGATCTTCACCGAAGAACCACAGTACCGAGTTAGTCGCTGATTTACGAGATGAACCCGTACCTACTACGTCACCCACGAATGCAACCGGATGGCCTTTAGCCTTCACTTCTTCGATTTGCTTCATTGGGCCTTTTACGCCGTGCTCTTCTGGCTCTAAACCATCACGAGTCATTTTGTAAGCCGCTAAGGCGTGCAGAGGGATATCAGGACGTGACCAGGCATCAGGTGCAGGAGATAAGTCATCGGTGTTAGTTTCACCGGTCACTTTAAATACTGAGTAAGTGATTTTGTCGGCCATTTGTGGACGAGAGGTAAACCACTCAGCTTCTGCCCATGACTTGATGATGTCAGTGGCTAATTCGTTACCGGCTTTGTGTTTTTCTTCTACGTCGTGGAACGCATCAAACATCAGCAGCGTGTGCTTTAGTTCTTTGGCGGCCAGTGGCGCTAATGCAGCATCGTCAAGTAACTCAACCAGGGTCGCGATGTTGTAGCCACCGTGCATGTTGCCTAGCAACTCAACCGCTTTTTCTTTACTGATCAGATCACAGCTCACTTCGCCTTTAACAATGGCACTTAAGAAACCGGCTTTTACGTAAGCGGCTTCGTCAACACCAGGAGGTACACGCTCAGAAATCAGTTCCAGCAGAAACTCTTCCTCGCCTGCAGGTGGATTTTTCAGTAATTCTACTAATCCGGCCACTTGTTCCGCGTTTAACGGTTTTGGTGGGATTCCTTCAGCAGCACGCTCTTCTACGTGTTTGCGATATTCTTCTAACACGATGTTTTCCTCATGGTTATTCCTGCCAATTCGAACGGTCCCGGAGCAGGAAGTGACTATTTAAACGCCGGAATTATAACGGCATATATAACGAATTTGAATTTTTATGCAGTTTCGCAGACTTATAGCCGCTATTCAGCCAGACTATTGTTGTAACCACCGGGGTAACAACCGTATTTCTGCTAGCTTTTACGGATATTCAGCCTGTCTTAGCGCAAACTGTGTTCCGGTACGTTTTCTGCCCGCAACGGGGAAAAACGCATTAACCGGCCGCGCTCGCCGTCTGTCAGTATATATACCGATCCATCACGACCTACTATCACATCCCGTAAACGCTCATTTATAGTAGCAAAGATTTGCATTGTCGACATGGGATTTTGGTCTAATGTCACCGCATATAAGGCTTTGTTTTTCAGGCTGCTCACCAACAGATGATTGGCCAGCTCAGGAAAAGCTGAATCCTGGTAGATCACCAGTGAGGACGGGGCAATAGAAGGCGTCCAGTTTAACCTCGGATCGACCATGCCATCATAATGGGTAAACGGCGAAATTTTTGCCCCAGAGTAGTCCCTGCCCAAAGTGACTACCGGCCAACCATAGTTACTCCCGGCCTGCAGCAAATTAATTTCATCGCCGCCATCCGGGCCGTGCTCATTGAGCCACAGCGCCCCGGATAACGGATCCTGTACCAACCCCTGAGGATTACGGTGTCCGAGGGTATAAATATAGCTCTGCGGGGCGTCAGGCGTGGTATAAAACGGGTTATCCAACGGCGCACTGCCATCGTCGTTAAAACGCAGCACTTTGCCCAGAAAACTGTTTTTCTGTTGTGCCTGTTCGCGATAATCAAAGCCGTCACCACTGGTCATTAACCAGCTGCCATCAGCTAATTGCTGCAACCGCCCACCAAAGTGCACCGGTGTATCTTTGGCCGTTTTAACGGTAAATAAACGCTCAACCTGCGGTTTCTCGCCCACCAGCTGCGCAGTACCGAACGCCAGATAGTTTTCATCATCATCGCCCACTGAAAAGCTTAAATACACCCGACGGGTTTCAGTAAAGTCATCAGCCAGCACAATATCCAGCAAGCCGCCCTGCCCGGCCACGTAAAGTTGCTCGATTTGCAGTGGAATTTCCAGTCGCTGGCCGGCATTGGTATATTCAATGATAGTGCCGCCGCGTTCAGTGATCAGCCAGCCACCAAGCGGGTTTTCGGCAGCCGCCCATGGCAAATCAAGGTAGCCCGCAATCTGGGTTTGATGGAAATTACCAGTTAAAGGCGGTGGGTCATCGGCCTGTGCAGAGAATGCCCCCAACAGGCATACCATCCCCATCATAAGAGGCATCAACTTTTGACTTCGCTGATGTAACGCTTGGCACATATAGATTAGACTATCAACAACTTGTACTTGGCAGCTTAGCATGAAATTATACGATTTGTGTTGCGCTTTATCGTAAGCAGTGTTGTCATCGATGCAAGATACAAACAAATCAAGCCTGTTATGAAAGAGAAAGCCTGTAATGTCTGAAAAAGTTGTCGTCTACGAAGTTCAGTCCGACATCAGCCCGGTCACAAAAGCCGGGGCATTGCTGGTGACCTGGTTGGTCACTTACACCATTGCCAGTGTATCCCAGTCACAATTTGTCCTCGCGAACCTGGAATCACTCGGCGTTAATATTACCGGTAATCAATGGCTTGAACATACCGTGCTCGACTGGTGGGGGTTATTACCTAAATACGGTTCAGCCGTATTGGCAACGCTGTCGATTGCGTTATACCTCAGTGGCCGCGCCGGGCGCATGCTCAAATTACGCAATAACTGGCTGCATCCCCTTGCCGCGGGCCTGGCAATGATGATTATGTTACTGCTGATGCAGCCCATTATCAACGTTACCCTTATCGCCGGCACCCGTTCTATTGAAGGTCAGCTCTGGCAGGTACTCGCCGGGGTTATAGGCGGTTTAACCTATAAGTTTTTACGCCAGGACGTAGCCCGCTGGATAATCCAGCGGCCGCGTCAGAATGCGTTATTGTAACCGCGACTAAACCTTTTCGATGGTCAGCGACGCACCCGCTTTGTTTATCTGATACTGACGCAGGGTTTTCGCGCTGTAGTGCTCACTGGTAATGTTTGATACCGCAATGAAACTGGCAATGGCCGTCTGCGGACTGAGCTCAACTTTTACGTAGCCACGATGCTGGCAGTCCGTCCACAGGATCTCCCGGTTATGCTGCGCTACCCGCTGATCAAACTCGCCAGCCAGCACCGGGCCAAAGGTTTCAAAATCGCCCGGCGAGGTAATCCCCGCGGTACCCAGTTCAACGCCCATGGCGTAACCATCACCGGCAAATAACTGATTGGCCCAGAACGCATGGCTGTCACCGGTTAACACGATTAAGTCAGTGGCTTTCGCCGACTGACACAGCTGATAAAACTTTTCCCGGGCAACCGGATAACCGTCCCAGGTATCCAGATAAATAGGTAAATCATATTTGCCCAGTGCCATAAAGTAGCCAAAGTGTTGAGCTATGGCTGGATTACTGGCAAGCGCCGGCGGCAAGCTTAACTCAGTTGCGGCGGGTACATGAGTGCGGGCCATGGGAATTTGATTGCCTATCAGGCGCCATTGCGCACCCTGCCTGACAGACGCCGCCAGGTGTTCATTCAGAAAATTTTCCATAGCAACACTTAACATGGAACGGCCGGGGTCGCCGAGTACAGACTCAATGAAATGGCGCAGCGTCTGCTCTGACTGTATTTGTGGCAACTGCTCAGCGTAGTCAATTTGTTTACCGCGCCCGGTATGGCGGGTTTCGATTGTCGTCAGGGTTGCCAGGTTACCAAATTCAAAATGCCGCCAGAGCTGGGCTTTACTGGCCTGTTCAGCAGGCTCCCGTAACGGCATCCATTCATAGTAGGCCTGAATGGATGCGGCTCTGCGGGTAACCCAGTCACCTTCTTCTGGCTGGTGGTTCTGTGCGCCGTCCATGTACGGATTATTCGCCGACTCATGGTCATCCCAGGTTGGAATAAGCGGATGAGACGCATGCATCAGTCGGGATCCATTATCGGTTTTATACTGACGGTGACGGGTCCGGTAGTCAGTGAGTGAGACGATTTCATTGGCGGGCTGATGCCGGCGATTGAGCTTGCGCCCCTGTTCGTCTCCCCAACTATCCTGACCGTACTCGTAGATGTAATCGCCAAGATGTAAAACAAAGTCCACTGACTCATCAGTGGCAATATGATGATACGCATTAAAATAGCCGAACGGATAGTTCGAGCAGGAGGCCACTGCAATATTCAGCGAGTCAGGCTCGCCGGCTGGCAGTGTTTTGGTGCGCCCCGGTTCACTCTGTCCGTCTTTGGTCACAAAGCGGTAATAATACGTGGTGCCTGGCTCCAGGCCGGTCACATCAACTTTAAAAGTGCAGTCCTGCGCCAGAGAAGTTTTGCCAGCCCCACTCTGCACCAGCTGTTTGAATGCCAGGTCTTTGGCTAATTGCCATGTCAGGGCAACAGGCTCACGCGTATGGGTCCATAAAATAATTCGGTTATGGGTTGGGTCACCACTTGCTACGCCACAGTCAAACAACGGATTAACCGGCGCGGCAGCCGCCTGATAAGCAAAAGGCGTTAGCACGCCAGAGGCAAGGGTCGTTTTTAAAAACTGGCGACGAGAGAAAATCATAGTATGGTCCGCACAACAAAATGGAGCCTGACTATGCAGAAGCTCTGTGACAGTCCGATGAAATGTCGATGAACATTTTGCTAAGGCATTGAAACTACGTTACTAAGTACAACTATTGCCAACTCCCGCCGCCAACAGTTTAGCCGCGGGATCGGATTGCTTCGACTCTCTTCAATCTGGTTAACACCTGTTCGCGTATTGCTGGCGACTGACGGGATAAAAACTCGTCGGCCTTAGCCTGGCTGTAGCGGCTGTAACTTTGATAAACCCGTGATGTCAGGACGGACAGGTTATCCTGGTTGGTGATCCTATGCAGATTTTGGTCTGCAAACTGCGGATTACGATAAGCCGAACGGCTAATTAACTCAGAAGTCAGTGGTTGGGCATCAATGGCGGTTTGCCTGCTCAGCCAACTTAGCGCCAGTTCGGGCTGGTTAAAGCTCATCGACTCAACCACCACCTTGGCCCGGGACTGGCGCTGATCCGGCGCAGCCCGTTGCATAAAGCGTTCAGCCGCTTCTTCCGGTCTTCTCACCATCCAACTGCGAAAGGCACGCTCTTCGATGGCTTGTTGTTGTTTTGGATCGCTAATCAGGTCGAGCCTGGCCAGCGCTTCATCCGGCTCCCTGGCTAACCAATTGGAGAACACGGCCTGCAACGCACTCTCGTTATCCATGGCCTGAACCCGCTCGAGTAAATACTCAAACTGTTCGGTATTTTGCAGGTTCCTGGCGGTGCTGCTCACGGCATATTCAATCGCTTTAAAATCACTGGCATCGAAATCCGTTTCAATACTGCTGATGGCTGCATCCAGATCCTGCCGGGCGAGGCTGGAAAACAAGCCCCCCAGGGCAAACCGGCCCATTGCCTGCTGGCGGGTATCCTCAGGCTGACTCAAATACCACTGCAACGCAGCATGGGGGTCGGAATCTGCCCAGGTAGCGATAACGGCAGCCATAGCGCCGTCTTTTTGCATACTACCGGTCACGTTGAGATTCACATAATCGATGGCCTGCAGTGGCGACAATTCTGCCAGCCGGTTGATAAACAACAGGGTAATTTGCAGACTTTCCGGCGAGTCACCGTATTCCAGTTGATTGAGCGCCGCTAAGGTTTGTTCTAAATTAAGTTGCGATACAATAGCGTAGGCTTTGGCGATACTTGCCATGGTAGGTGACCAGCCCATATCGCCTAACAGTACCTGGGTTTGCGCTACCGCCTCATCTACCGTTACCGTCTTGTGGGCACTTTCGGTGTTAGAAACTGCCCTCTCGTCCGTCTCCTCATCAACCGGCAAAACTGTGCTGGCTGTCTCATTTTGCCCGTCAGGCTCTGCTGCATCGGTAAGGGAGTTTGCGGAACCGAGCCCGGCGGGCTGGTGAGGGTTAACTTGTGATGTGCCATACCAATAGGCGCAGAGTACGGTCGCAATCCAAAGCGACCCAATCAGTAATTTCATATCCAATCCTTTGAAAACGAGAACGTGCCGTTCATACCTTAATAAGGTTACCAATCACCAGTAAATACAACTAAAGTTTAACCTTTAATGGCCCGCTTCGCCAAAATAATTGCCTGGCAGATCACTGAGTTTATATCGAGGTCTTCCTGGCCAGAAACCCAAGCGCAGAGCGACTACCGTGCAAGCGAATTTGCTGCCCCGGACGAAGTTGCTCCCACTGCGACCTGGGCGTTACCTGACAGACATAATCAAAAAACTGAGCGCTGTACTCCGCCAGATAAATTTTACCGTTACAGTGCTTTCTACGAAAGCGACGGGGTAACTTAGCGATAGTTACCTGCTCGGTTGCCGTGCTGGCATCCAGTACATACAAATGCAGTGCCACCGGTGCACCACGGTAAACAGCAAAGACTGTCACCAAGGCTATTAGCAACGCGGCCCCCATCGCCCCATACAAACGGCGCGGAGAATCAGCGGTCATGGGCTGCTTCCCCTTCGCCAGTAGCTCTGCATTCAGTTTACGCAGATGATTGGTATGTAGAAATTTTTTGCAGGTTACCACGAATACCACCAGGCCCGCGGTTAAGGCTACCCGCCGGAAGGGGGTAACCATCTCGTTATTCAGCAGAAAAGAATGAAAATAGATCGGTAGTAGCATGGCACCGAGAATTAACCCGCCAAAAATTAGCGCCAATGTCCCGAGCACTTTGCGCTGCATTTGTTCAGGTGTTTCCGGCTCTGGCAGCAGTATTTCCTGCTCGGGTGCCGGGGAGTCGGCGTCTGCAGCCTCTCGTTCAGCGAGGACCTGATGAATTTGCTTCACCCGCTCAGGAAAGCGCGCCTTATCGATTGCGCTCAGCGCTTCTTCGAGCTCTGCTTTAGAGTAGCGGCTGTAATCCGGTATCACTGATCCATTGACCTGTCTGACTATCCTTCATAATACGATACACGACGACGTCAGAAAAAACTAATCAATCCAAATCAATGGGTTAATTCGTACTAAACTGGTACTTTATAGGAAAGCTAATTGCACACAGGATAATGGATGAATTTAAGGCTGCTTGCTACCCGAGTTCGGGTTCTCTGGGAATCTCTGTCCACCAGCTACTGGTTTATCCCGTTGCTGATGATGAGCATCAGCGTGGCGCTGTGTTATGCCTGTTTATCGGTGATTGAACGCGCTTTCCTGCCTGATGTGCTGCGTCCGCTGATCCCGTTGGTGACTCAGGAAAGCGTTCAACAACTGCTGTCCACCGTTGCGGGCGCGATGATAACGGTCACCAGTATTGCCTTTTCGATGACACTGGTGTCGCTAACTTTGGCCTCAAATCAGTTTGGTCCGCGCTTAATTCGCAACTTTATGCAGGACCGTAAAACCCAGACAGTGCTGGGTATTCTGGTCTCCACCTTTCTGTTCTGCCTGATTTCTTTGCATCACCTCTCATCAATAAACAGTAACCAGGATGCGATTTCCATGTTAGCCGGCGCCACCGTGTTTCTGGCCCTGATTGATTGCGTAACCATTATCTACTTTATCCATCATGTGTCGCGGTCAATTCAGGCTGACCAGGTCATTGCTAACTGTGTACTGCATTTTGAAAGCAACATTAACTCGCTGTTACCGGTACCTGAGTCCAACACGTCTTTCAGGGCTATCGCCGAGCAATGGGCAGCGCCAAAAGGTGACTTTCTGGTTAGTGTGAAAGCAGTGCAGAACGGCTATGTTCAAACCATCAACTATGCCAGTTTTCTGAATCAGAACGCCACCGAGGTGGCAGGATGTGAGTTACATGTTCGTAGCGGCGACCATGTTTTATGCGGCGGGGCATTGTTTACCGTTCACTGCCGTCAGCCCACCAGTGAAGCTGATTTTACGACTTTGCGACAAGCCGTGGTACTGGGTGCCAACCGCACTCCCATTCAGGATCCTGAATTTGCTATCAGTCAGTTAGTTGAAATTGCGCTGCGAGCCTTATCACCGGGGATCAATGACCCGCATACGGCCATTACCTGCTTAGATAAGCTAACGGCTATTTGTGTGCAGGTAGCCTCCCGCGAGTTTCCGGCGGAAAACCTCATTCACACCTCATCAGAGGTGTGGCTGAAACGCCGCACCTTCACCTTTGTCGGTGTGGTAGATAAAGCCTATAGCCAGGTCCGGCAGTCAGCTAACGACCAGATTGCGGTGCTTATTCATTTACTCAAAAGTCTGGCGAAATTAAAACAATGCTGCATTGCCACTGAGCAAAAAACCATTTCGACTCATGCCCGAAGCATTGAAGAGCAAATGGCCACGTTAACCATCAGTGCCAGTGATAAAAAATCCATAGAAGAGGCTATGTTGCCTTTTGAATAAAAATCGAGGGATGTCAGATAGGTTGTCTGCCAACACTCATGAAAGACAACCCTTTACTCAATCATGTTACTTTGCGTTCGACTGATTGCGAAGACGTGCTTCTTCGGCCTTAACGTAATCGGTTGAGGCATGATTAAAGCGGTAATCATAGCCAGCAAATTTTGAATCGAAGTCCACTGACACTGTCATGCCTTCGGTCTCCACTGCTTTTCCATCAACAAACCGCGGCATATAGCGCCATTGCTGTACCGCTTCCATCGCAGAATGCCTGAACACTTTACTACCAGCACTGTCATCACTTATCCGGACGTTTTCAACGTTACCAGCAGCACTTATATCAAACGTCACTTTTACAGTAGCGTCACCGGTTAAGTCTGTGGCCACCTGAGGATAACGTGGCATTTTACGTAACAACAACACCGGTTCCAGGTGAGCTTGCCAAGGCTTCATTTGCGCTATGTGCTGGCTATGCTGTTTCACTTTCTCTGGTTGTGCTAATTGCTCGTAAGCTTCGAGCATCAGTGCACGAGCCTGTAATGTGAGCGGATGGGTATAGCTCAGAGACTGGTCGAGCGTAGCAGTTAAAGGCTCTAAGGTTGCTACCACCTGATTAAAATCAGCTGCTGCATAGCTCAGACGGCCAAGCAAATAGCGTTGCTCCAAAGTACGCATGTCCTGCTCACCCCAGGATGTAATCGCCAACTTTAGCCCCTGATTGACTGTACCGGCTACTCGCTGCTGTGAAAACTGCGCACTGCCATATTGCAGTAATGTGCTTGCAACCATGTAATACATGTTGGCGCCATCAGCAGGATAGGCAGTGGCGGCTTGTTCAAGCTCATCAAGAATATTTCTCATGAGCAGTGTTGCGCCACTCACTTTTAACTTTACTTTTCGTGTTTGCTCTTTTTGCAGAAGCGCCTTATACCAATCCAATCTGGTTGCCAACGTTTTGAGAGCTAGCTTTCCGAATTGCTGCGCCGCATTACTGGCAAGTGCTTCAAACTGATCAACCGCAATATCATACTTACCGACTTGTCCGGCCGCTACAGCGTAATTATATTGAAGAGCAAACAGGTTATCAGAATCAGCAGCATATTCCTGTTGACCAGCATTAAACGCCTGCGAGGCATATTTAAAAGCCTGTGTGGTGTCACCGGTACTGACTGCCTGCTGATACTGTTGATAAGCGCTGGTCATTTCGCTGGCGTGAGTCTGAGCAGACATACCCAGACTGAAGGCAACGGCTGTCGCCAGTGAGAGATAACGTTTTAGCATAACTTTCTCCATGTCAGTTAATCACGTTTAATCCTGAACCGCCCACTTCCTGAACAGGGCTCTTAGACTTAAGTATAAAGTTAAGATATTAAAACAAAAAAAGCCAGCGTATAGCTGGCTTTTCAATCAATTATGCGATGAACGACTTAGGAGCCCAGTTCGGCCTGGATCTGTTCGCTGCTGCTCTTTTCTGACTCAACAAACTTCGACCACTGCTGCGCCATCCCTTTGCTTGAGCTGAATTTTTCAGCTTCAGCCAGGGTATCCAGCGCGGCGGCATACTGTTTTTTGTTGTACAGCGCCATGCCTTTAATCAGGTACGGTATGCCAGGATTGCGCAGCTCGCCTTTGTTAAGGGCGTTGTCTGCCGCTTCGATGGCGTTGTCCCAGCTTTCCATGTTCAGATAAATCTGCGCCAGCTGAGCATCGAGTTCACCGTCATCAGATAAATCCGCCGCCTGAGCCATCACCGGTACCGCTTTTTCCTGCTCTTTAGCCAGGGTCCAGCTTTGGCCTAAGAACTTGAGGTTACGCAGGTTCTTTTCAAGCACCCCATCATTTAACGCCTGTTCCATCAGACGAGCACCTTTGTAAGGGGCTTTATGATAGTAATAAAGCTGCGCCAGGTTAAAGATATCACCACCATTGGTTACGTAGCCTTGCTGATACGCCGCTTCCATAATCGCCAGTTGCGTTTTCTCTTCACCCAGCTCACCGTACATACCCGCCAGTTGGATCCAGTACTTGGGTTCGTTAAACAACTTCACCATTTTTACCAGCACGTCTTTGACCTTTTCAGGCTGCTTAAGCTCGTAAAAAATAGCCCGTTGTAAAATCAACCAGCCTTCGTCCGGGATCATGCCTTCATCTTCATGCCCTTTAATGGCCTGATTAATGAATTCAGAGGCTTCAGCATACTGCTTATTCTGATAATAAGCCTGGGCCTTGATGACCAGATTTTTAGGTGGGATCTTGCCGGTATTCAGGGCTTCCCAGCGTTCGAGATACTCAATACTTTCGCTGTAGTTGCCCTGCATCAGGTGCAACTGAGCCAGACTGAACAACGTACTCATCTCGAAGCTTTCCGGGATAGGCTGTTGCTCAACCACGTTGGCAAAGTTTTCCAGTGCTTTGTCGTACTGCTCGTCGTTGTAGTAAATAAAGCCGTAGAAGTTGTACATCATGGCCAGCTCATAGCTGTTCATGGAACTGGCTTTACCCTGCACCGCATCGAGGATGCTTACCGCTTCGGTAATATTACCACCATCAGCTTGCTCCTGCGCACGGGCTAACTGCTCGTACACTTTTGAACGTAAGGCCGGTGTACGACGAGTGGGTCGCTCGCTGGCCTTTTGTTCTTCCTGGGCAACTGCAGGCGCTGCCACCAGCGACGTAGTGCCGGTGACCAATAAACCCGCCACCGCCAGTGACAACAGGGATTTAGAAAGTGTCTGTTTCATACTCACCTTACCCGTCTATCTGGAACGTAATACGGTTTTGCACACCGGAAACTGCCGCTGGCTCACCATTTACAACCCGAGGCTTATACTTAAATTTCTTCGCTGCATCCATCGCGGCCTGTTCAAAAATACCTTCCGGGTTTGCTTCAATAACAAACACGTCCTTCACGGCACCTTGTTTGGTCACGGTAAACTCAACAATAACAAAACCTTCAATACCACGCTGCAATGCACGGCGAGGGTATACCGGCGATACTTTAACGATTGGCAGGTATTCACCATCGCCGCCTTCCAGTGCCAGACCGCCGCCTTCCAGCGCCATGCTGTCGCCAACATCGGCGGCAAAAGACATGCCGCTGCTATCAGCATCCGGACTTGGCGAGTCCATTTGCGGAGAGTCCATCGGCGGTGGTGGCTCTTCTGGCTTAGGTGGCTTACGTGGTTTACGTTCTTTCTGCTGTACCTGCTCATCGGGCTTAATACGAACAAAGTCCAGCACACTGCCTTTAGGCGGCTCAGTTAACGCACTACCGCCCATTTTGATCAGCGACTGCATCAGAAAGAACAATCCCAACGTAATCGCCAGTGAGACAACAAATGCGATTAAAAATCGTGACATGGTCTATGCTCGCTTATGGCTCTTGCGCGGCGATTGATACATCGTAAACACCAGCGGCCCGGGATGCATCCATCACTTTAATTAGCGTATCCGTAGTGGCCTTTTTATCAGCCTGAATTACCACGGTGCCCTGCGGGTTTTCCGCATGTAAACGCTCAATATTAGCCTGTACAGCGCGAACATCGATACGTCGCTTGTTAATCCAGATTTCGCCTTTATCCGTGATAGCAATCAGGATATTAGCGCGATCTTTCTTAACTGCCGTGGCGGCTTCCGGACGGTTAACGTCGATACCTGCTTCTTTCACGAAAGAGGCCGTTACGATGAAGAAGATCAACATGATAAATACAACGTCCAGCATGGGCGTCATATCAATGGTGGCTTCTTCTTCATCCACCAGGTTTTGAAAATGCTGTTTCATAATTCTTTCTTACCTTTCTAGTGGGCGACCCGCGACGAGTCCCCCTCTCGGAATACCTTGTTAGCGCTTGACGAGTGCTTCTTCTAAGTGGGCACGTTCGGTTTTCACTTTGCGATTCAACCAGGTTGACGCAAACACACCAGACAGTGCACCTACCATTCCGGCCATAGTCGGAATAGTGGCCTTAGACACACCAGACGCCATCGAACGGGCATTACCTGAACCTGAGATGGCCATAACATCAAAAACTTCAATCATTCCGGTTACCGTTCCCATCAGACCCAGCAGTGGACACAATGCCACCAGCGCCTGAATAATAGGGATGCTGCCATTTAAACGAATGGTCAGCGACGAAATGACTTTAGAGCGAACCTGCTCAGCGTACCAGGAAGACCGATCTTCCCGGGCTTTCCACTGAGCGATTGCGTCTTTGCTTAAGCTTTTGTGCCAAATTAACAGGTACAGCGCACGTTCGAGGATCAAGAGCCACATGACGAATATCAGCAACCCGATGACCAGGAGTACCTGGCCTCCGGTTTCTGTAAAATCACGAATTGCTTCCAGAAACTCAATCATGATGATTAGCCTTTCTCAGCGCGCTCAGCGATTACTCCGGCAGCTTGTTCCTGCAGAATGTAAACAATGTTCTTACTACGCGTGTTAAGCATGGCGTACAGTAAGGTTGTCGGAATCGCTACAACCAGACCCAGTACCGTGGTTACCAGGGCAGTAGAGATACCACCAGCCATCAGTTTCGGGTCACCGGTACCAAACAGGGTAATCGCCTGGAAGGTGTTGATCATACCGGTTACCGTACCTAACAGACCCATCAGCGGTGCAACAACAGAGATGATTTTGATAATCGTCAGGTTGCGGCCCAGTTTAGGGACTTCAGCCAGAATCGCTTCGGTTAAATGCAGTTCCAGTGCTTCGGTATCCGCATTAGGATGCTCATCCCGCACTTTCAGTACACGACCCAGCGGGTTGTTGGCTTTCACTTCTTTCGACTTCAGCTGACTGTTAACCTTGGTGCGAATAATGGTCAGGGTGAACAGACGCTCAAGCGACAGTAACAGACCAAAGGCACCTACGATGAGGATGATATAACCAACCACACCGCCCTGCTCTACACGTTCACGCAGGTTAGGCGCTTGTACCAGCAAACCCAGGATTGAACCACCGGTTGGATCAAGACCAAACTTAACCAGTTCACCGTTAGAAGCCTGAAGCTCGGCTGCAGATTCACCATAACGGCCCGCGGGTTGACGGATAAGTTCAGCAACCGTACCGGTAACGCCGTTGTAGTCGAGGTATTTACCATCAGCAACCAGGGCAAACGGACCTACACGAACCACTTCTTTTGACACTTTCGCGCCACCGGCTTCTACCACGTCGGTGGTGAACTTGGTGACTTTGCCTGATTGGGTCATTTCCCGTTGGATTTCGTACCAAACCTGCTCGATTTCGTCGATAGATGCCAGTTTTGAGCTTGAGCCCATGTCTTGCGCCAACTGGTCCAGGAACGCTGAACGTCCAGGAATCTCAGCCGATACGACCGAGTTGTAAAACTTATTTTTTGTATCGCCGGCTACCTGTTGCAGCACACCGAATAACTCTTTTAATGAACCTAAACGGTTGGTCAGCGCTTCATTTAAGTCTGCCAGTTTAAATTCATTTTCTTCAAAGGTGGTTTCAAGCTGCTCTGAGGTTGCCAGAGTGCGGTCACGCAGTTGCGCCGTTTCACGTAAAATGCGGTCCTGCTCTGCTCGCTGAGCCACAAATTCCTGCTCACGCTGTTTGTTTTGCTCGGTCTGCGCGAACTTGCCTTCTTCAAGCTGCTTTAACAGTGCATCCAGATCCAGTGCACGGTCATCTTGCGCTACAGCACTTACGCTGATGCTCGCAGCAACCAGACCAAATACGATAGTTTTAAACGATTTCAACATCATCTTCGTCCTCTTAGTCTGTAATCGCTACAGGCAGCATTAACAGGTCAGGTGCAAGTTGCTTCTTGGCCATGCGTAATGCTTTGGTCACCTGGGTACGGTAAGAGCTGTCTAACTCTTCCCACTGACGGGTTTGCTTGTTCCACACGCCCTGCATACCCGCATCACGTGTTTGATAAATCAGCGCAGTACGACCTAAGCGTAAAAACTCAACGTCGCGCTCCTGACCATTGATTTGATGGATGCCGGTGTAAGCTTCCATGGTGCGACCGTAGTCCATCTCTACCTGATAAGCTTCCATTACGCGACGGAATTTTTCAGACGCAGCAACGTCGGCGCGGTCCATCATGCTTTTCAGGCTGGCAACACGTTCTGCACGCTCCTGGGCCAGAAAAGGCACGTCCAGTTCGATGAACTGTTCCAGGCCGTCAATCATACGAATCATCAGTGGCGTGATCTGACGCTCAATAACAGACACTTCGTCGATAGCCGCATTCAAATCGGCCATTTCCTGTTCCTGGTTGGCGATCTGCTTACGCAGCTGGTTGTTATACACTTCCAGACCTTCGATCTCTTTATTCAGCGTTTTAAACTGTTGCAGCTTGCTGTCAATCTGATCGGTAATGCCATCAATTTTTTGCTGCGATTTGGCAGCTGACTCGTTGATTTCCTTGGCAGTGTCAATGGCAGGCTTTAAATCCTGCTCCTGAGCAAAGGCTGATGCCGACAATAGTGCCGTGCTCATCAGCAAGGTGTTAAAAAGCTTCATAGATTCAAACCTTTTGTTTTCAAGAAATCGGATGTACCGACCACTAAATTAGCTGCGGGTAGGATAGGGGGTTTCTGTGACAGTTTTATTACATATCTGTCATATAAATATGGCAGTAAAAAGGGGCCTGTCCGACCCCTTTGTTGATAACGCTTAGAACTGGTAACTGTAACTTAAACCAAACTCTACGCCATCTTCCTGCAACAGCAGGTTAAGGCCTTCCTGTTGAATTTGCTTGGATTCATTGAGCATGTTTTTCACGCTGAATTTAATCCGGGTGTTGAAGTCAGGATAGTAGGTGTAGTTCATATCCAGTGAATGATAAGTCTGCTCCTGGGCATCTTCGTTACCACGCGTACCAGGCACGATAATACGTGGCCCGAATGCGTTGTATACCAGCGTAGCAGAGTGCTCCCCATTGTCTGAATCGTAACCTACCTGCAGGTTAGCTACCCATTCAGAGTGACCCACCAGACGGCGTTTGTTGTTAGTGACGGTGATTGATGCCGAGGTGGCATTCAGCGCATCAAGCAACTGGGTTTCAAACAAACTGGTCACGTCATCTTCCACCGCACCTAAGGTCACTTCAGAGTCTGAAATGGTCAGGTTACCGGTCACGAAGAAGTTACTGAAGTCACTGCTAATAATGCTCAGATCCTGCAGGAATTCCACTTCCAGACCGTACAACTTACCTGATTCACCGTTGGCAGTTAACAGGTTAGGCGCAGCACCACCCACGGTGTTCAGCTCAATCAGTTCGATTGGCTTTTCGATGTCCTTATAGAACACCGCTACCGACAGGTTATTGCCCGCTTCACGATACCATTCCCAACGGAAATCGACGTTGTCCAGCTTAGAGCTTTGCAGCAGTGGCGTACCACGTACCAGGAACTCAGTCAGCGGGTCGATAAAGAAGGTAACACTTACGTCACGCAGGTCCGGGCGGATGGTCGTCTGACTCATGTTCAAACGGAACTGCATGTCGTTATCCATCATGTAGGTTAACGCCAGTGACGGGAAGAAGTCGTCTTCCTCAAAGAATAACTGTTCAATTTCTTCCGGGCTCACGGCAAACTGATTTGAGTGCGACTCAAACGGTACCGAAACCTGACGGAAGTCTTCGTAGCGTACACCGCCGCTTACCCGCCAGGTGTTGTCGATAAACGCATCCATCATCAGGTAGTAAGCATCTATCTTGGTCCCGGCCGCAAACTCATCACCATCAGCCATACCTGACTCTAAGATATTGGCGCCGGTTGCACTGCGGTAGAAATCATCATTGTTGATGTTTTCATCTGAGAAAATGTCATCAATCCGGTTACCAAACAGGAAATCGCTTGTGATTGCCCGGTGCGTCACATTAATAGGAATATTCTCGGCCTTTCGCGCTTTTTCGAAGAAGTCGGCACCGGCTTTAATTTCCAGCTCCAGGCCTTCGGCCATAATGGGATAACCCATGTTCCAACCCCAGGTTTCCACTACGTCGCGCAGGTCCTGATAACCTCTGTTAACACTGGTTGCGGCAATAGGCTGCAATTGCTGATCGACAAAGGCACCCTCTGCAAAGTTTTGCTGGTAGGTCACATCCAGACTACCTGGTGCCGAACGACGCGCGCGGCTGGTGCCGGCGTACCAGTCGAGGTACAGGAAGTTAAGCTCAGGGAAGTTATGGGTACCTTTAATCTGATTTGAGTTCATGCGGCGCTCTTCAAACAGCATGTCCACACGTTGCAATTCAGTTTCGCCAAATACCGTTTCATTAATATCGATGAATTCACGTACCCGCACCCGGTCACTCATGTCGTGCAGGATCAGGTTAGTCATATCGATACGGTGATTGCTGTTAATTTCCCAACCGAGGTTAAGCATGCCGCTCCAGCGTACCTGCTGTTCGGTATCCACGCCTTCAAAGAACTGCGCGAAACACTTGCCGTCCTTAGAATAGCGATCCGGCAGGTCAGAACAACCCACGGTGCCCAGGTTATTACCCTGGCTGCCTTGATTGATGTTCCATTCATTTTCGTAAGAGACTGCTGAGAGGAAACCAAATACCCCGTAATCGGTATCGTAGTTATCCCCTAAGGTCATACCCAGATTGAAATCCGGATCGACACTCTTTGGATCAGGGCCAATATCCCAGAACATCGAGCTCAGCATGGCTTTACGATCTTCCAGGGTTAAGCGATAACTGTTGGAACCCTGAATACCAGCATCAGATTGTGCACGGTCAAGACTATCTGAAATGACCGATGACAGTTCACGCGTGCCATCGTCACGGCCGGTCCAATCGTCACCGCCGCCTGAATAGAAGAAACCATCATCAGAGTTATTGGTGTTGTACCCTACCCCGCCGGTTAAGCGGAAAATAAAGTCAGTCGGGATGGTTTTGGTACGAATGTTTACGTTACCACCACCGAAGTGCGAAGGCATATTCGGCGAGAAGGATTTCTGAACATTCAGACTTTCGATGATGTCAGACGGGAATAAGTCTAACGGCACTACCGAGCGGGTTGGATCCGGACTCGGTACACCCATACCATTCAACTGGGTACTGGAATAACGTTCACCTAAACCACGCACGTAGATAAACTTGCCGTCTACCAGGGTCAAACCGGTTACCCGACGAAGGGCCGATGCGGCGTCGCCGTCACCGGTACGGGAAATTTGTTCCGCGCCCATGATATCGGCAACAAAGGCCTGGTTCTGACGTTCCTGCAGTACCGCTGCTGCCGTACCTTTTAAACGTGTACCCGTCGCAACAACTTCTTCGATAGCCTGCGCTTCTTCCTGTTCACTCTGCTGCGCAATCGCGGCGCTGAAAGGATGTAATGAACTTGCACAGAGCGCAAAGGCAACCGATTTATAAAGCCGTGACATCGACGGCATTGGACGGTCTGTTGAACTCATTATTTAAAACTCCACTGAAACTCAAATTTTTTGCTGGATTTTCAACAGGTCAGGCGCCATGCGGCGCCCTTCCTTTTATATGACTTTACGTAAGCGCGGTGCAGATTAATCCAGACCGACAGTTACCCATCCTTGCGTCCAGTCATTGCTGGCGTCCATGGCACCGATAAAGTCAGTGTCTTCCAGCAGGTCGTTACCGGTAAAGGTTAACGAAGAATCTAACAGTACCGAACCGGTAGCTGGCATGTAACCGTTGTCAGCCAGACCCAGCTGGTCAGCGGTAGAGACCATGTTCGAGGCATCCGCCAGGAACCAGTCTTCGGCAAACTGGTCACCAAAGTTGCTGCCCGCTTCACACGCTACGATTGAGTCAGCGATTGACAGGTCACCAGCAGTAGCCAGAGCCTGAGACTCGTCACCGTTTACACGCAGACAGTTGCTGTAGCCTGCCGGGCCAGTGATTACGAAGCCATGCAGTGAGCCAGCGGTACCGGCACGCAGACGTACACCATTCGTTTGGTCTGCACCCACAATTGTCACGTTAGCAATTGTTGGGTTAGTCAGTGGCGTAGCCGACGCATCAAATTCACTGTTGTCTGATTCGAATGCGTTGTCGCCGCCTGCTGAATCCTGCTTAATCAGTACATACTGTGCAGTACCTGTCCAACCGAATGACCAGTCGAAGGAATCATCACCGTTAGCGGTCAGTACCACGTGCTTCACGCTTACTGAGCCACCGAAGAACTCGATACCGTCGTCCAGGTTCTGGTGAACCTGAATGTAGTCAACCGATGTACCAGAACCCACACCGGCGAAGCTGATACCGTTCAGTTCGTCACCGTTACCTAAGGTACGGCCCGCGTATTTAACCACAACGTACTGGATAGTGCCTGAATTATCTTCAGGTTGGTTACCACCGAACTGACCTGCGTCACCTTCGGCAGCTACACCACAGTTAGCCAGTTCAGATTCAGTAGCATCACCAGTAGTGTCGCCACAAGAGTTAGCTGGAGCATTACCCAGTAATACCAGACCACCCCATTGGCCAATGCCCGTTTCCTGACCCGTTACGTCTTGTACAGAGGTCATCACAATTGGCGCATCAGCAGTACCCATGGCGCGGATTTTTGAACCGCGACGCACTACCAGGAAGTCTTCACCCTGCTGACCGATTAGCGTAGTGCCTGCATCGATATAAAGGGTTGCAGAGTTCTGGTTATCACCACCTACCGCAGTACGACCGGTGAATACCCAGTGCGCATCGTTAGACAGCGCAACGTCTGCGTTAAATTCAACGTCGGCGTCAAGCTGATAAACCGGCTTGTCAGTAATTTCAGGGAAGCTAGCAGACACGTCAGTCGCCAGGCCTTGTTCAAAGGCGTTGCTTACCAGTGACTGATCCATGCCGTAAGCCCAGCCTTCAGTCCAGTCGTTCTGACCGTCGAATGCACCGATGTAATCGGTTGAGGCAAACCAGCTGTCGTCTTCAACATCAGCTACGTCTGCACCAGCACCTAACAGCGCAGAACCTGCACCCGGCATACGGCCCATGGTACCTAAATTAAGGTCGGCAGAAGTCAGTACCTGGTTGTTGTTACCCGCAGTAAACCATGTCTCAGCGAAAGCATCACCAAAGTTGCTGGCTGCAGCACAAGCGACTACTGAGTTGGCAATCGACAGGCTACCCGCAGTGGCCAGAGCCTGAGACTCGTCGCCGTTTACGCGCAGACAGTTGCTGTAGCCTTCAGGGCCGGTAATTGCGAAGTTATACAGAGCGCCTGCAGTACCGGCACGTAAACGAACGCCGTTTGTCATTGCTGCACCCTGGATAGTTACGTTAGCAACCGTTGGGTTAGTCAGCGGTGTGGCAGAAGCGTCGAATTCGCTGTTGTCAGATTCAAAAGCGTTATCACCACCTTCAGAGTCCTGACGGATATAAACGAACTGTGCTTTACCTGTCCAGCCGAATGACCAGTCGAAAGAGTCATCGCCGTTGTCGGTCAGTACTACGTAACGAACGTTAACGCTACCACCGAAGAATTCGATACCATCGTCCAGATTCTGGTGAACCTGAATGTGGTGAACGTTAGTTTGTGAACCCACACCCGCAAAGCTGATACCGTTCAGCTCATCACCGTTACCTAAGGTACGGCCAGCGTGCTTAACCACTACGTACTGAATAGTACCTGAGTTATCTTCCGGGTTATTGCCGCCGAACTGACCTGCGTCACCTTCAGCTGCTACACCACAGTTAGCCAGCTCGTCTTCAGTAGCGTCGCCAGTAGTATCGCCACAAGAGTTAGCCGGTGCGTTACCCAGTAATACCAGGCCGCCCCATTGGCCAATGCCGGTTTCCTGACCTGTAACGTCTTGTACAGAGGTCATGGTGATAGGTGAACCAGGCAGACCCAGTGCTTCAATCTTAGAACCACGACGAACTACCAGGAAGTCTTCACCCTGCTGACCGATAATAGTGGTGCCATTTTCGATGTATAAAGTCGCAGAGTCTTCGTTATCACCACCTACTGCGGTACGACCGGTTAATACCCAGTGCGCATCGTTCGTCAGAGTAACGTCGGCAGTAAATACCACGTCTTCGTCGATTTGATAAACCGGCTTGTCAGTCAGTTCCGGGAAGTTAGCAGAAACGTCCTGAGCTAAACCTTGCTCAAAAGCATTATCCACATCCGCAGGGAAACCACCGTTAACACCTGAAGTCCAGCCAGACATCCAGTTAGTTGCGCCGTCAAACGCACCTACGTAGTTAGCTGAATCAAAACTGCTGTGCAATGCCGTAGGATCAGAACCTGAAGTCAGCAATACAGAACCTTGTGCAGGCGTGTAACCGTCATCGCTCAGGCCAAGTTCAGCAGGTGTAAGTACCTGGTTACCAGACTGAGAAGCGAACCACTCAGCGGTGGTCATGGTACCGATAGTGTCGCTACCAAAGTTGTTGTTAGCATCTTCACAGGCAACAATTGAGTTGGTGATAGCCAGTTCACCGTCCGCAGCCAGTTCCTGGGACTCAGAACCGTTTACACGCAGACAGTTTTCATAACCAGTAGGGCCGCTAACCAGAACGTTGGTCAGGAAACCCGCGGTACCGGCACGTAAGCGAACACCGTTAGTTTGCGCATCACCAACGATAGTCACGTTAGCGATATTAGGTTGAGTTAACGGCGTAGCAGCTGCGTCGAACTCGCTGTTGTCAGCTTCGATGGCGTTGTCGCCGTTTTCGCTGTTTTGCTGGATATAAACGAACTGGGCAGAACCTGTCCAGCCAAATGACCAGTCTAAGCTGTCATCACCGTTATCAGTCAGCACAACGTGTTTAACGTTTACAGTACCACCAAAGAACTCAACACCATCGTCGAGGTTCTGGTGAACCTGAATGTAATCTACTTCGGTGCCTGAACCCACACCCGCAAAGCTGATGCCGTTCAGTTCGTCGCCGTTACCTAAAGTACGGCCTGCGTGCTTAACCACGATGTAGCGCAGTACACCTGAGTCATCAGTTGGGTTGTTGCCACCGAACTGACCCGCGTCACCCTCTGCAGAAACACCACAGTTATTCAGTTCGTCCTGAGTAGCGTTACCTTCGGTATCACCACAAGAGTTGGCCGGCGCTTTACCCAGCAGTACCAGGCCGCCCCATTGACCGATATCAGTTTCCTGACCGGTAACGTCTTGTACAGATGTAAAGATGATTGGCTCAGCAGCGGTACCTTCGGCCATGATTTGTGAACCACGACGAACAACCAGGAAGTCTTCGCCTTCTTCACCAAAAACAGTGGTGCCGGCTTCAATGTTCAGCACGGTTGAGTTTTCATCATCGCCACCTACAGCAACACGACCGTCCAGCACCCAGTGTGCGTCGGCAGTCAGCGTGGTTTCTTCGTTAAACTCTACGTTTTCGTTCAGGCGATAAACCGGCTTGTCGGTGATTTCAGGAAACTCTGAAGACACATCAGTGGCCAGGCCCTGATCTAACGGGTTTTCTGCACCCGTTGGAGTGGGTGTAGGCGTTGGGGTTGGTGTAGGGGTTGGCGTAGGTGTTGGTGCCGGATTCGTTACCACATCACCTTCGTTGATATTAATATCCCCACCACAACCTGCCAGAATTAGTGCAGTTGCAATGGCTGACGCTCTGAATGTGTGCTTTATAGCCATTAAAATTCTCCAAAACCACTTTATGTCATTATTTCAATGGCTGAGAAGACTACCGGACTTGAATGACACTTTTGTTACACTATCTGGCTGTAACAAAAGTTTCTTATTTGTCAGTAGATGTTTGTTTTTTAAACACTAGCTTGAAGTAGCAAAACCGCTAGCACTGGCGCGGTTGCGGGCTTATGGGCGATTTCCGGGTGAATTATGACAGTGGTCAGACCGCCTCTCTGAACCACTTGGTGATAACCACTTTTTCACCTTTTATGACGGGATGGGCATGATGCAGGGTATTGGCATTAGGTCGCCCGTCCGGCAATAAATTATTCCAGATCACCGCCGTACCAGGGTGAGGGGTAAACGACTTACCCAGTTTAACAAACTCAGTTTCGCCACCTGCCTCAACTTCGTTCAGATACACCATGCATGTCCAGGTACGCTGCCCCAGCTGACTGGCAAACTGGCGGTGTTCACTGGTACCGGGTTCAAAATAATCGGTGTGGGCTTTAAATTGCTGGCCCTTGGCATAGTGTTGCGCCTGAATGGGCTCACTGTTGCCTTTGGCAAAACCAAAATAATCAATGATGTGCTCAGACACCCGATGCGCAATATCACTGTCGAGACTGACTAAATCACAGGTACTGGAGGTTCTGAATGCCTTATCAGCCTCGGTACCGGCAGTGGTAATGGTGGAAGGCCGGAGATGCTGTTTGCTGAGCGCGACGATTTTTTCGCAGGTCGATAAAGGCAGAAAATCTGCCACCGCAAACAACTGAGCCTTGTCTGACTCAATCACCCGCACGTTGGCAGGCAGCTCACGAGAAAGAAAAACAGGTGCCGGGTAGCGAGCGGCAAATCTCTCTGTCAGCACTTGCTGTTGAGCAGAGTTAAGGTTATCGCCGAGTAACGGCATCACCTGAGAATGAGTAAATCCCTCGCGCAGCAGGGTGGCATATATTTTCTCTACAGGAACGTTGCGTAGCAGGTTGGCTAATACCCATTGTTTCCACTGCGACTGCATCAGTAAGCCTCAGACTCACCGATAACACGCATTTCACGCCTAAGCATGTCTTCGCGGATGGGAAAATAGCCGTCTCGCGCTACCTGTTGCTGGCCGCGCGCTGATAACACATACCGTAAAAATTCCCGCTCCAGCTTTGGCAGTGGTTCGCCGGGCGCCTTATTAACCACCAGATAAAGAAAGCGGCTAAAGGGATAGGTCTCGTTCTGCACGGTTTCACTGGTTAGTGGTACCAGGTTATCTTCGCTGTTCCCTAACGGCAGCGCTTTCACTCCGGCAGTTTTGTAGCCATAAGCCGCATAGCCCATGCCGCCTTTGCTGGATGCCACAGATAACACAACCGACGCAGAGCCCGGCTGCTCATTCACCGATTTGGTAAAATCACCGTCGCATAACGCCATAATCTTAAACAGGCCGTAAGTCCCCGACACCGAGTTACGGCTGAATAGCCTTATTGGTGCCGACTCGCCATAGTCACTGATCCCCAGCTGCGACCATTTGGTGATGCGCTCCTCTGCGCCGCAATAACGGGTAACGGAAAAGATCGCATCCACCTGCTGCAAGGTTAATCCTTCCAGCGGATTGCGGTGCTCAACAAAAATGGCAATGGCATCGATGGCCACCTTGATCACCGTAGGCGGATAACCATGGGCCTGGATAAACGCACGCCGCTCACTGGGTTTTAAATCCCGGCTCATTGGGCCTATGGTTGCCGTACCCTCGGTAAGCGCCGGCGGTGCAGTAGAAGAACCTGACGCCTGGATTTGAAAAGTCACATCCGGGTAAAGTGTTTTAAATTCCTGAGACCACAGGGTCATTAAGTTAGCCAGAGTGTCTGAACCTACGGAGGTAATGTTGCCCGCCACGCCGGGTTTGCGCTCATAACCCGTTTCGCTGGCAGCAACGCTAATGGTGAATCCTGTAAGCAGTAACAGAAAAGCAAACTTGTGCATATTACTCCTGGCTGGCAATCATCTCGGCATCGAATTCAAAAAAGAATTCACTGCCTTCCCCTACCCGACTGGTGATTTGAAGTTTTGAATTATGATGATTCAGCACGTGTTTTACAATCGATAAGCCCAGTCCCGAGCCGCCGGTTTTTCGTGAGCGGGCTTTATCGACCCGGTAAAAACGCTCGGTCAGACGCGACAGGTGGCGTTGTTCGATGCCATCACCGTTATCTTTAACGGCAAACCGCACACCGGCTTTGGTGACCGACCAGTATACGTTAATGTTACCGCCTTCCGGCGTGTAATTAATGGCGTTAAATATTAAGTTGGAACAAGCGCTGCGCAGCTCCGTTTCAATACCGTAGATGCGCACCCCGGGGGTTAAATGAAATTCGATGGTGTGGTGTTTATCTTTATTCAGGGCATCCGCTTCAATTTTCACCTGGGTTAACATAGCGGCCATATCCACGGTATTTTCATACACCCGCTCAGAGCTGGCTTCTATGCGTGACAGCACCAGCAAATCTTCAATCAGACTTTGCATGCGCTGAGTCTGGGTGCTCATTTCCATGTAGGCTTTTTTAACGAAAGGATTTAATTGCTCGTCAGCATCCGGCAATATTTCCAGATAACCATTAATTACCGTGAGCGGCGTGCGCAACTCGTGGGATACGTTAGCCACAAAATCTTTACGCATTTCTTCCAGTTGACTCAGGCGCGTAACATCACGGGCAATCAGCAACAAGTGCTCTTCACCATAGGGCATGATCCGGTACTCGAAGGATTTTAACGGATTCAGTGGCGACGGTACTTCTATTGGGAAATGGTATTTACCGGCATGAAAGTACTCAATAAATTCGGGGTGACGAATCAGATTGTCCAGGCGGCGTCCGGCATCCGATGGCCAGCGCAACCCCAGCTCCAGACGGGCCAGTCGGTTACACCAGATAATACAGGCTTTAGAATCCACCACCACGGCCGCATCGGGCAAGGCTTCAGAACCTTCGCGGAAGCGTTTAACCAGTGCGCCAAGCTCTTTACGCTTGTTGCGGTTACGCCGCTGCAGATAGTAGATCCCTTCGTAGATATGTTCCCATAATCCACTGACCGACGGTGGCGACATTTTTCGGCTGTGCCACAACCAGCGATTTAACTTAAACAGCTGCCAGTAGTTAACCAGAAGCAAGCCGGTAGCGCCCATGGCCACAGCCAGCAGCATGTCTTCCACATACCAGCCAATGATCGCAAAGAAGATAAGAAACAGGACGAGTCGCGCAACTGACTTGATCCACGAAAAGGGGTAGTACATCCCGGTTGTTCCTTTCTTGCGCGCTAACGATGGGGCAGACTATACCTACCCCAAGGACGAAATGAAATTAAAGCTTAGTCGAAAAACGGTAACCTGCGCCTCGTACCGTCTGGATCATGGCGTCGTGTCCCTGACCACCAATGGCTTTACGTAAGCGACGAATATGCACATCAACCGTGCGATCTTCGACGTAAACGTTAGTGCCCCAGACATTATCCAGTAGCTGCTCACGGCTGTAGACCCGCTCTGGATGAGTCATAAAGAAGTGCAGTAATTTGTACTCCGTAGGCCCCATATCCAGTGCTTCGTCATTAGCCATCACGCGGTGCGAGATAGGTTCCAGCTTGAGGCCGTTAAACTCGATGGGCTGCTCATTTGAGGTGGGCGTAACCCGGCGCATTACCGCTTTAATTCGCGCCACCAGCTCTTTGGGCGAAAAGGGCTTGGTAATGTAATCGTCGGCACCGGCATCGAGACCGCGGATTTTGTCGTCTTCTTCGCCGCGAGCGGTCAGCATGATTACCGGTATATCACGGGTAAACTCATGCTGTTTAAGGCTCTTGGCCAGTTGAACGCCACTGCCGCCAGGCAGCATCCAGTCCAATAAAATTAAATCAGGATAAGGTTCTACCAGCTTTTGCTGCGCGATATCGTAATCTTCTGCTTCAATAGTCTCGAATCCGGACTGTTCCAGCACAAACGATAGCATGTCGCGGATAGGCGCTTCATCCTCTACCAACAAGACTCTTCTTGACATAGATTTTTTCCAGCTCATAACAAAACGCCGCTATTATTATCAGGGTGTGTGACAATTTTATTAAACGATTACATTTATATGTCAAGTTTGTGACTGTGATTACCTGATTTATTGGGATTAATGCGTAAATAATTATGCGCGATAAGCTCAGGCGCCACTATTTTCCACCACAAAAAGTAAACAACATTCCAATAAAAAGAAGCATGGCGTACTATGTAAGTGATTCGTTCATATCGCAAATCACTAAGAACTCGGGCTAAGAACTTGTCTATTCAGCAATTAACACATATTCTTGAAAGAGTTCAAAATCTCATCAGTATTAATAGATAGGTATCAGATGGCGTCGGTTCAGACAGGATTGTCGAGAAAGCTACTAACACGCGTGTTGTCGGTATACTTTTTTCTGACTTTCATTGTGACCGTTGGGCAGATTTTTACCGAATACCTGAGCACCAAAAGCCACATTGAATCTGAACTGCAAACCCTGAAAAACACGTTCTCCACCAGTCTTACCCGCGCTATCTGGGAAGTAAACATTCCCCAGGCGCAGTCGATCGCCGAAGGATTGATGGAACTGCCAATTGTAACCGGCGTACAAATTCGCGATGAGAACGGTGAGTATATTGCCGATCTGGGCGTTACCATTGCGCAAATTCGCGCACCTTTCACCAGCGGCGAGCTGGAAGATCATGACGGCGGTCTGTTTAGTTACAGCTTTCCGCTGATTTTTGAATTCTCAAACCGGGCATCCACTGTTGGCGACGTTACCCTGTATTCGAATTTCGATATTATTTTTGGCCGTATCGAAGTGGGAATTTTCTTTTTAATTGGCAACGCGATTGTTAAAACCGCCTTTCTGGTCTTTCTGTTTATGACCGCCTTCCGCCGGATGTTGTCGGACCCGTTAATGGAAGTCACTCAGAAGATGAGTGCATTTAACCCGGATAACCCAGAACAGTCGAAGATTTATTTAACCCTCGACGATGAGAATGAGCTGCGTTTACTGCAATATTCCTACAACCAGGTCATTGATGATCTGATTGTTTCCCAGCAACAGTTGAAAAATACCCAGGGCGAGCTACAGCGGGTTAATAAAAAGCTGGATGACCAGAATTTGTTACTGGAACAGGAGGTTGCTAAGAAAACGGCGTCTCTCAGCCAAATCATGCTGGATTTGGAGCGCCAGAAAGATGAGTTAATCGCCAATCAACGTGAACTGCGTCAGGAAAATGAAAACCGTCAGTACATCGAAAATGTACTGCGGGATAAAAACAAAGAGCTGGCCCAGTCCATGGAGCACCTTAAACTGGCGCAGGATCAGTTACTCGAGTCAGAACGGATGGCGTCCCTTGGTGGCCTGGTAGCCGGTATTGCCCATGATGTGAATACACCACTTGGCGTAGGTGTGACGGCCGCCAGCTTCCTCAATGAAAGACTGGTTGAAGTACGCAAAAGTTATGAAGATAAGTCGTTAACCAATAAAACGATGGCGTCTTTCTTAGATGAAGCAGAACAAACCACCAGCCTGCTGTTGACCAACTTAAACCGGGCTTCCGATCTTATCACCAGCTTTAAACAGGTCGCGGTAGATCAAACCAGCGAAGCTGAGCGGGTATTTAATTTAAATAATTACCTGCATGAAATTTTGCAGTCACTCGGCCCGTCGTTTAAACACACCCAGCATAAGGTGAACGTTCAGTGTCCTGATGAGCTATATATCCGCTCAGCCCCAGGGATTATTGCTCAAATCATTACTAATATGATTATGAATTCCATTATCCATGGGTTTGAGAACAAAACCGATGGCCATATTGATATTGAAGTACTACAGGATGGTGCAGACGTTGTGCTTACTTATCAGGACGACGGTTGTGGGATCCCTGCAGATCAACTCGGCCGTCTCTTTGACGCGTTCTTCACCACCAAGCGCGGCCAGGGCGGCAGTGGCCTGGGAACCCATATTATGTATAACCTGGTGACACAGGCACTCGATGGCAACATTGAAGCCAGCAGTGAACCTGGCCAGGGCCTGCGCTACGAAATCCGCTTCCCTGCCCGAACCTGATACGCTCTTCACAGAGTCGGCAAAATCACCCGCAGTAGTTGCGCAGTTACCAGCGCGCTGCTAACCTTTCGGCCTTTTCAAAATGACAGATCTTCTTTATGTGGTTTAAGAATATAAAAGCCTACCGGCTCACCCAGCCGCTGGCATTAAATGATGATGCATTACAAACAGCGTTAAATGAACTTGCCTTTCGCCCCTGTGGCAGCCAGGAAAGTGCCACCATGGGGTTTGTATCGCCATTACACGATGCCGGCCAAAATTCCTTACTGTTCCATCAGACACAATTGCGCTACTGGATCACGCTAAAGAAGCAAGAGCGGTTATTGCCTTCTTCTGTGGTGAATTCAGAACTGGCCGACAAAGTGGCTCAGATTGAAGCAGAAACAGGCTCTCCCGTGGGTAAAAAAGCCCAGTCTGACTTAAAGCATGAAATTATTACTCGCCTGTTACCTCAGGCCTTTGTGAAGAACTCTTATACCAACGGCTTTATTTCTATTTCAGATAACCTGGTTATTGTAGACGCCAGCGCCGACGGCAAAGCTGAAGCCTTTCTGGCGATGATCCGAAAAGCATTAGGTTCGCTGCCGGTAGTACCACTGGTTCGCCACAGCCTGCAAAGCGAACTGACCCATTGGTTAACCGATAAGCCACCTGCTAAAATTGAATTACTCGAAGAAGCTGAGTTTAAGTCTACCGATGAAGTCGGCAGCGTGATTCGCTGTAAAAATCAGCCACTGGACAGCGAAGAAATTCAGCTCCACCTGGACGCCGGAAAACTGGTGCAAAAAGTGGCTTTCGACTTCGACGAAACGCTGGAAGCCGTTATTCAGGAAGATGGTTCGGTGAAGCGCATTAAGTTTACCGACCGGATAAAGGAAGAAACCCAGGATATTCCGAAAGATCAGGTAGCGGCCCGTCTGGATGCTGAATTCAGCCTGATGTCTGCCGAGATGTGCGCCTTCGTTAATTTCTTAAGCGAAGCACTGGATCTCGACAAAGAAAGCTAGCCTAGCGGTGCTGGTCCCGACGCTGCAGCACTGGTTGCCACCGGCGTTGGGCCAGATTACGCCACACCCGTTCCATCGGGCCAGTCACAAAGTGGTTGAGCCACCAACGTGAAAGGAGCAGCTGAAAAGCCCATATTGTGATTACAATCAGGGTAAGTGTAAGCCGCCCCAATTCAGCAAATAAGCCAAGCCCCCAGCCGTAAAATATGGCGCAACAAATTACCGTTTGCAGCAGGTAATTGGTTAATGCCATTTGTCCTACCGGTACCAGGTAATTCACTACACGGCCCTGCCAGTTGCCGTTAGCGACTTTAACCAGCCACATCACCAGACACAAATACCCCCAGGCCGATACCAGCGCGCCCCAGTAATTAGGAAAACGATAAAGCGTCATAAACTCAGGCAGCACAACGCCATGCTGTTTTATCAGTGCAGCGCCAACGCCACAAATTAAAGTGCCGGCCATTATTCCCAGCACACTGTTTAGCGCATAAAACTTCAGTGAACGACTGGCAGTCAACACTCCCAGTTTATACAGCGCCATCCCCACCAGCATTAACCCGCACATCCGAAACTCAACGGCGATCAGGGAATTCACATGGAAATCCAGTGTCGTATCAACTCGCATCGCCGCTCTTTGCCACCAGCTGCCCTGATAGGCTGTGATTTCTTGTTGTAGTTGTACCAATGGCGGATTGATGCTCTGGATTATCTCCAGTTGTTCAGCATCAGACATTCCTCCCCAGGAATAGTAAACCAGCAGTAACAACAGCATAAGAATACTTTGCAGGAAAAGACCAAAGCCCAGCAATTTCTTTACCGACCAGTTTCGGCACTTAAATACCAGCAGGCCGCCAAGTGCATAGGTCACCAGTATATCGCCCCACCACAAGCCATAAGCATGCAATAGGCCTATCAACAGGAGCCAGAACATACGGCGTTGATGCACGCGTTTGGCGGTGACAGGATCCGGCTGCCGCTGCGCCATCATGGCAATTCCTGCGCCAAATAACGTGGCAAACAGCGCATAGAATTTTTCAGCAAATAGCACTTCGATAATAAACCACTGCCATTCATTTGCTGTGCTTAAAGACCCCAACGCAAACGGGTTGTCGTAAACCGCCCGCGGATAAGCAAAAGCAATAATATTCATCATTAAAATGCCCAGTAAGGCAACGCCCCGTAAAGCATCCAGACTAATATAGCGGGTGGCAGATGATGGTTGATGACTCATTGCTTATCCTTAAGCATTTTCGGTTTCCCTGATTATTTAGTGAGGTGTTAGCACTTCGGGTAGGTTCGCCAACACGGGGGAATGCTTCGGCAGGCTGGCAGCTGTTACGCCTGACAAAAAGCCTGTTGTTGCCAATTTTGGTTATTGTACATCAATAAAGCACCGAAAACCCTGCCCCAAAGTTTAGAAACTGCATTTCTGCTCGACAAGGGGAATCGGGCAAAAGTTACCCTGCACCAATTGTGCGCTATAGCGCACAATGATATAGTAGCTTCCGGACGTTATAACGCACAATTTTATTTTTGCAAACAGGTAAGCGGTGCTATGAACCATTCAAATTCGCTTCAGCTCAGTCACGTAGCCGCTGGCTCGGCAGCCGTTATTGTGGGCTACAGTAGCGCGGTAGTGATTGTCATCGAAGCGGCCAGGCAAGCGGGAGCCAGTGAGCCGCAGTTGATTAGCTGGTTACTGGTGCTGGGGCTGGCAATGGGATTAAGTACGCTGTTTTTTTCCTGGCGCTTTAAGATGCCGGTGATCACAGCCTGGTCAACGCCCGGCGCCGTATTTTTAATTTCTACGGCAGGCGACTTTTCCCTGGCTGAGATCACCGGAGCGTTTTTGTTTGCCGGCATACTGAGTCTGGTTGCTGCTCGCAGTCATTTATTAATGCGAGGCATTGAACGCATCCCGCCGGCGCTGTCAGCTGCCATGCTGGCGGGTATTTTACTGCCCTACTGTCTGGGAGTGTTTACCAGTGCCCAGAACTATCCCGTACTGAGCATCTTTTTTATTTTGATATACCTGCTTGGCAGTCGCTGGTTTCCCCGTTATCTGATGCTGGTATTACTGGTGGTAGCCGCATTGGCCGCCGTGATGCTGTCTGAGACTGAGATCACTGCCCTGCACTTTTCACTCCCGTCGTTGGAGTGGGTGATGCCAGCTTTCAATAGCGCGGCGTTAATCAGTATTGGTGTGCCACTCTTCCTCATTACAACGTTATCGCAAAACCTGCCGGGCATCAGTATCCAGCATAGTCATGGCTATAAGCCAGACAACCGCTACATTCTAACGGGTATAGCCCTGGTTCAGCTGTTCAGCGCCCCCTTTGGCGGTTTCATGATTAATCTGGCGGCAATCACTGCGGCAATTTGTATGGCAGAAAACGTTGATGAAAACCCGGCAAAGCGCTATCTGGCAGGTATTGTTGCCGGGGTAGGCTATTGTCTGGCCGGTTTGTTTGCTGTGACTATTACCCTCATATTCACTCAGATGCCGCCGGTTGTTACCAGTTTACTGGCGGGCATTGCACTGTTGTCTACGCTGCAGTCGAGTTTATTACGCAGTCTTGAAGATGCCCCCTTTCGTCAGGGCGCCCTATTAACGTTTCTTTGCAGTGCATCGGGATTAAGTTTAATGGGTATCAGTGCGCCGGTGTGGGGATTGCTAGCGGGGATGGTGACAGTGTGGCTGCACCCGCGGCTGCACCCGCAATGGAAGCAGCTAGTTGAGCCATAGGGCTGTGCCAGCGGGGCAAGTCAATAGACCCCGCTTGCTGGTCAGGCAAAAATCTGTTTGGCCGCAGCGCGCATTTCGGCGAAGTCATCCGACAACAGCGAATTAACGTCTTCTACGACACCACGTTGAATAGCCAGATTGAGCACCGCATCTTTTTTATTGTCTATTTGCCCGGCTAACGCCGCACCAACCCGAACAAAGTCGATGTACCCCAGCTTCTCCGGAATATAGGCTAAATCGTGCCAGCGCTCAGCCACTACCACAAACTCTTCACCAAACTCCCAGCTACGCATAATGCTGCCGCCCACTTTCGGGGCCAGTTTGTCGATGGCGTCATCGAGGAAGCTCGGACTGGCGAACACTTCGGTATGGCGTTCAGCCTCGGTAAGGATAGGCAGTACCCCAATGCTGTGAATTAACGACATTAATGTCATGGTATCAAGACTGAGTTCGCGCTTTTTAGTGCGAGTGATATACATTTGCAGAGCCGCCATGGCATTGGCTACCACGTTTACCGTATTGGCCCACTCTTTTTTCATGTACTCACCAACCAGTTCGTTTTTCGATACGAACAGTTGTTCCATTGCCAGCGCTGTAGCAATGTTTTTAATCTGACGCAGGCCTATTCGGGTCACCGCCTGAGAGATAGAAGTTACTTTTACCGCCCGCCCCATGTAAGCACTGTTGGATATTTTAATCATCCTCGCACTCAGCGAGGGATCCTGGCCAATGACCTCGCCCATATCCTGCAAATTAATATCCGGGTCGTCTGCGGCTTTTCGCACTTTTAAGGCCACGGCGGGTAAGGTTGGGAGCACCAGGGTATCGTTTTTAATCTTTTCAACCAGAATGGTGAGTAGCGCATTTTGTGTAGACATATTCCTACCTTTGTCGATGGTCAGTGTGTTATCGCATCCGTTGCGGTTAACAGTAACGGAGCGCGCTGCCTTTTATATTGTTGAAAATCAATGTTTGTTGCTGTTGTATAACCATAACATAGTTCAAATTCCTGTCATGCGACCAGTATTGATAAAGAAAAAACTAACGCACGGGAAATATTTATGCAATCGTCAAAAGGAATTTTGATGCTCATCTGAGTATAGCATCTGCTTTGCGGCTTGGTTATGCTAGAGAGAGATTCTGTCATTTTTCGCCGAATTGCCTGCAATAAGGATTATTAAGCACCGAAAATGGCGGCAAATAGCAGCTTCATGAATTACGAATGCTAAACAATAACAACAACTTTCAATAAATGACGGACGAATTAATATGCGCAAAGCACTGCACAATACTTTTGCCTTTACCGCCCTTGCCAGCTCACTCTTTTTCGCAGGTTGCTCTGAACCTCAGTCACCACAATCCACTGTTCAGGATAGCGCGCCAGAATTGCTGGTCGATGACAGTCGTCTGGGGATCTACCACCAGGTGCCATTAACAGCAGATCTATCCCACTTGAGTGATAACCAAAAGCAAATGCTCAGTAAGCTGATAGACGCCTCTAAAATTATGGACGATCTGTTCTGGAAGCAGGCTTTTTTTGGCAATAAAGACGAATTCCTCCAGGGATTAAGTGATCAAAAACTAAGCGCTTTTGCAGCCATCAACTATGGCCCGTGGGATCGTTTAAATGGCGACGCGCCTTACCTCAGCGGCTATGGCGAAAAAGCAACCGGTGCAGAGTTCTATCCTCACGATATGACCAAAGCAGAGTTCGCAGCGGCCGAATTTGCCGATAAAGATGGCCTCTACTCGGTGGTCGAACGCACCGAAAGCGGCGATTTAACTGCCACGCCGTATTCTGAGAAGTATCAGACAGAACTCACTAAAGCCGCTGCGTTACTGAAAGAAGCCTCTCTGCTGGCTGATAATGAGACCTTCGCAGACTACCTGAAACTGCGAGCTGAAGCGCTTCTTAGCGACGATTATTACGCTTCGGACATGGCCTGGATGGATATGAAAACCAATCCTATTGAACTGGTAATTGGCCCCATCGAAACGTATGAAGACCAGCTCTATGGCTACCGTGCGGCATTTGAGTCTTATGTGCTTATTAAAGACATGGCCTGGAGTGATCGACTGGCAAAATATGCCCAGTTCCTGCCTGAGTTACAGTTGGGTTTACCCGTAGATGAAGCCTACAAACAGGAAACGCCCGGATCGGATGCCGACTTAAATGCCTACGATGTCATTTATTATGCCGGTCACTCGAATGCCGGCAGCAAGACCATCGCTATCAACCTGCCGAATGATGAACGGGTTCAACTGGCGAAAGGTACCCGCCGACTGCAGCTCAAAAATGCCATGCAGGCTAAGTTTGATCACATTCTTAAGCCTATTTCAGAAGTACTCATTGCCCCTGATCAGCGCGATCACATCACCTTTAATGCGTTTTTTGCCAACACCATGTTCCACGAAGTAGCCCATGGTCTGGGGATTAAAAATACCATTACCGATAAAGGCACCGTTCGGGCTGCACTTAAAGAGCACGCCTCGGCGCTGGAAGAGGGTAAAGCCGATATCCTTGGTCTTTACATGGTACAAAGCTTGCTGGAAAAAGGTGAAATAACCGAGGGTACTCTCGAGGATTACTACGTTACTTTTATGGCTGGCATCTTCCGTTCAGTGCGCTTTGGTGCATCCAGTGCACACGGTAAGGCCAATATGATCCGGTTTAACTATTTTGCCACCATAGGCGCTTTTGATCGCAGTGAAGACGGCCTGTACAGCGTGAATATGGAAAAAATGTCAGAAGCGGTTTCTTCCTTATCTGAACTCATTCTCACTCTGCAAGGTGATGGCGATTATGATGGCGTAGCTGAGCTCGTTGCAGATAAAGGCATTATTAAACCTCAACTGAAAGCCGATTTGGCCCGTTTAAAAGCGGCCAGTATCCCGGTTGATATTGTATTTGATCAGGGAAAAACACAGCTCGGTTTATAAGCTAAGCACCAGACACTGGTATTCACCCTGGTAGCGATGAAACTGCCGGGGTGAGATACCGGCTCACACTCAGGCAGACAAGGAACACAGTCTGCTATTTACGCTATGGCTTGATTATTCAGGCCGACTTCACCTGACAAGGAGTCCTGTATGCAACAAATCGCTGCGCTATTTCTACTCGCAATATCATTTTATTATATCTATTTAGGCTGGCGGGTGCTTTACACTAAACGGCCTTTTATTGTCTCAATCGGCCTGCTGGTGAGCTTTGCCCTGTTAATCAATTTAGTACTAATCGTCCGGGAGGCTGTTCGGGTTTGGCAAACCGGTAGCCTGGAAGGCATAGAAATTATTATGCTGGCAGCAACGATTTTTTTTGGTGTCAGATGCTGGCAACTAAGGCGGTCCTACCAACTTATAGGTCTGGCTGATGACTTTACGCCGGCCCTTAAAAATGCATTGACTCATAATCAGTTGAATTACTGCGAACAACCCGAAATTATCGAAGTTCCAGCCCTGCCCGGAGCCATTGGATATCAATTCAAAAGTTCCCAAAAAGAATTATTCTTTAATTTTAAGGGCAACTTTTCAGCCACGACAATCATTAACGTTCTTCAACAGCTCGAACAGTACTTCGCCACACATCCTTTAGTCATTAATAAAACAGCAGCATATGAAATGTGCGGATTAGGCATGATATCACTGGCTCTTTCACTTGCCCTGCTGTTCTACGAACTGTAAACCGGTTTCCAACATCATCCTGGAATTTTCGCAGGTGATGCTAGCCCAAGTCCAGTTTGAGGGGGTATCGCCTAGACACCACCAGAAGCCAGAAACCACAGCGCTTAAAACACTACCGTCATCCCGGAATTTCCGCAGGAAATATCCGGGATCTCCTGAACAGTATTCCTTTTTTAACAAGTCG
>NZ_BAAJLP010000040.1:0-38465 GCF_057547795.1 Alteromonas sp. 4NH20-0104 | reverse complement strand
ACAAGAGTTGATCGCTTAGCTCGTTCACTTAAAGACTTACAAGATATCGTTTTTGACTTAAAGCATCGTGGTGTGAGCCTCGAAGCTACCGAGCAACCCATAAATACAAGTACACCGGCTGGTAAGGCTTTTCTAGATATGCTTGGTGTCTTTGCTGAGTTTGAGACAAACTTACGTAAAGAACGTCAATTAGAGGGCATTGCTAAAGCGAAAGCCAGAGGTGTATATAAGGGCGGTGCGCCACTCGCAGAAGACAAAAAGGCGTTAGTTAGAGATTTGTACCTTAAAGGTGTTAAACCAGCTCAGATTGTTCGAGAGTCAGGTGTAGGCAAGACGTCAGTCTTCAAAATACTAAAAGAATTAAGGCATGTTCAATGAAGGCTTTCACCACTATAAATTGCTTAAACGCTAGCAGAGTTATTTGGAATGCCTTGCTTTGGCCAGTCGGAAAATTTGTATTGGCTTGAAAGTTCCTTTTGATAAATCCAAGTGAATTAAAGTGCATAACGCATGTCTTCAGTATGGGGTGTAGTGGAGCTGCGGACAACCTGTCACCCGCAGCCCTTATCAGCCTTATGCGGTCGCTGTCGACAGATCAGCAATAAGGTTCATTTCATAGAGCCATATGTCGATTGCAAATACTCCGTTGTTATTGTCGTCAGACCAGACAATGTCAGTGGCAAAATCTAGCTTGGAAAAACTGTAAGAACTTGACAATCCATTAAGAGTTGAAATTGTTTCTACATTTTTGTGGGCACACGCATTACGTACTAGTTGCATATTTTTCAATGATGAGAAACTACCAAAGCTGGTTAGAAGAGTATTTTTATTTGATAACTGGACATCTTGAGCAATTTTTATAAAGACATCCAGATCTCCCCATGTCGGTTCTTTCCTCATTTCAAAGTTCAAGTGACCATTCGGAGTAACATTTCTGTTCCTCAGTCTCTGGCTGGCAACGTAGCCTAATCTGCGCCATGAATTATCTTCGTTGATTGGCTGGATCGAGCCTCCGTCTCGAGCTATACAACCTCTGCATGATGAAAGGTATAAAAGTCGGCAAAAACGGCACCAAGACTGCCAAGCATCGGACAAGAGAACTTCAGTAAGGTATCGAAACTCCCAATCATTGTACGTACCATGTACAATATCAAGAACTCTCCTATTGTAAGATGCACACCTTGCATCAAAATCACGATAGATTTTTTCTAGATACACAAGTTAGCTCACCAGCACGTCACACAATGTTTTAAATCTTTGACTTCTTTGATTGGCCTTAGTCGTGCTAGACATGCATGCTTTGACATAGTCTCTATAAGGGCCGTTTTCATCCTGCTCTTCATGCGCAGAAGCGAGAGCCTCCAATTTCCGGACAACCTCTCCGAGATCAATGGATAGGTTTTTCTTTGGCTTTAAACCACTAATTTCTTCACCATTGGGTATTCCGTATTTGCAGTGAGCATAAGCAGAGAATAAGGAGTGGATGACATAGGATTTCATCATGAATGTTTGATGAAGAGGCTTTAAATCTTCTGAAAGAAACTTAAAGAAATCATCAAATACTTTAGAACAATGGCCGGCCATTTGAAAACTGTCATCATAGGCTTTATACATATCTTCGATTGTTTTTGCAGACTTTTGAACTATTCCCTTTTCTAAAACCACAACTAAGTCAGCAATAAATTCAGAATCCTGCATTCTCGAGAGCTGTTTTGGTGTAAAAATTTCAAGCTGATCTAGAATTGGTGCATATTCATCTGCTTGCTCGACGACGAACCACTTAAACGCACCTTGATAAGTTGCATGACGTTTTTCAGCCGCTGTAAGGGGGGCTGTATATGCATTAATTCGGCGGAACATTTCCAAAAGTTCAGCACGAGTTGCGGACAATATAATAGATGTTTCTATCTGATATGATATAAAGCTGTTCTGAACATCCTCATCCAGATCGCTGTAGCACATTCCGGAATATTCTTTAGAGGCAGAGGTCAACGTGAACTTGTCGTTCATGAAGTCTAGTATCGTTGTTATTCTTTGCTGACCATCTACAATTTCTTTGATTGGTCTCTTAGCCTTTTCATTAAATACTTGATATAGATATATTTTGGGGAAAGGGTACCCTTCAAGTATCGTATCTATAAAATAAGTACGTGCCGAGTCGGGCCACAGCCCAGAACCCCGCTGATATTGCTTATTTATAACTACTTCTTTTCTTTCAAGCTGCCCCATAAGGTCTATCAGGCTAATTTGACCAACATTAAGGTTCATAAATTATCTCTAGTTATTCAAAAATTTTATCTGCCAAATATTGGAAGTTGGAGAACCTACAACCTGCTAGGTACCAACTTTATGAAATATAAAGGCTTATTAGCGGCAGTTCATAGTAACACTCGTTTCTACTGAAAAGCTATATTCTATGTTTACATGAGACAGAATATGAAACGACTGCTTTATAAACCAGACGTCCATATACAATAGCTATTCGTCCTGCTTATAACTACGAGAAGAAGGTTATTACACTGGCGACAGTCGGGTCTGCGCTAGTGCATATTAAATAAAAAAACATGCAATAATTGAAGCAGTAATATCTGAAGCCCAGGCTTAATCTGACGGTATAGAATTACGTTATATTACCCGATTTTACCCTTCAAATTTAATATATGTAACTCTTACAGCTACTAATCCGCTGTACGTTTAAGAAACTTTTCATAACTTAACTGGCTTAAATCTATACCGAATTCAATTGCGTTCATAAATTTAGCGATATAAGCCATGTTTTGTCCGTGATTGTAGACTGTAGAGCGAACGCTACCTGAAGTATGACCGGTAACGTAATGAGAAAGCTCTTCTTTTAGCGGGCTGCCATCAACGATAGTTTTATCTAATAGGGTGGTAAACGTATGTCGCAATGAGTGAAATACTAGTTGCTCGCCGTTGGTGGTTGTTTTTGCAATGCCTGCATAGCGCAGGAAATACTCGTTAAACCAACGTGAGATTTGATTGCCCAAACCTTTCGTATCAGACAATCTCAATTCGCTAAAGAGTAAACCAGTCTTTCTTTTACCGATTAATTTTTTTAAACCTATATCCCACAAAACATCCGGAACAGGCACTAGTCGAACTGATGATTCATTTTTCTTTGATTTATCAGGCGCTGTCCTTTTTAGGTTTTTGTCAGACCAGTTCTTGTTTAAGTCAAAACACATTACACCTTCAATTTCTCTTACATCTGCTACTTCTAGCGAAGCTATTTCAGCTATTCTCATTCCAGTTGTTAAGCCGATAATCGGAGCCCAGAAATGAAATGACTTTGAGTTTTCTCGTACTCTCAAATGAGTTGAATAAATATAGCTGTTAAACATTTTATTCAAAGCCGCTGTATCGAATGTAGAGCGTTTTTTGCTTGTGTTCTTGATAGCGTTCTTACTAATTACTAATAACGCTGCCAGATCGCTATCAGTGCGTCTGGTGATAAATAAACGCTTAAGAAATCCTCTTACTACGCTGTAATGTTTTTCTATACCGTTCGGCAAAAGCTTTGTTCCGGTATTCCCGGTAGCGGCAAGCTCCCAGAATTCTCTAATTTCGTCAGGTGTGGTTAGAGTTGCTTTTTGGCGCAATTTTCCTGCATTCGGAGGTAAATTAGCCATTACAGTATTGTAGCGTTCGATATCGTCAAATGTTATGTCTTCGCAATTTGTTTCAGTACCGATAATCTCAACAAATCTCAGCAGGTTTGCTTCGGCCTGGATTGCCGATCGTTTATTCCAGTCAGATTTTTTATGGGCTAGGTATTTCGCTAATTCATCTTGAAGAATATGTTTCGTGGCAGCTACAGTTACCGGAGCAGACAGTGAAGTAGCAGGGGCTATTGGTGCAGAAACTGTTTCTAAAATAGCTTTAGTTCGGCTTAACTCCTTTGCTGCTTGGCTTCTGTTTGTTTCTGATTCGCTAATAGCCTTAAACAGTGATTTCTGTGTTTGTCTTAACTGCCATGCTCGTAAATCGGCCATCCAAACTGGAGCTGTGGAATCTTTTGCAGCTTCAATTAATTCTTGAACTTGATTCTTAAATTGTTTTATCGCGGCTTGTTGTTGTTCTTCACTATACATCAGTGATACCTCTTTCTTCGTTCTATTCAGCACTGAATGAGCGTCGCTCATAACTCGAAAATAAAGCTCTCTGGCTTCGCTGATAGTGCGAACACCTAAGCTAATGCAAACTTGGCGATAGACTATCCTGTTCGACCTGTTTTGAACACGAAGTAAAAGTTCGTGTTTTACGGTTCTATAGAGAGGAAAGTTAAAGCGGAGTGAATATACGTTTACGCGATTTTTTCTGAGGTATGGTAATGACATGTTCGTGACACCTATTCGTGACACTACACGCCATACCAGAAAGAAAAATGGCGTAACTTTATGATTTTACTCAGTTACGCCATCTGTTTGGTGGAGCTGGCGGGATTTGAACCCGCGTCCAGAAAATGTCTACCTTCGGTACTACATGCTTAGTTTGTCTTTTATTTAACTACTTTAGACCCCGACAAACAGGGTTCCTGGTAGCTGTCCTGATACTATTTCGCGGTTCAACCTCAGGAGAGTTTCCCTCGCTAGTTTACTTATATGACCTTCCAAAATCCTGGCTAGCAAACAAAGCTTAGGTGGAAGGGCCTATGCCGGGTATTAAGCGGCTAGTGCGTAGTTTTCGTCGTTTGCGACTATTTAAATGCGGCTTTTTAAGAGGCAAACCGCTCCTCTGCATGCACCTCCAGCTTCCTAGATCCTGTCGAATCCTAATCAGCCCCGGAGATCGTTACTATTAAACCAGAGAGTTACGCCCTCTGCATACTGTTTAATATTGGGCGGATACTAACTTATTCAAGGGGGAAGTACAAATATAAACGCCTTTATGGCCGCTGGTTGCTGCTTTGCTGAGCAGCTAAGTGCTGGTTATCGCTGGATTTACCGTAATGATGTGATCTAGGTTGGTGTTTTTCGCTTAATTGCTTACATTATCAATAGATAAACTAATAAGTTCTCGAATTATGCAACCAATGGATGTCTCGGTGTTAAGCCGGGTAAATGAATGGCTGGAGACGGGCAAAACGTTTTGGTTTTGTACTGTGTTGGCCACCTGGGGCTCTTCGCCCCGTGAACCAGGCAGTTTATTTGCCGCAACGGCCAGCAATGATTGGGTGGGGTCTCTGTCTGGTGGTTGTGTGGAAGATGATTTCCTGTCCCGTCTCGGTGCTAATGAGTTTGATGCGCCTGCGCAAACAGTACGCTATGGCGAGGAGGGCGGGCAGCAGGCAATTAGCTTACCTTGTGGTGGCATTCTTGATGTGTTGGTCGAGAAAATCACTCCGGATGAGAACCAGAGATTACACTTCGCAGCTTATCTGAATTGCCTGCAGGGTAAGGATGTAAAGGTCCGCGAAGTTGATACACAGTCGGGTGTTAGCCGGTTAACTGAAGTCACCGAACACACGCCTGCGGTGAGCTGGCAATCGGCAAATCATCATGTTGCGCTGCGTATCGGCCCGGCCAGGCGTTTAATTATTGCCGGCTATTCGCCAGTGGCGGAATATTGCGCTCAATACGCTCAGTCACTGGGGTTTGAGGTCATTATTTGCGAACACCGTGAGGCCGAGCAGGCATTGTGCAATATAGAGGGCTGCCGGTTTGTACCGGATTTCGCGGCCGATTACATTATGAAACCCAACAACGTGCATAGCCATACGGCCGTCGTAGCGCTTACTCACGATCCCAGAGTAGATGATCTCACCATGATGGAAGCGGTGCATACTGAGGCGTTTTATATTGGCGTGATGGGATCTAAGCGTACGTCGGCAAAACGGGCCGAGCGTTTACAGCGGATAGGGCAGCTTAGTGACGAACAGCTAATGCATATTCATATGCCAATTGGACTGGATATTGGCAGTAAAACACCAGCAGAGATTGGCCTTGCCGTAATGGCTGATATTGTGCGGGCTTACCGGCAGCCGGATTAACGCCACGCACATAAAAAAGGGCGGTTAATAAACCGCCCTGATGGATTAAAACTGGTAACGATAGCCCACCTGGAATGTGCGGGGTTTGCCTACCTGAATACCACCGTGTTGACGGGTAGCGATATAGTCTTTATCAGTCAGGTTATCAATTACCAGATAAACGGTTTGTTTATTATCCAGCATGTAATTGGCCGAGACATCCATCAGTGTCCTCGAAGGTATACCGGTGGTGCTGGTTACGGCTTCATTACCCGCCTGAATACGCATTTCTGAGGTATATTTTACGGCTACCAGCACTTGCCAGTTATCCTGACGAACGCCGGTTTCAAATTGCAGAGTATGATCGGGCAGATAAGGCAGGGCATCACCCGCTTCAACACTGCCCCAGGCGTCCAGCTCTGAATCGAAGCTTTCTTTAAATTCGGCGGTGGAATAGGTGTAGTTAAGGTTTACCGGTACTGTGAATGATGCAACCGGGAAATTGCCCTGGTAGCTCCATTCAACTCCTTTAATGTCAACTTCTCCGGCGTTGTACTGAGTGCCAATTAAGTCGCTGTCACAGCCCTGGCTGGCGGTACAGTTACCGTGCAGGTTATCCAGGTTGGTGTAAAATCCGATGAGCTCAATACGGCTGAGGTTGTCAGAGTAGCGTAATCCGGCTTCGTAGTTCCAGCCTTCCTCTTCTTCGGCGTTGTTATTACCGGGTGACGGTGGCGCAAAAGTTTTTTGCACACCACTTAACAATAATAAATCATCGCTTAACTGGTAGGTGGCGCCAATGCCGGGTAGCACGGCCGATACACTGTTGCGGCGCATTGCCGGATCGGTTGTACGCAGTGGGTCAGTTTTACCCCAGTCATCACGAGCGAGGTTCACATCTTCATAACGCAAGCCGCCGGATACGGTCAGATTGCCGTATTCCCAGGTATCGTGCACGTAAGCGCTCAGGGCATTGGCGCTGTCGATGCGGTTAGAGTCGGTCCCCGGAATGCCAGCATCCAGTGTGCTGATAACGTAGTCGCTATCAAGCTGATAGTTGTCGACCCATTGAAAACGGTCCATCTCGTCATTGTGTACCCGCGCGCCTACCTTGATCTGATGACCACCGGTAAAGAGTACGTATTCACCCTGTATTCCCTGTGAAAGGTAGTTTCGGTTATTGGCTTTAACCCGAAAATCCAGCGTATCAGATGCACTTAAGCCGGCATCAAATGCAGAAGCTGCTTCTTCAGCACCGCTGCCCAGACTAAGGCCATTCACCCGGTCGGCTTTATACCAGTTACGGTGAAAATCATTGTAGTAAGCGGTCATGGTTAACGTGCTGTTGTCGCTGATGTTGTATACGTAGTTCAGGTTAATCAGCTTATGGTCGGTAGACATTTCATCGAGCACTGATGCACTGTAACGGGCAAATGGCGTGTTGTTGAAGTCTGCCTGAGTAATGCCCAGATAGGTTTCATCTGAGGTTTCTTCAGAATACTTCAGCTTAGCTTCAATATAGTGCTTCCCGGCGGTATCCAGTTCAAAGCCGACTTTGGTGGTGACGTCCGTTTTACTAAAACCGGTTTCATCACCGGTTGGCAGGTTTTTAAAGCCGTCGGCACCGTAGTGGTACACTTCTGCCAATGCGCCTACACGTCCTTCACTGCCACTGGCCAGTACATGGGCCTTACGGTAGCCGTCTGAGCCCAGCGAGACATCCAGCCGGGTAGCAAAACTGTTGTCGCTGATAGGTGTGGTTAAAAGGTTAATCACACCGCCCGAAGTACGGGGGCCATATAATACACTGGACCCGCCTTTTAGCACTTCGATGCTGCTCATGCGGCCAATGGTAGGGAAGTAGTATGCGGCCGGACTGGCATAGGGAGCCGGTGCTGCCAGTACGCCATCTTCCATAATCGTGATTTTTTCTGAACGGTCGGCGGAGTTTCCACGCATCCCAATGTTAGGGCGTAAGCCGTAACCATCTTCTTCAGTAATATATACCCCGGGCACTTTGGTTAGCACGCGCATAATGTCACTTACCGCAAAATCATCCAGGTAAGCCTGGTCGATAACCATACCGCTGCCTGGTGTAGTCTCTACTGCTTGCGAATTACCAAAAATAGTAACGTGCTCAATATCGTTGGGGGTTGCAGCTTGTGCTGCGAAAGATAATGAGGCTAATAATCCGAGTGCGACGGGGGATTTCGTGAACATAATAACGACTACCTGCTCCTAAGAATAAAAATCGCAGGAATTAAACCAGTTATGTAAATGGGAATCAATAGCATTTGCGTTTTAGTTTTAATTAAATTTAATGAAGGGTTAAGTAATATTGAATCTAAGACATCGTGCCGGTGCTCAGGCTCTTTTCATGATAAGTTATATACTTATCTGTTTTCCGGAGTGTTTTTCATGAAAGTATGGCTAATTGCCGTTGTGCTTAGTGTTATAGCAACGGGTGTGGGGGCGGGGGAGTCGTCATTACGGTTATCGAATGGTGAGTATGATATTCCTGCCATTGTGAATGTGCCGGAGTCTGCTCAGGCAGTGCCTGCCGTGGTGTTATTACATGGCACGGCGTCGCATAAAAATGAAGTGGGTAACCTCTATTCCCGCCTGGCCGCAGCACTGGCGAAGGTGGGGGTGGCTTCTATACGCATCGATTTTGCGGGGACCGGCGATAGCCCGGTTAGCTATCGCTACTACACGCTTAACAGTGCGGTACGTGATGCAGGTGTAGCGCTCAGCTACCTGCAAAGTCAACCGCAGGTGGATGGGCAAAAGCTGGGGATCGTCGGGTTTAGCCAGGGCGGGTTAATTGCGCAGTTGCTGATTGCTGAGTCGCCGGTGTTCACGTCATTTGTTGCCTGGTCGTCAGTGGCAAGTGATGGAGTGAGTGCGTTTCGGCCTTTATTCGACAACCTTTACCAACAGGCCACAAAGCAAGGTTATGTTACCCAGGAGTACTCGTGGCGATCATCACTGGATATTTCGCTGGAATGGTTTGAACAGGTAAAGGCCAATAAATCACTCACGAATATGGCTGATTATAGCGGAGCATTGCTGGCCATTGCGGGCAGTGCCGATAAAGTGGTACCTGCTGAAAATGCCTTACGGTTAATCAACGCTACTCAGGCTTATCCGGCGCAGGCCACAGTGATAAAAGACGCCAGCCACATATTTAATGTGCTTAATGAGCAGGCAGGGCAAGACGAACAATTGCTGCAACTAACTACGCAGTGGTTTGCGCAAACCTTACAATAGGTCTATACAAAACAGGGTGCCGCTGGCACCCTGTTATTCAGAATATTGTTACACTTTATGCTTCATTACCCGGGCTTTTTGACGCTCCCAGTCACGGTCTTTAATGGTGTCGCGTTTGTCGTGGGATTGTTTACCCTTGGCGAGGTAAATTTCCAGTTTCACCCAGCACTTCTTCCAGTACATGGCGGTGGCAACAATGGAGTACCCCTGACGGTCACGGGCGCCAATTAATCGGTCTATTTCCCGTTGATTGAGTAACAGTTTACGGGCGCGCTCAGGCTCGCATATAACGTGCGTTGAGGCCTGATTAAGCGGTGTAATACGAGCCCCTACAAGATACGCCTCGCCATTCTGGATGATGACGTAATTGTCGGTGATATTTACTTTGCCATCACGAATACTTTTAATTTCCCAGCCTTGCAAAGCAATGCCGGCTTCCATTTTGTCTTCGAGATGGTAATCGTGGCGCGCTTTTTTGTTGAGCGCGATAGTACCGCTGCTGGAGGAGTTGGATTTATTTTTCTTCATGGCCGCTATTATACTGATTACATAAATGTTGTCTCGTATTTCCTGCGCTGGGCGGTAAAAATTTCCAGGCCGGCAAAGTGAGCCACAACAGCTTATTTTCAAAATAGATTTTATGATAAACTCAGCGGCAACTTGCAGGAGTACAAAATTCGTATGCCGAAAATACAGCGCAGCGCACTGGTTGCCTACAGTGCGCAATCCATGTTTGATTTAGTTAATGATGTTGAGTCTTACTCTGAGTTTCTGCCCGGCTGCAGCGATAGCAAAATTGTCAGTCAACAGGGCAATGCCATGCAGGCTGCTTTACTGGTGTCTAAAGCGGGTATTAAGCAATGGTTTACCACAGAAAACGTGCTTACCCCCGCGCAGAGTATCAGTATGACTCTGGTAGATGGGCCGTTTAAACAATTAAGCGGCGGCTGGACGTTTTCGTCGTTATCAGAGTCGGCCTGTAAAATTGAACTTAGCCTGCAGTTTGAATTTAAAAGTAAAATGATAGAGCTGGCGTTTGGCAAAGTGTTTAATTCGCTTGCTGCGAGCATGGTCAACGCATTTACTCAACGAGCAAAAGTAGTGTACGCCTGATGGAAGAACCCATTAATATTGAGGTGGCCTATGCCACACCGGCCAAACAGTCGTTAATTGAGCTCACGGTTCCGAAAGGGGCTACCGTGGAGCAGGGGATCCTGGCGTCTGGCATTACTGATATTCACAACGAGATTGATTTAAAAACTGCCAAGGTTGGTGTGTGGAATCGTGTTTGCAAACCCACGGTTGAATTACAGGACGGTGATCGCATCGAAATTTACCGGCCGCTTATTGCCGATCCAAAAGAAGTGCGTAAACGCCGGGCCGAAAAAGCCATTCAGGAAGGGCGGGCCGATAAAGTTACCGGCGGCCGGCTCAACCCGCTAAAAGCAGAAAAACAAAAGGCCAATTAATACCGGCCTTTTTTTATGTGCTGATGGCGGCTGTCTGTAGTTAGTCGTGGCGCTCGGTGAGTGTACCAACCGCCAGAACCGGAGAAGCATCAATCGACTCAGCGTCCATCATCGCGGCTATACGTTGCATGGTTGCTATCATCTGACTCTGTTCCCACTCGGCCAACTGATTAAAGCGCTCTACAAAATGTTCCTGCAGGGGACGCGGCGCCGTTGAAACGGCTTTTTCGCCAGCTTCTGTCAGGTAAACGCCAACCTTACGTTTGTCCTGTGTGCTGCGAATACGGTGCGCTAAATCACGGGATTCCAGCCGATCAAGAATATTGGTAATCGTTGCCGGACTTAAATTAATACCGTCTGCGATTTCTTTTACCATAATGCCTGGTTTCGCTGCGATATTTTGTAATACGAGTAGCTGTGGGCCGGTAATGCCCACGTCTTTACTCAGTTGTTTACTGCGTAAGTCTACCGCCCGTATTACACGTCGTAACGCTACCAGTAATTCTTCTTCTTTACGCATTAATAGTCATACTCCTGAATGCATTAATTAAGCAGATGCAAAAAGTGCTGATGTTTCTGGAACTGATCCAGTACATCATTAATCACGCCGTCTTTTGACCATCCCATCAGGTCGTAATCCTGACCACCTTCCGACAAGTGAACTTCGGCGCGATAATACGTTTGAATGTTACTCCCGTCCACCGGCACTTCGTTTGTCAGCGTAGAGTCGGGTTGTTGCGTTGCCGTTAAGTACACCGCGTAGGTAAAGTCATTCTGGCCATTCACCAGTACCGTAAGTTCTACGTGTGTCTCGCTGGATTGTAAGCTCGCATCGTATTGACGACGATTAAATTCCTCGCACACTTCGTGTAATGCGGGATAGACCACGCGTAGCATGTAGCCCGATACTTTCTTTTCGTCAGGAAAGGTTACAATTTCGCCGAGGCGTTCTTTCCAGGGCTTGTCGTGCTCTACTACTGCGGTCTGCATTGCAGTGATTGCCAGGCTGTCACGTTTGTGTTTTTCAATACGCAATGACTTCAGTAACCCGTACATGGCAATCAGCAGAATAATCGAAAATGGCAGTGCAGCAACAATGGTCATGGTTTGTAAGGCACTCAGGCCACCGGCATAAAGTAAAATTGCCGCCACCAATCCAACGCCTACCGCCCAGTATACACGCTGCCACAGCGGCGTGTCGTTACGACCATGGGAGCACAACATATCAACTACCATGGCGCCGGAATCACACGAGGTCACAAAGAAAACCATTACCATCAACAGGGCAATGATGCTGATAAAGCCACTGAATGGGAAATGTTCTAAAAAGACGAACAGAGCCACCGAGGTATCATCTTTCACCATGGTTGCCAGTTTATCGAAGCCTTCGTTAAATACCATATCAATGGCAGCGTTACCGAAGATCGTCATCCATAACAGCGTGAAAGCCGTTGGGATAAGCAGTACCCCCAGAACAAATTCGCGCAGGGTGCGGCCAAAGGAAATCCGGGCAATAAATAATCCCACAAAAGGCGCCCAGGCTAACCACCAGCCCCAGTAAAAGATGGTCCAGCCGCCAATCCAGTCGGTTTTCTGATAGGCAAACAGGTTGAAAGTATTGCGCACAATGTCCGACATATAAGCGCCGGTATTTTGCAGATATGCCTGTAATAGGAATACTGTCGGGCCGAGTACCAGGATAAAGAGTAATAACACTACAGCCAGAATCATGTTGGTTTCGGATAAACGGCGGATCCCCTTATCCAAACCTGTCATCACCGATATGATGGCTAACCCTACCACAAACATCATCAGTGCCATTTGGGTAAACGTGGTATTGGGCATACCAAACACATAGCTCAGACCCGCATTGATTTGACTGGCGCCAAAACCCAATGACGTAGAGATACCAAAAATAGTGGCGGTAACAGCCAGAATATCAACCACATGGCCCGGCCAGCCGTATATCTTATCGCCAATCAGCGGATAAAGAGTAGAACGCAGGGTGAGGGGTAACTGATGTCTGAAAGCATAGTAGCCAAGAACAAGCGCAACAACGGCATAGATAGCCCAGGCGTGGAGCCCCCAGTGAAAAAAGGTAGTTTTCATGGCTTCTTTTACCGCTTCCACCGAGTTGGCCTCGGCGGTAGGCGGTGCCATAAAGTGCATAATCGGCTCTGCCACGCCAAAAAACATTAAACCAATACCCATGCCGGCTGCAAACAGCATCGACAGCCAGGTAAGAATGGTGAACTCAGGTTTGGCGTGATCGGGGCCGAGGCGGATTTCGCCGTATTCAGAGAACCCGATATACACCACAAAGATTAAGATAGTGGCAACCGTGAATACGTAAAACCAACTGCCGTTATCCACTACGGTTCCCTGCATGGATGCAAACAGGTTTTCAGCGGTTTCGGGCATGGCTACTGCAAACAACAGTAGCATGAGGATTGCGCCGGAGGCGGTGTAAAATACAGGTTTATTTAGCTTGGCTGGTGCCGGATTTTCGTGCTTGGGCGTAGTTGTCTGACTCAAGTTATATCCTGTTATTGAAAGATAAATAAAACAATTTACGTACAATATACAGCAAATCGATTCATCAAAACACATTCTTGCTAATAATTAGTGTGGAATTAAAAGGTTGATCCTGCTGATATTGATTTACGTAGAGAAATTCCGATTAACACCCAATTATTCGCCGTTTATTAGTTAGTGCAGAAATTTATTTTTATTTCTGTTAGGCTATACTGCAATAAGAAACAATTAACAATAAATAATTCAGCTCACTTCAAAAAAAGTAGGAACATCGTTCTATGAGAAAAACACACCTTAGTTGTGCAGTGATTGCTGCGCTAGCATCTAATGGCGTGCTTGCCCAGGCAAGCGAATCAAAGGCTTCTATTGAAACCATCGAAGTCACTGCCACCAAGCGCACTGAATCTATTCAGGACGTGCCGGTAGCAGTATCTGCCCTGAGTGGCGATGCTCTGGAAAACATGGGTATCGACAACTTCCAGGATTACGTAGAATTTTTACCTAACGTTGTTTTCCAGGGCACCGGCCCTGGCCAGAACGAAATTTATATCCGTGGTGCGGCGACTACCCAGTCAAGCATCACGCTGTCATCGGTACAGGCACTGCAGCCTTCCGTAGCCTTTTATCAGGACGAAATGCCGGTTTCCATGGCCGGTCGTAACCTGGATATCTTCGCTACTGACGTTGAGCGTGTAGAAGTTCTGCCGGGGCCACAGGGTACTCTGTTTGGTGCCAGCTCACAGGCCGGTACCGTACGGTTAATTACCCGTAAGCCGGACCACGCCGGTTTTGCTGCCGGTTTTGACACCGCTATCGCCACCACCAAAGGCGGCGAAATGAGCAACACGGTTGAGGCGTACATTAATATCACCCCAACTGATGATCTGGCTTTACGTGTTGTCGCTTATAACGACAAGCAGGGCGGCTGGATTGATAACATCGAAAACGATCCGGGTAACGGTGGTTACATCGGCAGTGCCGTGGTTGTCGACCGTATTTCTGGCGGCGCGCTGGCCGGTTACGGTGCCGATCCGGCTGAGATGGACTCTCGTCGTATCGTAAACAACGGCATTACGCCAAGTACGGCCGCTGTGGTTTCACCACGCAACAGCCAGCATGTTGAAGATGACTTTAACGACGCGGTGTATGCCGGTGCCCGTTTTGGTTTGTCTTACCACATTAATTCAGACTGGGATTTACTGGTTCAGCACACTCAGCAGTCGCTGGATACTGAAGGCGTATTTGCTTACGACCCAACCGTGGCAGAAGACCAGGCAATTCGTTTCCAGGCCGATGAAAACTCAGATGAGTTTGGCTTAACTACCTGGACCGTAGACGGTCGTTTAGACAAACTGGACGTAGTGTATACCGGTGGTTACTTAGATCGCGAAATCGACACGGTAACGGATTATACCGGCTACACCAACGGTGGTCTGTTCTCAGCGTATTACCTGTGTAACCACTACGATACGCCGGATAATCCAGCCGATATTCGCTGTCTGGACCCGGTTAAATACTACAAAGAAGACACTACCAGCACCCGCATGACTCACGAATTCCGTATCGATACTAAATTCGATGCGCCATTCCGTATCACTGCAGGTTTGTTCTACGACGAACAGGAAGTGGCTACAGTCGGTCAGTTTAAGATTGCTAACACCGAAATGACGACCTTCGGCTTTGATAACCTGCAGCGCACCCTGGTGGGCAATGAAGGTATCAACAGTGACGGCGGTCCATTCCCTGAAGAAATCAGCTTTGCTAACGACATTACTCATAAAATTGAGCAGATTGCCGTATTCGGTCAGATGGAATATGACATCACTGATACCTTAACCGCGAGCTTAGGTGCACGCTGGTACCAGATTGATGATATCTACACCGGTTCAACCACTACCGTTGATGTAACCCGTCGTGTTAAAGCCTTTGGCTCAATGGACCCGGATGAACTGGCAGCCGTTGGCCTCGACCCGGCTGCAGTAGCCGCAGCAATTGCCAGTGGTCAGCTGGAAGTCGATAAACTGGGTGCCGATGGCGTGCTCACTGTGGACGACACCATCTTTAAGTTCGGTCTCGACTGGAAAATGAGCGATGACGTCTTGTTCTTCGCTAACTACTCAGAAGGTTTCCGTCCACCGGTAACCAACCGTGTAGGTGGTGGCCTTTCTAACAACCAGTCTGGTGCGTTTGAAGGTTTCCGTATTCCGGTGTACTCGACTACCGATACCCTGGATAACTACGAAGTGGGTATGAAAGGTGACTTCTTAGACGGTATCGTGCGGATTAACGCAACGGCTTATTACTCAGAGATCGGCGAATTACAAACCTCGCGTTTCGACCCGACTAATATCAGCTTCCTGGTATTCACCGACAACGTAGGTGATGCAGAGATCACTGGTTTAGACGCCGACATTACCTGGCTGGCAACCGATGACTTAGTCGTTAATGCAGCCTTCAGCGTGATCGATACTGAGCTGACTCGTGTTAATCCGGAACTTGAAGGCATTGCGGCCGGTGTAGGTAGCGAACTGCCTTACACAGCCACCTTCTCTGGTAACATCAATGCACGTTATTACTTCGAGCTGGATGGCGGCCAACAAGGCTTTGTGAATGCCTCTGTTGCTTACACCGGCGACCGTTTAGCCGGCATGGTAATGGACGCTTACGTAATGGAAGACGCGACCCGTCACATTTACGGTATGGGCTCAGGCCTTAAAATCGAAGACGAAGCCGCAGTGTATGAAGGCGCTACCTTTACTGATGCAGACGGTAACGCGTTCCGCGGTGGACGTTATGTACAGGAAAGCTACGTGATCAGTAACGTATCTGTCGGTATGTCTGATGACAGCTGGAAAGTAGAGTTATTTATCGACAACCTGTTCGATGAATCAGCTATCCTCAACATCGACACCCAGCAGTTCACACCGAAGGTGGTCACTAACCGTCCTCGCACAATGGGTGTACGTTTCTCTTTCGATTATTATTAATACCTGATATTAATACATAATATATAAGAGCTAAAAGGCAGGCGTAAGCCTGCCTTTTTCGTCGTCCGTTAAAAATACAGCAGCCGTTATGACTCAAGATTTCTCAAACCAGTTTCAGGCAATCAGGCAATCGCTACAAGCCAAAAACCTTTCCGCCGCCATGGCACAGATAAACGCTTTAAAAGCAGCAGAGCTTCCGGCTGTACTGCGTATAGAACTGTTTTATTTATCGGCGGTAACACAGCGATTGGCAAACCAGTTTACTCAGGCACTGCAGGAACTGAATGAATTGTTAAATCTTCGCCCTGAACACGGGCGTGCTTATCAGGAGCAGGCCTACAATTACCTGGCACTCAATCAGCAGGATAAAGCGGCCAGTGCCTTTTTTAGGGCGACGCATTACAATCCCGCTTTAATTACCAGTTGGAAACAACTGCTGAAGATTTACCGTCAGCATCAGGATAACGATGCTGAACAGCTGGCGATGCAGCATATTGCTTATCTGGAACAGTTACCGCCTCCTATTCTGGGCGCCTACGATCTGATGTATGAAAAGCAACTGGCCACGGCCGAAACCGTGTGTAGGCAGTTCTTACAACAACACAAGCATCATCCGGAAGGGATGTTACTGCTGGCAGAGCTGGGCATTCAGCTCAAGGTGTATCACGACGCTGAGTTTTTACTGGAAAGTTGTGTCGAACTCTATCCGGATAACCTCAGAGCTGTCATCGCTTACCTTGGACTACTGGCCAAGCTCGGCAAGCATCAGCGGGTGGTTGAAATCAGCAACAAGCAACTTGAGGCCTACCCGGATAATCTGCAGATCCTGATGGCGAAAGCCAATGCGTTACTGGGTATTAATCAAACCGGTGATGCCATTGCTATATTCAGCACCTTGCTGGAAGCCGATCAGGACCGCCCTGGTGTATGGCTGGCTCTGGGCCATGCTTATAAAACCACGGGTAATAAAGACCAGGCCATCGAAGCCTATCTGAAAGCGGCCCACTATCATCAACAGTTTGGTGATGCATACTGGAGCCTCGCTAATATGAAGTCTTATCGATTTGACGAGCAGGCTTTGCAGAGCATGGCCGACATTGAAGCCGAGTCTTCAATGGGTGTTGAAGACCGAATCCACCTGTGTTTTGCTCTGGGCAAAGGGTTTGAAGATGCCGGCCAGTTTGATCAATCGTTTCATTATTACGATAAGGGCAACCGGTTAAAGCTGATTTCAACCGGCTATGACATTAGCCGCACTGAAGAGGCTATGGCGGCACAAACAGACGCCTGTGAACGTACTCTGTTCACCAATATGACCGGTGGTTTTCCGTCACCTGAGCCAATTTTTATTGTTGGTATGCCCCGTGCGGGTTCAACCTTACTGGAGCAGATCCTGGCATCTCACAGTGATATCGACGGTACTATGGAACTGCATAATATCCTCAGTCTTGCCTCGTCGGTGGGAGCGCAGCTTAGCAGCAGCGGTAAACCTTATCCGTATTCACTTGCCGAATTAACGCCGGAGCAGTGTTATCAGCTGGGCAAGCAGTATATCCAGCAAACCCGCTATTACCGGGGCGGTGCACCGTTCTTTATCGATAAAATGCCGAACAACTTTATGCATGTGGGTTTCATAAAACGCATTTTACCCAATGCTAAAATTATTGATGCACGCCGTGATCTCATGGATTGTTGCTTCAGCAACTTCAAACAACTGTTTGGCGAAGGGCAGGAGTTTTCCTATGGGCTTGAAGAAGTCGCCCGCTACTATCAGGCGTATGAAAAGCTTATGGACCATTGGGATAAGGTGTTACCCGGCGAGATATTGCGGGTGCAACATGAAGATGTGCTGGATGACCTGAGCGGTCAGGTAAAGCGTATGCTGGATTATCTTGGCGTACCATTCGAACCTTCGTGCCTGGATTTTCACCAGACTGACCGGCTTATTAAAACCCCCAGTGCGGAACAGGTACGCCAGCCCATTAATCGAAAAGGGCAGGGGCGCTGGCAGCCATTTGAAGGGCACTTAGGCCCTTTACTTAAGCGCTTTCGCGACTAGTATTTACGACGTTGTAGGCCGGTCTCAGCGAGGATTTTTGCTGAGATCTCCTCAATGGAAAACTTGGTACTGTTTAAGAAAGGAATTTTTTCTTTGCGGTACAGGTTTTCGACCTCACGAAGCTCCATACGACACTGCTGTATAGATGCATACCGGCTGTTGGCCCGTCGCTCAGAGCGGATCTGGCTTAGGCGTGATGCCTCAATGGTAAGGCCAAACAGTTTTTGCTTAAACTGGCGTAAAGCCGGGGGCAGTTTGAGCATATCCCCCATATCTTCTTCGGTGAACGGATAGTTTGCCGCTTTAATTCCATATTGCAGGGCCAGATACAAACTGGTGGGCGTTTTGCCGGAACGCGAAACACCGACTAAAATAATATCGGCTTCTTTATAATCTTTAAGGTTTGAGCCGTCATCATTGGCCAGCGCATAGTTAACTGCTTCAATACGAATATCGTAAGTTTTTTCGTGAATACTGTGGGTACGATGTTTTTCTGGTTTTGACGGTACACCGATAATTTTTTCCAGCGGCGCCACAAATTGGTCGAGAAAATTGTAGTTAATTCCCACAGATCTTGCGATAACTCGCCGAACATCCGGGTTTACTACTGTATAAAAAACGAGCGGGCGTTGCCCGGTATCTTGAAAACTTTCAGATATTTTTTCAATTACCGCATATGCCTGTTCTTCAGTTTCAACAAAAGGAATTGTCTTGTGATTGAATTCTGTAGGGAAAAGTGACAATAAAGCGTGGCCAAACACCTCTGCTGTAATGGCAGTACCGTCCGAAATGTAAAATGCTGTGCGCACAACAACTCCTTAACTTTGTCGTAAATTTATTACGAAATGAAATAAAATTTTACTTTCTTATAATCGGCATTTTAGAATTTCCCTATGGAAAAGCTAGCCTGAATTACTTTCAGCGATGGTTTGACCTCTACCCTACAAGTTCACATTTGAGTGAGCGTAAAGAAAAAGTGACAAGCTGGAGGCTGTAAAGTGCAAGAATACGTACTTTGGTATCAAGAGTTAGGCATGCACGATGTTAATCGTGTTGGCGGTAAAAATGCCTCGTTAGGTGAGATGATTTCAAACCTGGCGAACGCGGGTGTAAAAGTACCGGGAGGATTTGCAACAACAGCTTACGCGTTTAATGAATTTTTAGAGCAAAGCGGACTTGAAGCTAAAATTCATGAAGTGCTCGACTCATTAGACGTTGACGATGTTTCAGCGCTGGCCGAAGCCGGCAAGAACATTCGTCAGTGGATTATCGATACCCCTTTCCAGGGCAAACTCGAAGAAGAAATCCGCTCAGCGTTTGTAACACTACAAGGGGATGCCGGTGACGAGGCTTCATTTGCAGTGCGCTCTTCAGCCACTGCAGAAGATATGCCCGATGCCTCCTTTGCAGGTCAGCAGGAAACCTTCCTGAATGTGAAAGGTTATGATGCTGTAATTGTTGCGGTGAAGCACGTATATGCCTCACTGTTTAATGACCGTGCAATTTCTTATCGTGTGCACCAGGGTTACGACCACAAAGGCGTAGCGCTGTCTGCCGGCGTACAGCGAATGGTGCGCAGTGATATCGCCTCATCAGGTGTTATGTTTACTATTGATACCGAATCCGGCTTTGAAGACGTGGTTTTTGTTACCAGTTCTCTCGGCCTCGGTGAAATGGTGGTGCAGGGCGCAGTTAACCCAGACGAATTTTACGTTCACAAGCCTACTTTGGACAGCGGCAAGCCAGCTATCGTGCGCCGTAACCTGGGCAGCAAATTAACCAAAATGATTTACTCTGAAGATCAGAGTCATGGTAATCAGGTCACTATCGTGGATATTGACCCGGCCGACAGCAAAGCCTTCTCGTTAACCGACGACGAAGTTATGGCGCTGGCTAAGCAAGCCCAGATTATCGAAAAACACTATGACCGCCCGATGGATATCGAGTGGGCCAAAGACGGTGTTGACGGCGAGCTGTACATCGTTCAGGCGCGTCCTGAGACAGTACGCAGTCGTGAAGACGCGCAAAGCATTGAGCGTTTCCAACTGAAAGGCTCTGCCGGTATTGTGTGTGAAGGCCGTGCAATTGGTCATAAGATTGGTGCGGGTCAGGCTAAAGTACTGGCATCCATTGATGAAATGGACAAAATCCAGGCCGGTGATGTGCTGGTTACCGATATGACAGACCCGGATTGGGAACCGATTATGAAAAAGGCTTCAGCGATTGTAACCAATCGTGGTGGCCGTACCTGTCACGCCGCAATTATTGCCCGTGAACTGGGCATTCCTGCCGTAGTCGGTTGTGGTAACGCCACCGATTCAATCAGCACCGGTGATTCGATTACGGTTTCCTGTGCTGAAGGCGATACCGGTTTTATCTACAACCAGGAACTGGAGTTTGATGTCACAACCTCGCGGATTGACTCCATGCCGGAATCACCAACCAAAGTGATGATGAACGTGGGTAACCCGGATCGTGCATTCGATTTTGCCCGCTTGCCCCATAAAGGCGTTGGTCTGGCTCGTCTGGAGTTTATTATTAACCGCATGATTGGGGTCCACCCTAAAGCGCTGCTGAACTTCGATACACAGCCTGATGAGCTGAAAGAAGAAATCAGCGATATGATTGCCGGTTACGAGTCGCCGACTGAATTCTATATTCAAAAACTGGTAGAAGGTATTTCAACCATTGGTGCTGCGTTCTCGCCTGAGAAAGTGATTGTTCGGATGTCTGACTTTAAGTCTAACGAATACTTCAATCTGGTGGGTGGTTACCAGTACGAGCCGGACGAAGAAAACCCAATGCTGGGTTTCCGCGGTGCCAGCCGTTATGTATCTGAAGACTTCCGCGATTGCTTTGCACTGGAATGTGAAGCCATTAAGCGGGTACGTAATGTAATGGGCTTAACGAACGTTGAGATCATGATCCCCTTCGTTCGTACCGTAGAAGAAGGTCGTCAGGTTATTGAACTGCTTGGAGAACAAGGCCTCAAACAGGGCGAAAACGGTCTGCGCGTTATCATGATGTGTGAACTGCCTTCCAATGCCTTGCTGGCAGATCAGTTCCTCGACATTTTCGATGGTTTCTCGATTGGCTCAAACGACATGACGCAGCTGGCGTTAGGTCTTGACCGCGACTCCGGCCTGATTGCGCATCTGTTCGACGAGCGTAATGATGCCGTTAAAGCCCTGCTTTCTCTGGCCATTAAGGCCGCTAAGAAACGTGGTAAGTACGTGGGGATTTGCGGCCAGGGCCCGTCTGATCATGAAGACTTTGCCGCATGGCTGGTAGATCAAGGTATTGACTCGGTATCGCTTAACCCGGATACCGTTGTTGAAACTTGGTTATACCTGGCTGAAAACCACGGTAAGTAAGCTTTTAGTTCGGTTTGAAAAGGTCAGCGATTGCTGGCCTTTTTTATTGCCAGATATTCGGTAATATAGAACGAGTGTGATAACACGGAAGTAACGACTATGAACCAAAGTGGGCGATACCTGGTGAAGTGGTTAATTTCAGGCTGGATATTGTGTGCGGGGAGTGCTGCGGTGCAGGCTCAGCAGGCCTCTGGCGCTGACATTCTCAGTGATCTGATTGGCGGGTTTGTTGCCCAGAATACCGCACTGACCGTGGTGGTCGCAGATTCTTCTTTAATATCGCTGGCTTTGATGGATTTTGATCCGAATGAATTTGCCGATTTTGGTGATTTAAATGTTGGCAATGAAGAGTCTTTTGCGCTGAGAAAATCACTACGAACCTATTCGTTACCGTGGTCGTTTGAGCCTCAAAAATTGTCAGAGCACTGGCAGACCAGCTACGGAATAAGGGCTTCTTATGTGGGGTCCAGTCAGGACCTCATTTACGACGAGCCTGATTATATCAATACCTTTGATAAAGAGTCGTTTATCCTCTAGGGCGAAAAAAACTGGCTGTATAACTTTTCTGAAGCCTGGCAATTCACGCTCAGCATGAGTGGTCAGTATCTCTATTACCGTAACCATTTTGACTATCAGGATCCTACCCTGCTATTGCTGCGAGGCTTTTTGGATGGGCAGTTGCTGAATACATCGTATGGGGTCTGGATGGTTGATCCGGCGGTGAATGCGGTTTATCGGGGCACGCTGTTTGGCCAGCGTTTTGACTATAAGATACAGTACCGGCATGCGCTGGGTCACACTATTCATACCGATAGCCAGAGTCAACAAACGTCGGTGGAAACCGGGCGCTTTAGTAACACTCTGACTTTCCATTTCGACACCCCTGAACTTTACGGACGCCAATCTCAGGTAAGAACGTTACTGCGTCGTATCGACCTTACCGGCGACGCTGTAGAGCCTATGGGGACCTCTCATTACTATCAGTTTGGCGTGGGCTGGCTGGTTGATACGAGTAGCCCGGATAGCTGGCTGGCCACTATTGGAATTGGCATATCAGTCAATGCCGGCAGCAATCTGAGTGGCGGCAGCGTTGTTATCTTATTTAATGAGGAAATGTAGTAGCACAGCAGGTGGTTAGCGCACTCGTGACTTGCGCAGGCGTCTGTTTAATAACAGTCGATCCAGTTTACGTGCCGAGCTGGTCATTTGATTCTGGAAAAAACGCAGCCAGTTTCGGGCTCTCGGCCAGTCATAACTCAGCAGCATGAGCCCGCCGATGACCAGCAAAATTGAACCGGGCAGTAAAGTAAGGACAATTCCACTGAGAAACAGTAAGCCACCCAGGCTTAATCGGAGGGTCTTTTTCATTGTTAAGAACAAATGGCTGCTAATAATATACTGTTATTCTAGCCAGTCCTGGCCAGGATACAAAATCATAAATGTAATAAAATATAACACCGCTTGAGCGGCGGTTCAGGTTACGCTGAATTGAGGTTTTTGCTGTTTTAATAAAGCGTGAAATTCCTGCGCTGGCATAGGGCGCGCAAATAAAAATCCCTGCGCAGCTCGGCATCCCATATCGTAGAGCATTCGCGCCTGCTCCTGGGTTTCTACGCCTTCTGCAACCATGTCACAACCGAAAGACTGAGAGAGTGTGATGGCCGCAGCAATAATAGCCCGATGGCCTTTATTGGTAGTCAGATCGCAAATAAAGGTCCGGTCAATTTTTAACACGTTAACCCGTAACTCAGATAAATACGCCAGCGAACTCATGCCGGTTCCAAAATCATCAATCGCCAGACTAACGCCCAGTTCACGAAGCTGAGCCAGCGCTGATTGAATATAGTCAATATTAATACAGGTTTCGTTTTCAGTGAGTTCCATTTCGATAAACTGCGGCGGTAACCGATGGCGCTTGAGCGTTTCGCCAATAAAATCCGCCAGGCCTGGGTCCAGCAGGTTGTAGGGCGAAAGATTAATGGCAATCGGAACGAGGAGTCCTTCGGTGTGCCATTGGCTTGCCTGAACAGCTGCGGTAGCAATAATATACCGGCCAAACTCCTGTACTTTACCCGAGTGTTCTATAAGGTCGATGAATTCTGCCGGGCCAAGTAAACCCAGGCGCGGATGCTGCCAACGACAGAGGGCTTCCGCTCCGATGACTTCGCCACTGGCTAAATCGACCTTGGGTTGGTAGTACAAAATTATTTGCTGCTGTTCCAGGGCATCGCTGAGCTCAGCGCGCAGTTGCAGAATGTCTTTATAGTCTGCAATTTTCTTGTCGTCGTAAACCTGCCAGCCGCTGCGCATTGCCTTGGCTTTGTGCATGGCGGTATCCGCACAAACGATTAACCCGGCCGTATTCTCAGCCTGACTCGGGTAGTGAGAGATACCGATACTGGCGCCGCTATTCACGGTCAGGCCGTTTATTAAAATAGGCGAATTACAGGAATTGACGATCTCTAAAGACAGTGTTTTAGCTTTTTCAATGGTGTAGCCGGGGGCCCAGATAAAAAACTCATCGCCGCCGGTACGGATGAGTTCCGCCGGGGCATTGATTAATTCGCTCACGCGCCGGGCTACTTCTTTCAGTAAGGTGTCACCTGCGGCGTAACCAAAGGAGTCGTTAACCTCTTTAAACCGATCCAGGTCAATAATCAACAAACAGCCTTCATCAACCGGGGTGTCGGTATCTTCGGTTGCCGGGCCCAGCGAGTTTTCCAGTAGTTCAATAAGGTACAAGCGGTTGGGCAGGCCGGTGAGTGAGTCATGTGTGGCAATATAAGCCAGTGATTCATTGACTTGTTCTGCCCGTTTAGCAATAAGCGAGGCCAGCGTCAGAGCCAGCCAGACGGCTATCCAAAAGACAATGATAGAGGTAACCAGTAACCGCTTGGCAACAAAGCTAAGGGTAATGTCTAACGCCGGGGTTTGCTGCACAAAGGTGATCACATAGTGACCGGTTTGATGCCGCTGCCAGAGATAGGTCTTGCCGTTCAGCTCGATGGGGTCAGCATTGTCCTCGGTCCCGGGGATTAGCTGCAGCAAGGAGCTTCGCTCGGTAGGGGTTAATAACAGGTTCTTTTGCCACTGTTGTTGGGCCGTTGTGACGGTGATGAATGCAGGGGTATTCACCGCTGAGAGCAAAACTTCATTTAACAGGGTGTCTACTTCTGATGCGTCATTTACCTGGCTGAGTTCGTTACTGAACAAGCTGGTGATATGGGCCATGGCTTTGAGTTCAGAGCGCACTGTAATATCGGCTGTCAGCCGGTAAGATACCGTCACATAGATGGCGGAAACCAGCAGAGCCACACACAGACAAGCCCAGATTAATCGGGGCTTAACCGTTTTGTCCTGTTTTATTTTGGCAATTTGCTGCATAGGTATTGCGGTAATTGTCAGTGTTTACGCGTATTAATGCCTGCCAGATGATAGACCGGACACCAGCCGGAAACTAACGAAATGAGATTAAGCAAACCAAAGATCCCCAGTAAGACCTCAATAAAGACATCACCAATCAGATCGCCGTTGAACAGTGCAAAGGCGGTTACACAAATCCCTATTACACCGCGAAGGGAGCGATCTAAAAGATTAAGGTTCGAAGTAAGTGCCATTGAAAGAAATCCTGCTTTAATTTTCTTTATTATAGCCTGACCTTATAGCTGGTGATATTTATTTGCAAGCGGATACGTAATCCCTGCAAAGTAATTTTTGATAAAAAAATCGCCCGCTAACAGTGGAGACCTACTCCCAGCCTAGGTATACTTGGCCGCCTATTCACCAGTGAGAGCGTAGCTTTGAATTTACCTGTTGTACCAGTTGAATCGACCGTTTCTGATGATTACAGAACCTACCTTCAGCGCCTTGAGAAGTCTTCTTTTTCAGGCGATATCGAGTATAGCTACGGTAGCCGTCTGGCTGTGGCAACGGATAACTCGGTGTATCAGAAGTTACCGCAAGCGGTAGTTCATCCCAAAGGGATCAACGATTTACAGATTATTGGTGAACTGGCTAACCAGCTTCCGCAGGTAAAATTCAGCGCCCGCGGTGGTGGTACCGGTACGAACGGGCAAAGCCTGACCGACGGGATTGTGGTGGACATGTCCCGGCATATGAATAAGGTACTGGAAATTAACCCGGAGGAAGGCTGGGTACGCGTTCAGTCCGGGGTGGTAAAAGACGCCCTTAACGATGCCTTACGGCCTTATGGCTTCTTCTTTTCGCCCGATCTGTCCACCAGTAACCGGGCCACTCTGGGCGGAATGATCAGTACTGACGCGTCGGGCCAGGGCTCACTGGTGTACGGTAAAACCAGTGATCACGTCTTAGCGTTAACCTCGGTACTGGCCAACGGTGAAATACTGCAAACCCAGCCACTTTCAGTTGCTGAAGCTGAGGAACAAGCCTCACGGAGCGATACCTATGGGCGAATTCTGCGCCAGGTGCTCAATACCTGCCGAGGTAAGAGGCAGGATGTTCTGGCCAAATTCCCGCGTATGAACCGGTTTTTAACCGGCTACGATTTAGAACATGCCTTTGATGAAGAAAAACAGTTAATTGATGTTAGCCGTCTGATTACCGGCTCTGAAGGCTCACTGGTTTTTGTTGCTGAAGCGAAATTATCACTCACCAAAATTCCCAGGCATACGGCGCTGGTGAATATTAAATATGACTCCTTCGAGTCGGCTTTGCGCCATGCGCCGCGAATGATTGCCGCACAGGCGACGTCGGTGGAAACCGTCGACAGTAAAGTACTGAATCTGGCCCGCACCGATATTATCTGGCATTCCATCGCTAATCTCATTGAAGATGTACCGGGCAAGGAAATGCTGGGTCTGAATATGGTGGAGTATAACAGTAACGATCCGGACGAAATTAAACAGCGAATAGCCCGCTTAGAAGAAGAGCTGAGCGCTTCGGCGCAAAAAGGCGAATATGGCGTTATTGGTTATCAGTTAACGTTTGACCGTGCCGACATTAATAAAATATACGCTATGCGTAAAAAGTCAGTGGGATTACTGGGCAACACCAAGGGCAGCCAAAAGCCTATCGCCTTTGCCGAGGATACTGGCGTACCACCCGAAAATCTGGCTGATTTTATTATGGAATTCCGTGCGTTACTCGACGGTCATGGCCTGCAATATGGCATGTTTGGTCATGTGGATGCCGGTGTCCTGCATGTGCGCCCGGCGCTTGACCTGTGCGATCCAGAGCAGGAAATACTGATGCACCAGATCTCTGATGAAGTGGTGGCACTGGTGGCTAAACACGGCGGTCTGATGTGGGGTGAACACGGCAAAGGTTTTCGCAGCGAATATGGTCCGGCGTTTTTCGGTGAGTCACTGTTTGCTGAACTGCGCAGAATAAAAGGCGCTTTTGATCCGGCCAATAAAATGAACCCGGGTAAGATCTGTACGCCCATCGACAGTGACGATGAGTTGGTGAAGGTGAGCGATCCTAAGCGGGCAACGCTCGACAGAACTATCCCGGTGGCATTTAAAGAGTCCTTTAAGCCTGCCATGGACTGCAATGGCAACGGATTGTGTTTTAACTATGACACCACATCACCCATGTGTCCCTCGAGTAAAATTACCCGCGACCGTCGCCACAGTCCGAAAGGCCGGGCCGGGTTAATTCGCGAATGGTTGCGCCTGCTGGCAAACCAGGGCGTCGATCATCAGGCGTTGATGGAAGGACAATATAAAAGCAGTTGGCTGACTCGCTGGAAGAACTCCCGCTCTAACGCGGAAGATTTTTCCCATGAAGTGCTGGAAGCTATGAATGGCTGCCTGGCGTGTAAATCCTGTAGCAGTCAGTGTCCTGTAAAAGTGGATGTGCCGGAGTTCCGATCAAAGTTTTTAAACGTGTACTATCAGCGCTACCTGCGCCCGCTTAAGCATCATCTGGTGGCCAATGTGGAAACTCTCACGCCGCTGATGGCAAAACTGCCTAAGGTGAGCAATGCCCTGATGAATAACGGCGCGGCAAAATCACTATTAGAAAAGGTTGCCGGCTATGTGGATGCACCGGCGTTATCTGTGCCCACATTAAATGAACAGGCAGAGCAGGTGATGCAAACCTTTGACCTGGCTGAACTTGAGCGGATTGATGCCTCTGAGCGCGAAAATTATGTGTTGATTGTACAGGATCCGTTTACCAGTTATTACGACGCACAGGTAGTTAGTGATTTTGGCCGGCTGGTCAAAGCACTCGGTAAAACACCGGTACTACTGCCGTTTAAGCCGAATGGTAAAACCCTGCATGTAACCGGCTTTCTGGAAAAGTTTGCCCGCACGGCAACGGATACCGCGGCCTTTTTGAACCAGGTGGCAGCGCTTAACATGCCTATGGTGGGCGTGGATACACCGCTGGTGTTGTGTTATCGCGATGAATACCAGTCACTGGGCGCGGCGCGCGGCGACTTTGTTGTGCATACCGTACACGAGTGGCTGGCAACATTGCCTGCTGCGCAGTGGCAGCAGGAAGATGCTGCGGAGGAACAAACGGTGATGGCGCTGTTTGCTCATTGCACCGAAAAAACCAGGCTGCCGAAAACGGAGCAAACCTGGCAGGATATTTTTGCCAGAGTGGGACTAAAAACTGACATTGTGAAAGTAGGCTGTTGCGGTATGGCGGGCAACTACGGCCATGAGGCCGTCAACAAAGCTAACTCGCTGGGTATCTATGAAATGAGCTGGCAGCAGGCGGTGGCGCGTTATAAACCGGAACACATTATGGCCAGCGGCTATTCCTGTCGAAGTCAGGTTAGCCGCATCGATAAGATTAAACCAAAACACCCGCTGCAAGTTCTATTGCAGTGTCTAACTAAAAGAACGAAAAATTTATGACAGAACAACTAACAGAAGAGCAAATCCAGACCTGGGCAAGGGAAGCCTTTCAGCAGGCCAATCAGTTTCTCGCTCAGGAGGGCGTTTTATTTGATACGGTGGTCACCGAGGAATGTCGTTATCTGGCGCCATTGGTCGCGGTGTGGAAAATTAAAGCCATGGACAACAAAATGTACTGGGTATTAACCGGTGATGTCCCTACCGATTTCACACTGGCCGATAATGCCAAAGATGCACGCGGCGCGCTGAGATACTTTTCTATGCGCTGGCAGATCAAGGCTGAAAACCTGCTGCAAAATAATCAACAACAGGATCCCAGTCAAACGTCTTACGCTCAGTTGCTGGCTGACCGGGCAGAGAAAATCTATCTGTTGCAGGAAAATGAGGGCCTGTGGGGCTAGCCTGTTAAACCGGGTGGTGGGGCGTTAGTGAATATGCCGCACATCGGGGAAATCAAAGTTTTGCCGGTTACACACCATCTTTTGCATGGGAATACCGGCTTCCATAAACGCCTTGCCAACCGGCTCAAAGCCCTTGGCACGGTGATATTCAACGCTGGTAAGCTCAGACTGTAACTGAATTTGTTTAAGGTTTTGCGATTCGGCTTGTTTAAGCAGGGCGGCAAACAGTAGCTTGTAGACGGCCAGGGTACGGTGTCCGGGTAAAACGGCAATTCGCCCCAGTTCTCCGCTGGGAGTGAGGCGGCCGGTAGCGATTGGGGTATTTTGGTCGCAAAATAACAAAACGTGAGCGGCCTGGCTGTCCAGCTCGTCGAATTCGGTGGTTTCTGGCAATTGCCATTCCAGAACATATACCGCTTTTCTCAGAGTTTTCAGTTGCTCACAGGCTTCCTGCCAGAGAACCTGCTGTACTTTATACGCCATACTTACCCCCATTCTGCCCTACCAGCAAACGTGCCGGCATTCTACTCCGGTGGATCGTCTGAACCTGTATTGCCGTTTTTAGGTCAGAATTCCCAGTACCCCATATTAACCAGTGTAGTGAATGTGCAAAAAATATCCAGTTCATCCGGGGCCGCTGCCATATCACTGCGGTCAATGTCAGGTTGAGCAACCAGTTTGCACATAATCGGGTAATTTTGTGCAGAGAAATTAACCACTTCACCGTTAATAAATAAGCAGTCAGGGAAGGTTTCGTTTAACAGTGGCCGGCAGCCGGGTAACTTAACCAGTCTGCCGTCGTTGGCCAGACAGTCTTGTAATAACTGGCTGTCTGCCGGTTCGCCGGTATCCGGCTCTATGCCTTGTTCACTCAACATAGTCAGCAGGCTTTTACTGAAGCTATTAGCGTCGATAGCTCTGTGGAGTAAGGATTTAAGCGCCTGTAGCTGGCGGTCGGGCACTTCTGCGGGGGAGTCAGAATGTGTAAGGGCCGGGTCTGTATAACGCTCAGGGGCAGCAGACAGCGTTTGTAAATGTTCCGCCAGATAGTTGCCAAGCTGCGGCTGGTCCGGTGCGCGAAAGCCTATGGAATAGGTCAGGCTGTCGGCCAGTGTAACGCCATCATGGGGCCAACCCGGCGGAATGTAGAGGATATCTCCGGGCTGAAGTTCACAGTCAATCAGAGGCGTAAAGGTTTCTACCTGACAAAGCCCTTTAGCCGGTTGCGTAGTGGTCAGGCCTTCAGGAGCGCCAACCCGCCAGCGCCGGCTGCCTTTACCCTGGAGTAAAAAGACGTCGTACTGATCAACGTGTGGGCCGACTCCGGCACCGGGCACGGCAAAACTGATCATCAGATCGTCTACCCGCCAGTTAGGAATAAAATTAAACCAATCCATGAGCTCACTGGCTTCATCCAGGTATCTGTCGACGCCCTGTACCAGTAAGGTCCACTGGCCCTGACATGCTGCGAAGTCCTCAAACGGCCCTTGCTGTATTGACCAGCCTTGTTCCTGCTTACTGATAACCCGGCTATCCAGTTCAGGCTCCATGGCCAGGCCGGCCAGTTCGTGCTCATCTATAAAATCGACAAAATCGGGCAGAGCGTTGCGAAGTACACAGGGCTTTTTCTGCCAGTAATCACGTAAAAAAACCGGAATATCTAAATTAAGCACAGTCATCATCTTAGTCAGAGTTTGCGCTATTATCACCGGGTTGGCAGATGATTAAAACCCAATCCTGGCGATTGTTCGGTGACTTTAAGCTGATAGTAAAAACGGGTGTCGGGATGTTTGGCACTGGCCAGGGGTTTTTGGGTCGCAACCAGATGGTCAGGAAGGTGTGTCATGGTAATCGGGCAGGCAGAAACATAATCGCTGTCGGCCTGCTGTTCCAGACAAGCTGCCAGATTGACGGTTTCGCCCCAAATATCAAAATAGGGCCGTTGATTACCGATGATGCCTGCTGTGAGCGGACCGCTGGCAATGCCGATACGCACCGTACAATTGAGCTTGTGGCTACTACTGTAGCGATTAATGATGGCGTGCAGGGCACAGGCAAACCGATACATGTCTTCACAGCATTGGTAGTTTAATTCACTGCTTAACCTGCTCACCGCCATATACTGGTCGCCGTTGGTCTTAATTTTTTCAATTGGAAACTGCTCACTCATTTTGTCGATATTCGAGTAAAGGTTTTTCAGGGCGCTTAAAGTAAGGCGGTCGCCATACTGGCGGTTAAGCGCGGTATAGCCACTGAGGTCGGCAAATAATACGCAGGCGAACTGATAGCGCCTGGTTTTACCAGGTTGCCAGAACCGGGTTGGTTGTTCTGGATCTTTTGGCAAAAGCTGACTCAGAGTTGATACTGACACCTGATGAGCGCCGCGTAAGCCGTGCCAGCGGCTAAGCGTTTGGTGGCGGAGAACCCGGTAAATTCCCAGACTCAGTGCACCGAGGGTAAGATCATTGGTCAAGCGTAATAAGCCGAACTCAAGCTGGGGCTGATAATGCACTACGCTAAACAAGGCGAATAAAAACAAAGCGCCGGTCAGGACTGTGGTTTGGGCCAGTTGTTCAGAGCGGGTAAACACAAAACCGGTAATGACTACGGCCAGTAAGTAGTAATAATGCGTATTGGATAAACCGGGCCACAACAATAATACCCAGGTGAGATAACTGTAATAGAGGGTAAACAGAGCAACTTTTAAACTGTTCAGGCTCATCAACCGTTGGGCAACGCCCAGGGCAACGAGTGCCAGAAAATGACTCAGCCAGTTGGCACTTTGCCATGAACCGGGACGGGCAAAGTAATACAGTGCCGGCAGTTGCAGCAACAAGGCTATGGCGAACAACAGCAGGGTTAAATTGAGCGTCAGCCTGACTTGTTCAGCGGTTCGCTGTGAGGCGGGAAGGGTGGTTGAAAGCGGTAGCATGGCAACTCCTTACTGTAGGAGTTGCCAAGCGTAGCAAACGCTTATTCGCCCAGTAACTGATCTACCAGACGGATTGCGTCACCGATGTAGGCTTGTGGAGACAGCTGTTTCAACTGCTCTTTAGCACTTTGCGGGAGTTCGAGGTTATCAATAAACTCAGCAATCACCTCAGCATTTACTTTTTTGCCTCGGGTTAATTCCTTGAGTTTCTCGTAAGGCTTTTCAATACCATAGCGGCGCATTACGGTTTGAATAGGTTCAGCCAGTAATTCCCAGTTATTGTTCAGTTCGTTGAGCAGGCTTTGCTCGTTCACTTTCAGTTTACTGATGCCCTTAAGCGTTGCCTGATAAGCGATAACCGCATAGCCTACGCCAACACCCAGGTTACGCAGTACGGTAGAGTCGGTCAGGTCACGCTGCCAGCGAGATAACGGCAGTTTAGCGGCCAGATGATCGAAGATGGCGTTAGCAATGCCAAGGTTACCTTCCGAGTTTTCAAAGTCGATAGGGTTTACTTTATGCGGCATGGTTGACGAGCCAATCTCACCGGCTACGGTTTTTTGCTTAAAGTGACCCAGAGCAATATAACCCCAGACATCACGGTCGAAATCAATCAGGATAGTATTGAAACGCGCGATGGCATCAAACAGTTCGGCAATATAATCGTGCGGCTCAATTTGCGTGGTAAAAGCATTCCAGGTAATGCCCAGGCTGGTCACGAAGTCTTCAGAAATAGTGTGCCAGTCAAGTTCAGGGTATGCAGACAAGTGGGCATTGTAGTTACCTACCGCGCCATTGATTTTACCGAGCAGGCTAACGGCGGCAATTTGATCGCGCTGACGTTGTAAACGAACCGCCACATTCGCCATTTCCTTGCCCATGGTAGTTGGGGAGGCTGGCTGGCCATGGGTACGTGCCATCATGGGAATACTACGATATTCGCGGGCTAAGTCTTTTAACGCGCCAATTAGCTGATCGCAGTAAGGCAAAATGACCGTGTCGCGGGCTTCGGTGCACATTAAGGCGTGTGACAGGTTGTTAATGTCTTCCGAGGTGCAGGCAAAGTGAATAAATTCGCTGATAGCGTTCAGTTCGCTATTGTCAGCCACTTTTTCTTTCAGGAAGTACTCAACCGCTTTCACATCGTGGTTGGTAGTGCGTTCGATTTCTTTGATACGACGGGCATCATCAACCGAAAACTCTGCCACAATACTGTCGAGCAGTTTATGCGACTGAGGAGAAAAGTCTGGTACTTCGGTGATACCGTCCAGTTCAGACAGTTTTTGTAACCATCTTACTTCAACTTCAACCCGGTATTTAAGCAGGCCATACTCGCTAAAAATCGACCGTAACTCGCCTGTTTTAGAGGCATACCGACCATCGACCGGAGAAATTGCCGTTAATTGGGATAGTTCCACCTTTTGCTCCTCAATTAGTTCATTAATCTCAGTGCCTGCTGGGCACTGCGCAGAATTGCTTTACGTTTAAATAAGATCTGGCGGCGCTGACCGCCGAGTTGCCGCCATAATACCGCTGCCCGGACACCGGCCAGCAATATCGCGCGGACCCGGTGCTGATTAAGCGGCTGGCTCAGGCAACTGGGATTGCCGGCAATCTGAATTTTAGGCGCCAGCGGACTGATGACGTCAGAATAGATACTTGCCAGTGACGATAATATCTGCGGGCTTTCAAAATCCATATGCGCCAGCTGGCGTTGCACATGGGAGATTCGCTCGCCGAGCTCGTTCATGGCTTTACTATTACGGGCCAGCTTGCGTTCCAGCCCCAGTATGCTGGCAATGTACCGAGTCATTTCAGTGTCTTTTTTCGAGTTATGATCGCCTAACTGGGCAACAATGACCTGAAAACCGGTTTTTAAATTCTCTAACTGCCCAAAGACTTGTTGAGTGGTATCTGAATCGGTCACCAGAATACTCGACAGGCTGGCTTCTACCGCTTGTTTATCGGCTTCGCCGGTGCGAGCAATAGACTGCACCAGGCGGGCTGCCTGACAAACACCAGCCAGGCCCAGTTGCTTTTCAATGGCTGTATCCAACATTAGCGTAGATAACTCTCAATAATGCCGCCACCGAGGCAGACTTCATCCTGATAAAACACCGCTGATTGTCCAGGGGTGACGGCTTTTTGCGGCTCATCAAAGGTGACTTTCACCTGATCGCCATCCACAGGCGTAACCAGGCAGGGAATGTCCTGCTGGCGATAACGGGTTTTCACCGCCGCTCTGAACGGTTCGGTTGGTGCGGTACGGTTAACCCAGTGTAATTGCTTGGCAATCAGACCATCCGAGTACAGGCGAGGGTGATTAGCCCCCTGACCGACGATCAGTACATTGCGTTCGACGTCTTTATCGACCACATACCAGGGGTCGTCACCGTATTCGGCCAGTCCACCAATGTGTAACCCTTTACGCTGACCCAGAGTGTGGTACATCAGCCCTTCATGCTGGCCAATCTCTACCCCTTCGGCGGTTTCAATAATCCCCGGTTGGGCCGGCAGGTACTGACTTAAGAAATCTTTAAACTTACGTTCACCGATGAAGCAAATACCCGTGCTGTCTTTTTTGTCGGCGGTAATCAACCCTTGTTGCTCGGCGATTTCCCGCACCCGCGGCTTTTCGATATCACCCACCGGAAACAGGGTTTTAGCTACATGCTCTTCACCGAGGGTATACAGAAAGTAACTTTGGTCTTTGTTGTTATCCAGGCCGCGCAGCATTTGCCAGTGGCCGTTTGTTTCGCGTCGGCGCACGTAATGGCCGGTGGCAATGTAATCGGCGCCCAGATCCTCAGCGGCATACTCAAGGAACGCTTTAAACTTAATTTCCTTGTTACACATGATATCCGGGTTGGGCGTGCGGCCGGCTTTGTATTCGGCCAGAAAGTACTCAAACACGTTGTCCCAGTACTCGGCAGCAAAATTGATGGTATGCAGGTAAATACCCAGTTTATCGGCAACGGCCTGAGCATCGGCGAGATCTTCGGCCGCCGCGCAGTATTCATCGTTGTCGTCTTCTTCCCAGTTCTTCATAAACAGGCCTTCAACTTCGTAGCCTTGTTGCTGAAGCAAATAAGCAGAAACAGAAGAATCCACACCACCGGACATACCGACGATGACTTTTTGTTTATTGGGGGCCGAATCGGCGAGCTGAGACATTAGTTAACCGTGCACTCACATGTTATTTACGGGGCGCGGAGTTTACCAGAAATTGCAACTTTTGGCACCTCTAAAAGGGCCTTTTTAAGGCGCTCGACGTGATTTTTGCGGTTGTTTGGGCCTGGTCCGACGGGCAGGGCGTTTATTTACCTTGCTGGCGGGTCTCACCGGGGGGCCTGGCAGGCTGACATATTCGCCATTGGCGATGCCATCGAGCGTCCAGTTGCCTACCCGGTAGCGGATCAGTCGCAGGGTAGGGTTGCCCACGTGAGCCGTCATTCGCCGGACCTGTCGGTTGCGCCCTTCGCTAATGGTAATCGACAGCCAGGTTGTGGGGATACTGGCGCGCTCGCGAATTGGCGGGTTGCGGGGCCACACTGCAGGTTCAGAAATGCGCTGTACTTTGGCTGGCAGGGTCATACCATCTTTTAATTCGACGCCCTTACTCAAGGCGTTGATGGCTTCATCGGTTACTTCGCCCTCAACCTGTACCCAATAGGTTTTACTGGTTTTGGCTTTCGGATGGGCAAGCTTATTTTGCAGGCTGCCGTTATCGGTAAGGACCAGCAGGCCTTCAGAGTCGCGATCGAGTCTTCCCGCTGCGTAGACATCGGGAACCTGTATATAATCTTTCAGGGTTTCGCGGCCCTCGGCGTCGGTAAACTGAGAGAGCACCATATAGGGTTTGTTGAACAGGATTACGGTTGAAGTCATGAATAAAGCTGGCCGGTATCATTTAAGTAAACAGTTTATCAAAGTTGTTGTTTAAGCACACCGCCAACCTGGCGGTGATGGAAATTTGTACGCTTTGATGAATAATTACCCATGAAAACTAATTTATTAACCGTTTTTTCGTAATTAAGACAAAGGTATGACTTGTAACTGGTTCGCTTGACCCTATACTAAAGACCTTATGATTCATGTGCATTACATGGCCAGCGTCAACCTGTAAAATTAGTGAATTAAATACTCAGTAAAGTGGATACTGAGTATTTGCGTGCGTGAATCGATACTCCCTTCAGGTTGACACATGTAGGTACGCAGGAAAATCACGAGATCCGGTCTCTTGTCAGAACGTTATGATCTGAAATAAGCGGCTGGAATTTGTTGAATGGAAAAAACGCAGCCAGCTACTGCAACTATTGAGGTACATAATGACCAACCGTAAGTCTACAATTATTTATACCAAAACCGATGAAGCGCCAATGTTGGCCACGTATTCGTTTTTACCTATTATTCGTCGCTTTGCCAGCGAAGCTGATATCGAAGTTGAAGTGAGTGATATCTCTTTAGCTGCACGTGTACTGGCCCACTTCCCTGATTACCTGACCGACGACCAGAAGGTTGTAGATGCCCTGAACGAGCTGGGCGAACTGACTCAGGATCCAGAAGTTAATATCATCAAGCTGCCCAATATCAGTGCTTCTATCCCGCAGCTGCGTGCTGCAATCAAAGAACTGAACGCGCTGGGTTTCAACGTACCGCAGTTCCCTGAAGATCCGAAAAGTGACGAAGATAAAGACGTTCGTGAACGTTACGGTAAAGTACTGGGTTCTGCAGTAAACCCGGTATTGCGTGAAGGTAACTCAGACCGTCGTGCGCCTACAGCGGTTAAGAATTACGCCAAAAAGCACCCGCACAGCATGGGCGAGTGGAGTCAGGCATCGCAAACTCACGTAGCGCACATGCGCGGCGGTGATTTCTATTCAGGTGAAAAATCGGTAACCGTGGCTAAAGAAGGCCATGTAAGCATCGAATTTACCGGTAAAGATGGCAGCAAGAAAACCCTGAAGCCAAAAGTTGACTTACTGGCTGGTGAAGTCATCGACGGTATGTACATGAGCAAGAAAGCCTTGTGTCAGTTCTTCGAAGAGCAAATCGAAGACGCCAAAAACACCGGCATTCTGTTTTCACTGCACGTAAAAGCGACCATGATGAAGGTGTCTCACCCCATCGTATTCGGTCACTGTGTAAAAGTCTTTTATAAAGAACTGTTTGAAAAATACGGCGACCTGTTCGACGAGTTAGGCGTTAACCCTAATAACGGTCTGGGCAGTGTTTACGACAAAATTGCCAGTCTGCCAGAATCTCAGCGTTCTGAAATCCAACGCGATATCAACAAGTGTTATGCCGACCGCCCACCGCTGGCAATGGTAAACTCTGACAAAGGTATCTCTAACCTGCACGTACCAAGTGACGTAATCGTTGACGCGTCTATGCCTGCGATGATCCGTTCTTCTGGTCAGATGTGGGGCCCGGATGGAAAACTGCACGATACTAAAGCGGTAATCCCGGAAAGTACTTACGCCACCATTTATCAGGAAGTGATTAACTTCTGTAAAACGCATGGTGCTTTTGACCCAACAACTATGGGTACTGTTCCGAACGTAGGTCTGATGGCTCAGAAAGCTGAAGAATACGGTTCACACGACAAGACTTTCGAGATGGATGCTGACGGTAAAGTTGAAGTTATCGACCAGGACGGCAACGTACTTATCGAGCATGAAGTTGAAGAAGGCGATATCTGGCGTATGTGTCAGGCTAAAGACGCGCCAATCCAGGACTGGGTTAAACTGGCCGTTACTCGTGCCCGTCAATCTGGTATGCCAGCCGTATTCTGGCTGGACGATGAGCGTGCTCACGATGCACAGCTGATCAAGAAAGTTGAGAATTACCTGAAAGATCACGACACTGATGGTCTGGAAATTTCTATCATGTCACCAGTTCGCGCTATCCGTTTCTCTATGGAGCGTGCTATCCGTGGTCTGGATACCATCTCGGTAACCGGTAACGTATTACGTGATTACCTGACTGACCTGTTCCCAATTCTGGAACTGGGCACCAGTGCGAAAATGTTGTCAATCGTGCCGCTGATGGCCGGTGGTGGTTTGTACGAAACTGGTGCAGGTGGTTCAGCACCTAAGCACATTCAGCAGTTTGTTGAAGAAGGTCACTTGCGTTGGGATTCACTGGGTGAGTTCCTGGCACTGGCAGTATCGCTGGAAGACGTTGCTATCAAACACGATAACAGCAAAGCCAAGCTGATTGCCACCGCGCTGGACAAAGCCACAGAAGCATTGCTTAACAACGGTAAATCGCCACTGCGTAAAGTAGGCGAACTGGATAACCGTGGCAGCCACGTCTTCCTGGCCATGTACTGGGCAGAAGAGCTGGCGAAGCAAACTGAAGATGCCGAACTGGCAGCTAAGTTTGGTCCTGTTTACGACAAGCTGGCCGCCAACATTGATACCATTATCAGTGAAATTGTTGATACAGAAGGTAAGCCACAGGATATCGGTGGTTACTACCTGCCTGATGAAGCTAAAACAACTGCTGCGATGCGTCCAAGTGCCACATTTAACGAAATTCTTGGCGCTTAATCAAAGCATTCGCTTTTGATTGATATAAAAAACCGGCTTTGGCC
>NZ_BAAJLP010000039.1:0-41742 GCF_057547795.1 Alteromonas sp. 4NH20-0104 | reverse complement strand
CTACTCTCACATGGGGGTGATGTAGGGTAGTGATAGTTTTTAAATTAATCTGAAACGAGAAAATTACCCTCTAGCCCTTTTTTAATAAGGGATTCGGCCAATTATTACCAGAAACCAGTTTTATAATAGGTTTTGAAATATTTTGGCACTCTTCGAGTTTTTACTAGTAAGAAAGTGGGGGGTTAGTGGTAAAAAAGTTATCGCAAATTACCACTAATTAGCACCGGCTAAAATTCCAAATAACAGTACATATGGCCCGTTGATAAGTTCGGTACCGGATGTCAGGAACGCAGACTCAACGTAATTCAGTTCGCCCTGCCCAGCTATAGTCACAGTAAATGCCAGGTACCCGTTTTCTCCTTGTTTAGCGTAAACTAGGCTTTGGGTTGATTGGTTGTATAGCACTGCATCTGGATTTCGCAGTATCGCTGGGATCCTGTTTATAGATGAAAGTGCGATGCTCTGGCCAGGTACACCATTTAGCATTTCGGCAATGCTTTGGTCACGAATAGCGATCGCCGCGTTCGTTGGGTACCTGAGTTCGTCGGCCAGTTCATTTATAACGATGTTATTAAAGTAACCTACCCCAATAGCGCCGCTATCTATATCTGTTTTACCTTTTACCACCTGGTACGCCACTTTGTTTGAAAATCGTTTAAAAGGGTTTTCAAAGTGGTTTAAATCAATGTTATTAAGTGCGGCTTGTCTTAAATCGGCTGGTACTTCCATCAGTTGCTGGCCAAACGCCTTTTCTGGCCCCAGCCATTCCATACCAACGTTATAATCCCAACCAAAGCCGATACCGTCATATTCTCGGGTTACTTCGCCTGTTTCAGGATCTAGCGTGTCGGCCTGGCGAGGCATTTCTACCGTGGATTCGGTTAAACCTTCTTCTTCCATATCATCCTGGGAAAGTGATCTAACGCCACAGCGGCATAGCCAGTCGTTTGGTGGATATATGAGCTTCCATATTGCGTGTGTTATCCGAAATATTTTTAGGTGCCATTTCATGTGCGAATCACGCACCTTTTCGTCACCAACTGTAAGGTACTGCAGATAAGGCCGATACTCGCGCATGCGCCATAGCTGTTCCCATTTACCTGCCATATAGGCAGTAATTTTGTTGGTTTGGAATATAACGCGGGTGCGCCAGCCCCGTTTACCGTTATATGACCAGCCGTGTTTATCGACTATGCGATCAAACTCTTTTCTGAAGTCGTTTAAGGTACCGCCAGATTCAATTACCTGGTTTACAGCATTATAGAAGTCGGTAGCGATGGCTAGTTTAGCCGCTCCGGCTACAGTAAAGGCTTTTGAATGAACCGGCCCTACCAAATCCCGCCATTGGCGGGATGGTATGACAAGTTTGTTCTGAAAGAACTTAATGGCTTCCGTGAATGGCAGGCCATCGACTTTTATATCAGCCATTTATAAATTCAACCTAGCGGTTTAGTTGTTGGCGGAGTTGGCTATCCAAATAATCTTCAAGTCCAGCAGAGTCAACAAAGTTAGAGTTGTCATCTGAAAACTTAATCGCATCTTCAACACCCTTAATCTGCTGCTCAATGGCGAATTTGTTTAAAGCTGTATGACAGGAGTCGGTACAAGCTTCAGCTAATTCTTTCCTCATTCCTGAGTCTGGCATAAACATTAATACAGCCCTGCCTGCGACTAATCTAAGTTTGGATAATTTTGCACTAACTGCATCCCGCTCATTTTGCGTAGCTTCCGCGAGTTCTTTCAGTTCATTAACGTGCTCGTGGAGCGTGCTAAAGCCGCCATGTTGAAAGTCAATGTTATTTCCAACGATTGCCCAGCATTCATCCATTATTTCGTTTGATTTCAGCGCGCCTTTCTCCAACTCAACAATGCGGCTTACGTCTGATAAGGAGCGAAACTCTTTAAATCCGTAAATGCAGAAAGAATCAAAATCACCTTCAACCCATGTTGAATCATCGTCGAGGTACCAAACCTTTACACATGAAGCAAAATCACCGTCTAAATAAAGCTCGGTGCCACTGGGGCCATCATCTATAACGCCGAAATACTTGGCTTTAATTGGCGCATTAGCTGCTATTTCAATGTTGTTCATTGGCTTATCCGAAACTGATATTAATGAAGGAAAATAGCCATAAAAGGATTTCTATGACTGCCCAACCAACAATCCCTGCAATAAACATCAGTGCAGTCATGGCTTTACCTAAGTCTGAATCAGAAAACATGTTCGCTCTCCTGGTTTAACTTTCACTTATCATACCGCGCCCAAAGTCACCTTCCAGCTCCTGGGTAACTACGTTACGCAGTGCTTCGGTATCGAGGTCGGCGTATGAATTAACGATATTGGCTAATACTTCTTCTAAGGTTTCGCCGCTATCGATAGCCTGTTTTACCTGGTCAATGATTTGCTCTATGGCAATATCCTGCTCTGTCCATTCGTCTTCGGCTTTTGAGAATTGGGACTGTTCACCAGGTGTATTTTCACGTTGTTGGTTGCCGGTAAATACAACATCTTCGCCATCGGTGGGTTCCGATAGTTCCAGGCGCTTATAGATATCTTCACGCCGAATAGGTACTAGTGTGCTGGCCTGTTTGAAAAAGTTAACATCGCTGGTATTCAGCTCTTTTTTGTCAACATACTTATATTTAGGGGCAGCAACGTTTGGTCCAAAATTCACTTCAGTGATCATCTTGAACAGTTCGTTGTAGGTATCAGCTACCAGGGCTCTATCGGACTTTAAGTTTTCAACTGTGCGCTGCGCGTGTGTTTCAGCTGCCGCACGGCTACCACCGTCGATAATTTCAGTACTTAGGCTCTGGCTGGTAAGCGCCTTACTCATTTCGCGGTTACACAAGTTAACCAGGCGTTCCTGTGGCAATTCGCCGCCCGCTTTGGTTTCCAGTAGTGCTAACTCCACGCCCTCAGGCACTGCGGCTACAGCGTCTTCTATCATGGTTTGCAGGCGTTCTACCAGCTCAGCAATGCCTTTGTCATCGGTGCCTTGAGGATATTTACCTATAGGCCATGGCACCCCGTATTTTTCGCAGAATTTAACGAAGAATTTCATGCCACCATTTTTAAACATCCATGGCCAGAAGCAGCTACTTAGAAGCGCAACACCGTAGGGGTTATCGCGATCTGGCATGTGGCGTGTTACCAGCCAGCGGTATGGCTCTGGCGGCTCACCCTCGGGTTTTTGAATGGTGCGTATCAGTAACTCACCTTCATAATTAAAGGCATACGAGCGGGTGCTAATATCAAATAACTTTTCTGGTACCAGTTTGCCATCCAGTACTTGCCACTTTATATGGTGTACGCGTCTGCCATGTAGCGTGGCTTTCCCTATTGACCATGTGATATCTGGCCAGCGCATTGCGCTGTTGGGTTGCCTGGTGAAAATACTTTCACATAACTCCCTGGCCTGATCGGCATGGGAGCTATCGTCACCTGATTTAATCTCGTACTTAAACCCTAATAAACCGGTACGCAGTGAGCGAACCTCGCCTATCACATGGGCGTCTGCCAGTATTTCGTTATAGACGGCGTAATCGATACCGGCCTTACGTAAAATAACGTCCGGGTCGGGTAGTTCGTGGAGTAAATCAATCAGATGCTGATCCAGCAGGTTATCAATTACTGTTGAATCAGCGAGTGCGTGCTTTTTATTAATGACTTTATCCGCCATGTCCGTACCCTCTCATATCTGTTGTACCTCGGCGCTTGGCTGTACTCACTTTAGGTAATCCGCCTGCGCCACTTACTGCCAGCATCCACAGCATTTGCAAACAGTCCGGGCCATCATCGTGATCGGCTTCTGGCCAGTGCCTTAGTTGGTCGTAAAGTACGGTTTGAGAGCTGTGCAGTAATATCTCGCCGTTAGTAACATACGGTTCCAGGCTTTCTATACGCAGGTCTTTGTCGGTGTTAGGCACAATGGCTCTGGTAGGTACCGCAATGCCTTTTTCTTTGCCTCGTTCTATTAGCCTGGTACGCATAAATTCCTGAAACTGCACCGCTTCAATACCCCACACCATGCAGTTGTATTCGCGGTGAAACTTAATAATGTCTTCAATGATGAGGTTAGGAATGCGCCGCTTAATACTGGCTTCAACTACGTGTAAATTGCCTTTTTGCCTGTCGTAACCGCCCACCAGTATCGCGCTGGGGTCACGCTTTTTGTTCTTTTTACCCAATGAAGGATCGCACGCGCCGTAATACAACCAGCGGTCGGCCATGTGTACCCAGAATTTAATACCAGTAAAAGTAGCCTCTTCTTCGTTGGTCGGATCGTTTTGAAACTCGCAATCAAAGGCGTGTTTATCGTCGGCACGTTCCATCATCAGGAACAACAATGGCCGCTTTTCGGGCCAACTCACTATTGCGCCTTCATCCATCGCCGCTTTGCGCTGCAGGTAGAATTGCTCTGCGGCGTCTTCGCCATCGTTGCGCAGGATTTCTTCCCATTCTTCCCACAAATCCATGTTGATTGGCCAGCGGATAATCGACTGGAATTTGGCGTATTTAAAGCTTGGCAGCTTTATTGTCCTGGCCAGCACGGAGTCGTAGTGCAGCATGGTGCCGATATACATGATCTTCAATGAGCCATCGGGCGGCCCTAACTTAAATACTGCTTTCTTAAGCCATTTGAATATCTTGTCGCGCTGTTCAGGGCTTTTTACGTTTTCATCGTTTTCGATGTCGTCGAGCTTTACCCGGTCAGGTCGGTAAGCACCATGGCGAATACCCCGTATTTTTTGCCCAGCACCAAAGGCAGTCACTTTTATATCGTTGCGAGTAACCATTACCCCTGAACGCCATACTGGCCCCTGTCCGGCAATGTCGGGATAGTCCTGGGCTAACCTGGGGTTTGTGTCTAATTCTGCCTTAATGGCTTCTAGCATGGGCGCAGCTTGCGTTTCAAACGCGTCCATGATGATCACCGTGTTATGGGTTTTCTCGGTGATAATTTCCCATATTGTATGCAGTTGAGTGGCTATGGTGGATTTTGCTTCACCACGGGGGGCTATAATGGCCTCACGTACACCTTTTTTAGTGGCTGATATTTCTGGCAGGCGTTTAAATAAGTGCTTGTGTAAAACCGATTCCGTGTCATCGATATAGTGCGGAAAATAGGTTTTACAGAAGAACTTAAACCCAGTAACCGGATCATGGGTTTTACGGTCGCGTTCGGCCCTGGCGTCCTCGTCTGCAGCGAAGCCTTCCACCTCGTTTTCTATCTGCAGGCGTAATTCGTCACCTAATTGTGTCAGTTCTTTTAAAAACTGATTTACGGTGGTCTTAGCCATAGGTTTTACTTACCTCACGGCCAAAGGGCTCCAGGATTTCTAAGAATACATGCGCATGCTGTGGGTAATCATTGCGAATAAAGGTGCTTAACAGCTGTAGCAGCTCCATAGCAAAACCGATTTTATCGAAGTTGTTGCTGGTTCCCAGAAACTTACTCACCTTACTCATTGAGTCGGCCCACTTAGACATTAAATCCACCATGTCCTGGGGCTTTAGCTGTTCGGTTTTCTCGATGGATTCAAAGATGCGTTCGCTTTGAATATAAAAGCGTTCCAGTACCTGGTTAAGCAGCTCCTTCTTACCGCCCTGGGAGAGCAAAAGTGCATTGCGCGCGGTATCCCAGTCATCACCTTCTTTTTTGGCGCGGGCTTTCCAGTTACGCGCGGTGCCGTAGCTCACACCATGCATCGACGCAGCAACCGTTAAATCCTGCTGCTCGTTCACATAGGTGCTGCGTACTGCTAACTGGGTTTTAGATGAATGCGCCATTAACCGCTAATGCCCTTTTTAATCGCATCAATACTTACTGCCACAAATGCAGCTACAGTTGCCGATATGCCCGCACTGTGGGTTTCCTGTTTACGCAAGCGGGTGTCTAACCCTCGTTGGTGCTCCCACTGGTTTTTATTGTCTTCTTTCAAGCCGTCCAGCTTGGCGTCGATTTCACCTAATTTGGTGAATAACGCTTGTTTAGTAACATCATCCATTAACGTTCCCTCTCACTGGCGTCCATTGAGCCGCCAAAATAAAAACCAGTTACTTCTTTTCTTTCGTCAAATAACGATTTAATTGCCATACCAAGAACATTACTAACAGCCGCAAGCAAAGCCGCATCGTTGCGAAAAAAGTGCAGCACCACGCAGTTGATAATGACCAGGCCAACAATAAATGGCAGGTTATAGCGCATAACGCGCTCGGCAATTTTGTCGGCTTGCTGGGGGTGAATACGGTAGGTTTGCCGGGCATCTTTGCGGTCTTCATATGCCGCCATTTTCAATGCGTGTTCATTCTCCAAAACTAAATTTCGGAAATTGTGAGTATGGCCTGGGCTACTATTCACAGCTTCAAGTGCTTCTTCTGGGGTCTTTCTCCCGGTTACTTGTTTAGCCAGGTCGATTACCTTGCTAGCAACCTTGCCGGTTACCGTGCCGCTGATTTTCTCTTTTAGCCAGTCATCAACGCCCGCCGCTTTGGCGAGAGCTAACGCAATGGTTACAGGTTCCATACGTTTTCCTCGGTGAGTTCAAAGTGGGGGTAGTCTCTGAATTTATGGTCAAGTGTGCGGCCATCGCTATCCCAATCGCCGCCCCAAATAACCTGGTGTGTGATATCGCCAGCTATATAAAGTCGCTTAGCCGTTACTAGTACCGCGCCTGCAAAGGCAGCAAACGCTGATAAGTCGTTCCAGTCGGTGTTTTTAAGCTCTGAAAAATACGGCCCCATATCAATGGCCATACTGGGGTACTGGTTATGTTTAGAAAGTGGCCAGCGTAGCTCTGATTTGCCTTCATCTACCGCTTTATTCTGCGCATATTCGCCCCGGTGTCCTTCAAAAATACTGAAGTCGATAAAGTTAATTAGCTCCAGGCAAATCACCATCCAGTCTCGATGGCAGGTCATTAGCTCCTCATAGGAATTACTACCAAAGCTATACATTAGAGCCTCCCAGCGCGTTTTTTAAATCCTGGCAATGCTGAAGGGCCACAGAGGGTAAAACCGTTTTAGGCTTGGTTTTAAGGCTTTCTGGAAGCGGGGCAAATTTATAAGTATGGCGGTAGTCAGCCGGTCGCTTTTTGTTGCGGTTCATAGCCTCTTTACGTTGCTGGCTGGCTCGAACCATAGATACAGTGCTGCGCAACAAATTACGCAAATGGTGAGGGCATGTGTTGGCCAGCTCGTTCCTGCGTGCTTTGTCTTTGGCGCGGCATATTTTCACCGCTAACGAAATAAGATCTGTGGCTTTCATAACCACAGCATGCAGCATCTATTTAGGGGCTATATCCCGAAGCTTTTTCCGTGGATATAAATGTGGGGAGGCGTTGATATCGTGGGCTAAAAACCAGCGAATTTCAACTGTTGATTTTCGGTGTTATCGCGCTCGATTGGATCGCCGCTGTTGATGATTTTTTGAATTTGATAGCGGGTTAGCTGGTATTTTTGGATCAGCTCGCGCATGGTCATGCTTCTAGAGTCTTCGCGTATTTCCTCGTTACGCAGGCGCTTTTCAACATAGTTAATTACCGGTAACTCAAACTCCTGGTTAGGCCACAACTGAGACAGCGCGCGGTGTACCTCAATGCCTAACTTTTTACTGGCAGCATGGGCTGCTGTAGGGCTTTCGCTAATATAAAAACTCTGACCACCATACTGCTGTAACAATTTGTACGCGGCTTCTGGGCCAATAGCGCGTGCAATGACTTTGCCTGAGTTACTAAAGTGATCGAGAGTTAATTTCATTTGATTCGCCCTGTGCTGATGTTTTCCCGCGCGCACCACTGCTTGAGGGCTTCTACGATGTTTTGTAGTTGGCCTCTTTGTGCGCGGTAAAACGGTTTGCCATGAGTAAAGCGCTTGCAGAATGTTTCCATTGCTGCCTTGCCTGGTGTTTTTAGGCAGTCTTCTTCCCCTAACCGCATCCATAAAAACTGAATGGTACGGATCAGCTTTGCGTTTTGGTTATTGGGCTCCCAGCCAAGCCGTTTAAACTCGTTTAAAACCGCCTTAATCTCGGTTTTAGAAAGTTCGGTACTACTGGTTTTACCGGTAATGCGATGCAGCAAGCCCTGGTAAGTTTCCTGGTCCATATTCAGCTTCACCTGGGCAGCTTTTATCTGGCGGCGTAGTGGTTCAGTCATAGTGCTTCCATTTGTCATGAACAACCTCGGCGTTATCAATGCATGGGTTATTCTTTTCCATGCTGTTATAGCCACATAATTCAACGTGTATCCAATCGGTAATATCCTTATCAGAAGCATGATCGGGAACTTCGATATACAGAGTTACTTCTATTTCCTTTGCCATTACACTGTCTCCAGTTGTTCTGCGCGGTCTTTTACAAATCGATACACATCACCCAATTCATAGATATCCTGGTTACTGAATCCAGCCATCTGCAGCTCCTGGAAGTTCAGTGTGTCGAGTAAGCGAAAAAGCAAAGCGGTGCCTTTGTCGGTCAGCCCAGTAGCGACAGACAAGCCTGGTTGCACGTTTGCAGTTTTTTTTGGTTTTACAAGTGCTTCTGGCTGTTTGGGAGCTGCTTTTACGTTATCGACTTGGCGGGAGGGCTTCTTGGGTTCAGATGGTTGCTTAGCAGTGGCCACCGGTGGAGCCATCACATTACCTGCGCCACGCTTATAACGTTCAGCTCTTGTTTTTGCCGTTGGATGGATCTGCATTTTTTCGGCCCGGGCTTTTTCGATACCGGCTTCAGTCAGGGTGTAAACCCCGTTCTCCAATAACAACACTAAGCCTTCAGTGCGTAGCTCTCGCAACAGATTGCCAAGTTCGTACTTTTCAATACCCGTGGCCTCGTGCAGTTGCTTAGGAAAAATCAGCTTTTTGGCGCTGGCCAGTGCCGCCAGTATCTGATCTTTTTTACTGATTGATGATGTAGGTGCATCGTTAAACATGGTGTGCCTCGCAAATTTAGTTAATGTCGGAATAACTTAAGCCAAGCTCCCTGGCTAATTGCACGTCTTCCCATTTACGGCGTTTCTCACACTGCTTTTTTTGTTCCTCGGTCACTCTGGTGCTGGGTACCGTAGTGTTTTCGCTGTAGCGGTCTTTTGCGCTTTTAATGACAAAGTGCCCTGGTTTCATGTTGCACCTCCTCTGGTTATTGCACCCCGCCAATACTGGCCGGGATGGTTTCTTTTGTTTCCAGGCGATCGGCGGTATCTCTGAGAGCTGCGATACCGCTTTCACGATGAATGTTGCTGATATAGTCAGATACAGGGTCATTCTGTTTAAACGGCGTTACCACTAAGAAGAACCCCATATCTTCGCCATAGATACGGCGCAGCTTTTTGGTTAAAAGCTTTGCCACACCCCGCAGTTCACGCTCTTGCTGCAGCGTTGCCATTCAGCGCCTCCACTACTTCATTGCGGTGCGTTTCAACTGCTTCAGCCACATCAACGGCTGAATTACCAACCAACACAGTCATACCGTTATCCATGACGATTTCAGTACCAACAAAATGTGAATCCCGACCTTCGCCTTGTACGCCCTTCCAGCACGACACTTTTGAAAGGTCAACGCCTACTGATTTATCTAAGTGGCGGCCATAGCCACGGAATAATTTGGTTTTCATGCTGCTGCTCCCGTTTGTTTGTTGCCATGTTTGGCAATAATGTGTTCAACCTGATTTGGCATGTCGCCCACCAACAACTCTGAGCCATCATCCATGTGTATTAGCGTGCCAACATTGCCCAGGCTCGAAACAAACTCCCAGGACACAATGCGCTCTAATACAACGCCGGTTTTTAAGTGGGCTTTTTTGCCCCAGCCAGTAAATTGATGCGGTGTCATAACGTGCTCCTTGTGGGGGGCGCAAAGCGCCCCGGTTGGGTTAAGCGTTAACGCTGTCTTTTAAGGTTTTACCCGCTTTAAAAGCAGCTGATTTAGAGGCGGCAATGGTGATTGCCTCGCCCGTTTTTGGATTACGGCCCTGGCGTTCGCCGCGTTCTCTCACCTCAAAGTTACCGAAGCCAGGCAGGCTCACTTTGCTACCCGCTGCCAGGCTTTCGGTTACCGTGTCGGTAAAAGCATCCAGGGCACGGCCAGCGGCTGCTTTAGAAATGTCAGCTTTACCTGCGATAGCGTCGATTAATTGTGTTTTGTTCATAGTTACTCTCTTTTGTTTTAATGGGCCTGGTGCCCGGTTTAACGGCGCTGTTGCCAGCGCCAGTGGTGGCGACGAAAACGAATTGCTTTATTCTTCGTCATCGTCGGGATCTTCAATTTTTAGCGGAAACTCACCGATTTGATTTTTGGCCAGCATCAGGCCAAGTCGCATGCCGGTTATAATGTCCGGGTTATCAATCTCGGTATCGTTAAGGTGCACTACGTCAGCTTTTTTTGTGTACTCAATCAGCTGGTCGATGCTGGTTAATTTACTTTCGTAGTGAGCCTCAACACGCAGGATTAGGTTGTACTGCTCCTGGTTTACAGAAACCTTTTCACCGTTGGAAAAATCGAGATTAAGCGGCATCGGATTGCTCCTCTTTGGCTTCACCCTGGGGAGCAGTTGCAGCGATGCTGCTAAACTGCAGTGGCATGGCTGTCCAGGAGTCATCCCTTGGATTGCGAATGTAAAAACGCAGGTAGGCTTTGCTACCGCTAATAAACAGGCTCTGCATGAGTGCAGACTTGGCACCCACGTATAACGGGTGGTCAATGTCTTTGTTCAGTAGATCGATTAAGCGGGAGGTAGAGTACTTACCGTTCTTCGCAGTGGTGGCGATATCGATAAACTTAACGGCATCCGGCCCGGCCTGTTCTTTGAGTACTTCTGAATACATCGCAAACTTTTGCATAGCTACTTCAATGCTGCTGTCGTGTTCGATGCGATCGTCGACGGCGCGCTGAATTTTGTAGTTACCGTTCACACTTACAAACTGCACGTTGCCTTTAATTTTGGTGAACTTTTTAATGCCATGTTCTTTCACGCAGCGCTTTATGGTTTCTTCAATCATGTTCATTGCGACATACTTAAACTCTGCCATGGCATCGTGCAGGGCTTTGGCTCTGGGAAATATGGCGTTTACCAGGGCGTCTTCCTCGCGCTCAAGGTCGGTTAGGTTTTCCAGTTTCACCAGGTCGCCATTGGCGCGCATGGCATAGCCTGGTGGGATCTGAATTTCATCAGTCATAGGTTGTTCCTGTTTAGTTGGTTTATTGGTCTGTGACATGTGCCCCCCTTATATGGCTGATGCCTTGCGTGGTATTGCTGGAGGGTGTGCAATACCCATATAGGATTTGGCGATTTTGGCCATCAGTTCGCGGCTAATACCGCCATAGCTTTGGCTGTTTTCGCGGGAATGTTTATCGAGCATCAGCACCTGCTTAATCAAACTCTTAATAAGCTTTCTGGCGCTGCCGCCTACCAGGTCAAAGGCGTACCGGGCTACCTCGTCGAAGGTTTCGTATTTTGTGATCATGTCTTCGGTGATGTAGGGCTGCATCAGTAGTTTTACGTCTTCTGGCGATATCTTGTTGATGATCTCCGGCCAAAACACTACGCGGCTTTCAATCAGGTCGTAGCGGTTATCACCCATGGCCACCATGTTGCGCAGATTAACGTTACCGGCCAGTACTACACCGCAGCCAGTGGCATCGGATATGGTGCGTAATGGATCGGGCGTGTCTTTTTGGCATTTGTCGGTTTCGTCCAGAATGATTAAGCGGCCCGTGTCTTTAAGCTGATCCACAATGGCGGCAACTTTGGCGCTTTTACGGTACTGTCGGCCGGTTTTAATGCTCAAAGCATCCAGCAACATATCGATAACCGCTGTGCTGTTAATTACCTCGCTACCGCACAGGTAAATGGTGTTGGGGTGCAGCTCGGCGTAGTGGCGTAGGCTGGCAGATTTACCCACACCAGGCGATCCGGCAACTACTGAAAAGCCGCCCTCTGCTCTGGCCATCCGGCAGGCATGCTGCACAATCATCCAGATGCTGGTTTCTATAAAGTCTCCAGGGCGGTGTTCGCGCTCGGTGTCTTCAACAATGGGCAGTATTTTGGCAATCAGGCCATCCGCCTTTACTGCATGACGTCCGGCCAGCAGCGTTGAAATGTACGCATCACTAACACCGGCGCAGCGTGACAGCCAACGGTTGGTGCGCGATGGGCTGGCATTCATCCAGTCGATAATGTTGTTAACGTGGGTGATATCCTGCTCTGAATAGTTCTCGTTAAAGCTGGCAGGTTTATCAATGGTTTTAGCGGCCATGTGTAGTTTCTCCTGGGTGAATGGATAAAGGGTCGAAGTCGTCGTCTTCCTCGGGCTCTGGGTCCGGTGCGTGGATAACGTTTTGCATCAGGCTGTCAAAATTCAGTTCATCGTTTTTTGGGGCTTGCGCGGCCACCAGGTTGGCAAAGCTTTCTTCCAGTTGGTCGATATCGCTGGCTTGTTCAACATGCAGCGGAATATCGCGCCCGGCTTCCATACGCTTTTCGTGGATCTTGTTGTTAAGGCGTTTGGTTTGCTCCAGCAGGCGTTTGCGCTGCGCGTCTTCAATACGGCTGGTAGAGATATAATCCTTTTTGGTTTTAAGCGTGGCAGTGGTAAGCCAACGGCCGTCCATATCGAATAACCGTATAGTGCTGTCGTCGTGCAGGTCGTACTCTGCAACGAGCTTTTGCCCTTCGTACTGGTAAAGGTATTCACTGATGTATTTACGCTTGTGCAGCGTTACCAGGGAGCGAGAAACGGATACTTCTTCGCGAGGTTTAACCAGTAAGTTGTGATCAACCACCGGCACTCGCTCTAACTGCGACCATAACTCAGCCGGGGTGGTACCAGGTTCTTCCGGGTGTGGCCGGTTGTGATAGCGGTTTAGCCAATCGGTGAACGCTTCGCACCATTCATCAACAGTGGGAATGTGGATCTTACCTTCCGCTGCGGCTTTCTCGGCTTTTACCGAGCTGCTGAACAGTCGGCTGGCGTCTGGGCTCATGTCGTAGCCGCAGTACGTATCAAAATCTTTGCCAAAGTCGTCTTCCATGGTGCGGAAGAAACGCTCTACGTTTTTGGCTTTGGCGTTGCCGGGTAATGCCCAGATAGGCTCGATACCGAATGATGTGTAAAAGCCCGATGTTTCGCTGTTCATCAGCTTAGACTTAAAGCCACTGCCGTTATCGATATGGATTAGCGCCGGTACGTGGTTGTGGGTACCCATGGCATGGCTGAGTGCAGCCATGGTGCTAATACTGGATTCAGCCACGCTCAGGTACCAGCCCACAATGTAACGGCTGCGCACGTCCATAAACACGGTTAATTCAGCACGCCAAAGCTTACCAGTACGCGGGTGGCGCAGGTATACGTCGATAGTGTGTCCATCACCCTGGAACAACACACCTACGGGTAAATTTTCGGTTGTCCGGGCGATATGCTCTCGCAGTGCATCGTTATATTGTTTGCGGCCCATGCGCCAGGGCGAGCGTTCCTGCAGGTCGGCCGGTAACGTGCTAAAGAAGTAGCGCACATTATGCTCTTTGGCGCTTCTGAAACCGTATTTTTCGCGTAGGTCTCGGGCAACCTTACGAATGCTGGGCTTTTGTGGTTTGTGGTACAACTCCAGGGCTCTGGCTTCCCAGCCGTAGTCATTGCGGGAGGTGCCAGAATGTTTGGGGAGTAAACCGTTTTTACCTGTATCGTCGAACGCTTTACACCATAGGCGAATGGTGGCGGGTTTTGGGTTGCTTAAGGCGACATATGCCTTTGCCAAAGTTTCGTCGGCATTGTTGTGTTCACACTGTTGTATAACGTGAGCCAACGCCGCCTGCATTGTCATGGTGGTAGCCGCTTTTTGAACAGCAGTGACTACATGCATGCGTTTGTTGGCAATAGACCGGGCTTTTTCAGTAGCGCGTGTCCACGGATCACAATCGTGGATAACCTGCTCTATAATTTGGTTAAATTGGTGAACAGCAGGATGCATTACTTACGCCCCCGCTTTTTACGTGGTTTAGTGGCATCCTCGTGCAGCAAAATAATGGTTTGGCGTTTGTTTTCGGCCTCTTCCCATTCTGCTTCGCTGTAGGTGGGTAACTCCGCATCAACGCCGGTCAGGTCGTCCCCAAAGTGTGCTTCCAGGCGGTTAATGGCTAAACCAATTTGTTTGTATGGAGCTGCTATAAAGTGATACAGCGCCTGTGCGGCCATTTTTGCTTGCACGTAATCCAGGTTAGGGGCGATTAAACGTTCTACCAGGTTCACCGCTGTTAAGCCGTGCTCATGGATTTGCTGGCTAACTGAGGGCGCTTCCTGGCGGATCATGGCAACCAGTGGCAATAGCCCATAAATCTTTTCGGGTGCCTTGGCTATTTTTTCGCGATTCATTTCGTTAATGGCATCGGCATGCTGGACTTGCAGTTCTTCCAGCTGTTTCTTTAAATTGGCATTCTGGGCTTCAAGTTTGCTTTCGCTTTCAAAGTCCAGGTTCATTTGTTTTACCGCTGTTTTAAGAGCGCGCACGGGCATTTTGCTTAGTTCCTGCAGTTCTTCTGGCTGCAGTGATTTGATCTTTTCTTCCGGGAGTCGGGTCAGTTCGGTTAGTTGGCTAAAGCTGAATGATTCAAGTGTTACTGATTCGCTACTTTCCAAATCCGCAGACGTCTGCGGTTTTGAGTTTTCTGCATCGTTTAAAATGGCAGACGTCTGCCGATTTAAAGCTGGGCAATTTAAAATTAGTTCGGCTACTGCTATTCGATTCTGAGCATTACGCTCTGGGATACCTCTACGTTTTAGTTCAGAGTTAAACTCACCATGCGGCAACTGTTCTTTTAGTGCTTTATACGCCAGGCCAGCTTTAACGTGGTACAGGCAGGCATATACCTCGCTGTTTTCAACTATCGCCCATAGCTCGTTTTGCTCGGCTGGCAGGGTAAACTCTTCTTCGCCCAGCTTTGTAATTAGCTGGTTCATAATGGTGTTAACCGGTGCTGCAGGCTTAGTCATTTAACGCCCCCATAAAGCTTGATACACCCCAACCTAAAACCTGGTTAAACTCAGCTACTGGCATGTTGTGCATGAGTATCTCCAGGTCATCCAGCCGATGGTCGCTAACGCTAAATTGCGGCGTATCGCAGAGCATTAATACGCGGTACAAACTTACGTGGTCCCAACCGCCACCACATAAAAAACTCAGTTTGCTGGCTCCGGTGAGTTCCTCTCTCAGACTAATAAATCGATTGTTCATTACCACACACTCGTGTTTGAATCTCTTGCCCATCAAATTACTCAGAGTCTGATTGCTAAGTATTTTGTTACCCAGCAACACACGGCTACAAACTTTACGAGCTGTATTTAACTGAGGGTCCTTTAACGGTGTGGCCGGGTGAGCGCAAAAATGCTTTATATCGGCACTAAACACCTTGTTTGCGGGTATCTTGTCGAGCTGTTGTAAATCCATGCTATTTCCCTCTTATCATCATTTGCTGAAGCGCTCGCTCTATGTCTCTGGATTCCTTCTGGCGCATTTTGTTGCTCACATCCAGTTCGGCTTTTTGGCGTAGCAGGTCGGCGCGCATATCAGCCGGTTTAAAGCCCAGGGGGTTAAGCATTGCGGTCATGGGTTCAATAGACTGAAGTGCCCAGCAAATGGCTGGCATTACCCAGGCAGGTACACAGTTGTCCTGGCTTGGTGATAGCCACTTGTTTAATTGGATCTTTGTTACTTTTTGGCCGGTATCACGCAGGCATAAGTTAATGCGATCTAAAAAGCGGTCTCGGCCCAGTCCGCTGTTGCGCTCGCATTGCTTAATGATTTGAATAACGTCCAGTTCTAAATCCAAGCTAGGAGCGTTTTCGGTGTTGAGTAAGTCCAGATCGAGCTGGTCTAATAAATCGCGCTGAGACATGTGTTAAACCTCCACCGGCTTACCGGTAAAAATTTGGAATGGTTTTACCAGTGACGCGGGTAGCGGACTCACCTAGCATTAATGTTGTTTTTGAATCTGCGGAGAGAACTTGTGTACCATGCTTTGGATAAGCGCGTTGAGCGACCACTAGTAAGTAGCGTTTTAACGCGGCAAGACATTGAGCAACTGCAGACTGAAGTGCGCTCGGTTGGGGTGCGTACACTTCTTTTGCGATTGCCACCTTTACCTGCAGTGGAATGGTGCTTATCGGTGTGCCCAGGTACTCATGACACACTGCGTACAATGCCCAATCGGCGTCATTTAGTGTGGCTGGGTCTTGTGCTTGTTGCACTGCGCGCAGAACGCTTACGGGCACAACAAGGGATTGCTGTTTCAAGAAATATAGAACATCTGGCCGCTGAGCAGCTTGCAAACCTATGTCGGTGGGTACGGGAGTCAAAATGAGAGAGCGAATTGAGATCATCCTGGTTCCCCTTATGCGCTTAGCAACTGAGCAAGTTCTTGCTTTTTTTGCTCACGTAACTGGGATTTGGATTGGTGGTAAGGCTTTACATCGTGAAATACATCGAGGAGATCTTTATCGATGGCTTTGCATACCGCTTCGGCGATTTCACGAGAATAGGAGGTTTTGTTGATGACCTGGCCAACAGCAGAGACGCTTTTGCCCAAAATTTCGGCCAGCATTTTGTTTGAGTAACCACGGGCTTTTAATTCCGCTTTAATTTCTTTCGGGGTCATAGTATGTTTACCTTACGTGTAGCGCTTTCAGCGAACCTTGCCGGGATATCTGAAAGCGTTTTGTTAATGTTGATGTTTATCATAGGTTCTAAATGTGGAACCTGTCAATACTTTAGGTTTTAAAAATTGAACCTTTTAAAGGCTGAAAGAGAGCGTTTGGGGCTAAAACAGAGTCAAGTGTTTGAACATATTGGAGTTTCTAAAGGAACTTTTATTAGGTGGGAGCAAGATGCTCCTATACCTTCAGACAAGTTGGCTGGGTTAGCTAGTTTAGGTTTTGATATTAATTATGTGGTTACTGGTATTAGAACGGTAAACACTAAACGAGTAGCTGAAATCGTAGAGCTTATTGAATCACTATTAGTCGAGCATGGCAGGCATGTTAGCCCCAAAGGCAAAGCCCGTATCATTGCCGGGCTATTGGAATTAGAACAAGAATCACAGCAAGAGGTGAAGGCGTCTAACGTTCTGCCTTTTGTTACAGCAGCAGGTTTTTAATATGTAACTTTCACGTAGTCTGGAGTGAATTATGGATGATTTTGAAAGTAAGGTTACGCAACTCTTTAAAGAGAGCTTTTCGGAAAGTGAGGGAAGCTCTTCTGTCCCTCAAAACGTAACCACATCAGGTACAGGTAACATTGTGTCTATTGGTACTAACCATATCAATGTGACAAACCAGGAAGTAATCGTAAAACCCAATGTAATGCCTGGTAGCCATCACATCACAAGTGATCAGCAATACATCATCCGCCTGTTAGTCGATGACGTGGTTACAGCCGAAAAAGCATCTAAAAAGAACCCCAGAAACCATGCTGCGGTTTGGACGGCCCTAAAGCGAAAGTTTAAATTCTCCTCATACAAATTCATAGAGCGGGAAAAGTTTCCAGAAGTAGAAAGCTACTTACGCCAGACGATCGGAAGGCTTAAACGTGCCAAATCAGCTCGCGGCTTTTCATCATGGCGTAAGAGCCGCTACAGTTTCATCTATACTCGATTAAGAAAATTAGATCGGGTTGATGACAAAGACTGGTACCTGGAATTTAGTTTTGGTTGCAGTTCGTTAACTGAATTAACCGATGACCAACTTCAACAAACTTATGATTGGGTGGCTTCGCTCAAATAATTTTTAACAAGGATGTTAGCAATGAAAATAATACTACTTTCCCCACTTTTTTTGTTCTTATCTGGCTGCTTAGACCCAGGGAATACGAAGTACATTGATAACCAGGTTTTAGCTATCTCCAGTCGTCTAAGTGAGTTGGAAAATCGAGTAATAGTTAATGAACAACAATTGGGGGAGTACCGTTATATAGCAGTTGACCCCCAACTTAGCTTTACTGTCGAAAATGTAAAGTTTGTTGAGCCAAAGAGTGAGTACGGGAGTTACTATATTAAAGCAGCTATTGATGTCACTCAGCATAATTTTTCTTTTGTCCCTTCAGAATACGGTATAAATGTTCAGTTAGAAATTTTTGATAAAGAGGGGTTCTCCATATACACCACTGGAGCATCCGGGAAAATGAAAAATGGGATTGATGCAATAGCTCTTGATAATAGCTTATATGGAGTCAATAAAGATGATTTTACGGGACATACTCTAAAGGTAACTGCTTACTCTTGGTACCCGATTGACAAGTTTGAACCTTTTCTCTTGGAAAATAATAGCGAGAGTATGTGACATGGATACTGATGACCAAAATAGTATTTTAGAGCAAATAGTTTATTCAACTTACGCAGTTCTCCAGGACAAAGGGCTTCACCTGAATCAAATCCGGGATGAAGTGATCGAAAAGGTTACGGAGAATGCCCCTCACACATTTATTTCCAGCAATTTAAAAACACAATTAATAGCGACATTAACAGAGATTGTTGCTCAAATCGAAAAGGACTAATCATGCTTGTTAGGTTTGTAGGTTTCTCGATAGAGGTGCCTGATTCACTGCCCTTATCTGAACTAATGGCATCTATGGCCGCTGATGACGCCAACTTCGAGAGTGCTGACGATGTTGGCAGATTTATGTTTATCGACGATACTTCCAACGACGATTATTACCTAGGCTTAGTTGTCACCGTTAAAAATCAGCGTACATTTTGCGAGTTAAAGGAAAAATCCGGAGCATTTAAAATTCAAGTTAATAGCTTAGAAGATGATTCCAGAATTATGGATTTTAATTTTTTTGTGATCAATAAAGCTTCGGGAATAGGTTTATATCAACACTACCATCAATCCTGTAGTATCGGACAGGCTATGAGAGGCATGAAGAAGAAATTTTTACGCCTAAAAGATACTAGGAAAGAGGCTAAAAAAGCTGAAGTACTCGAAAGTGGTAAAAGCGAAGGCGCAGCAAAGAAAGCTGCTGGTAAACAATATAAGGGTACCTTTAAGTGGCAGGTACTTATTAGTAGAGAAAGCCTACCGAGCTTGCTAGCCGAAATGGATAAAATTAAATCATTGGAGTTTGATTTTGCATATTTGGAACCTGAAGCACGATATTTTAGTCAACTTTCTGGATATGTTCGCAAGCAACGAAAAAAGTTTAGTTTTTCAACGAGTGCACCATTTTCAGGGGTGCTAGACGCAGTTGTGAGTTCAGTTGAACAGGCAATAGGCCAGGATGAAGCTGAGCAAGGAAAAGTCTTTGCATCGGATAGCGAAGGTTTTGATCGAATCATTCGAATTCAGAATCAACCAGATAATTTTGGTGAATATGACTACGATGAATTGGCTTCGCATATAAGTGATCTAGAAGTTAGCGACTTCGCTAGTAGCTGGGTTACAGCAAAGTTAATTGAAATTTGTATTGAACATGATGAAGTATTTGAGGCTCCAATAAGATGAGAATACGGTTTCTTTTATGTGCATTGATAGCGACTATTATTATAGGCGCTGTGGATTGTTACGTAACAGATATACCGAAGTTTGTTAAATTCTACGAAGAAAACCTGCGCGGAAACTTATTTGCCGGTTTTTTAACGGTTGGTGGATTTCTGCTTTCGTTAAAAACATTCATCCTGATAAAACTGAAAGAAAACGTGTACGATCGTCCCCAGTATAAAAAGCGGTTTGAGAAGCTGCGAAAACTTGATACTTCACTACAAATTTATGCCCCATTGAGAAATTTGAGCGATTTTTTATTTTGGTCGGTGCTCGCTACCATCTGCGCAGCCATTGCCCAGCTATCGATCGGCCTTATTGGTATTCAGTGGTTTGTTTATGCTGCTATCTGGATTTCGGTATTTGCGCTTTGCATATTGATCGCTTCATTACTGCTGATAAAAACAAGCCTGAATGACTGGTTTGATTTCATTAACGAAGATATTGGCCCATCTTAAAGACCTTTACGGTCTTTCTACGCCTAGTGATAACGTAGAAAGCTTGTTTTGGAGGAAAGCGCCTAAAATCATTCAGAAGTCATTATCTGAAAATATTTGAACGCTGGTTTGCGTCTTTGATTTGATGCGTTTTTAGAGTGCTTTTAAAACGGTTTTCAACAACTTTTTGGTTTAAAAGCCTGTTTTGCTAAACCCCGTTTTTAGAACCTTGTAAAAAACTGTTCCGGCTCAGGAAATCCAAACTGCATTAATGCTATCGATGGGCGAATTAGATCGTAAGGGGCAATATCCCCTTTGGTAAGTTTGGTAAACGTTGTAGATGATACTTTTAATATCTCTTCCCAGTCTTTAGGGCGGTCGCTTATTTCCATCATAAAATCATAATCAAGACGGGATTGCTCCATTGGCGCTTCGACTCGGTTTTTGTTTTTTGGATACCAGGTGGTTTCGTTTATCCATAGCTGCTCTTGCCGCCGCATTGGAATATTCATAACAATGCAAAAAATGCCTTCCGCAAATACCTTTTGTTCTTGAGTGAAGTTATCCCTTCCGAGTAAGAAGGCAAATGGGCTGGTTAAATCCAGTCCGAGCTCAACAATATAATTTGAACGTTTGCCACTGGTTGCACCAATGGCTTCTTTCATTATCTGGATAAATGATCTTAATTGTTGATGGGTCATAGTTGAAGAATCGATGCATTGCGTGGTCATTTTTTAACTCAAAGCTATTTTAAAGCTTAAATAAAGCATTAAATAAAACTTTTTGCAAAAACTAATTGCGGTTGACGAATTTTGAATACTCCCCCTGAAACAACAAGTGAGCGGTCCCTGTGGGGCCGTTTCGCTGTTTGCCAATTATTATTTCCGCTTCGCCCGGATGTTCTGTTTCCGGGTTGTATACTTCATCCCGATAAATAAACAGGATCACGTCTGCATCCTGTTCTAACGAACCCGACTCCCGAAGGTCAGAGTTAATAGGGCGTTTATCCTGGCGGTTCTCCAGGCTGCGGTTAAGTTGAGAAAGTGCCACCACCGGTATGCCGAAGTCTTTGGCCATTTCTTTTAGACTGTTTGAGATCTCAGCTATTTCATCTGCGCGGTTTTTCCTGGTCTCGCTTACTCGCATCAGCTGCACGTAATCCACCATTAGCATACTGGGCTTGCCGTGTTTACGTATTAGGTTACGGGTACGGGTACGAATGTCTGACGGGGTTAGCGAAGCGGCATCATCAATAAACAGGTTGCCCCGTTCTTTAAGGGTAGTCATTACGTTTGCTACCCGACACCATTCTTCGTCGTCCATTTTACCGTTACGTATCTTGGTTAGGTTCACCCGGGCCAGTGACGCCCAGAGCCGCATCATAATTTGCTCTGAAGGCATTTCCAGGCTGTATACCACCACAGGTGCCGTGCTTTGCATCATGGCGTTTTCTACCAGGTTCATAGCGAAGGTGGTTTTGCCTTGTGAGGGCCGGGCCGCAACCAGTACCAAATCACCCGGGGCCAGTTCGTATATCAGTTCGTCCAGTTCGTTAAAGCCGGTGGTTAGCCCTTTAGCTGGGCCGCGTCCTTCTGCAATGGCCTGCAGCTTGTCGGCAATACTGAGCGTCATTTGCCCTATGCTTTGCATCTTTGTGGCTTCGTGCTGGGCATGGCGCAGGTTAAATAGGGCGGTTTCGGCGCGTTCCAGTATCGATACTGCAGTAGCGCCCTGGCTGTCGTAGCAGGCGTCTTTAATTTTGTTGCTGGCCAGTATTACCTGGCGTTGTGTGGTGAGTGTGGCAATGCGTGTTTTAGCCTGCATTGCCTGGGCTTCATTGATATGGTTGCGCACCAGCTGCTGCAGGTAAGCTAAATCCCCGGCTTTTTCGAGCAGATTACGCTGGGCCAGGTAGTCGGCAACGGTGAGCGTATCAATGGGGCTGCTGTTTTGATGCAGGTATCGGATGGTGGTAAATATGTATCGGTGGGCAGAAAAATAGAAAAACTCAGGCTCTATGCCTTCCAGCAGGTCGTCGTGCTCGTTTGTTACCAGCAGCTCTCCTAATAGCATCTGCTCCGCTGCCATGTCCTGAGGCAGCGTATTAGCAGGCAGCATGTTAGTGCATCTTACTGTTAGGGATGGTTACCTGGCGTGCAGCCCAGCCTTCGTGTTTTAAGTCGAAGGTTAGCTGTGCATTGGCTTTTGCTTCGCTTTCAAATACCAGTGCGGTGGTTAGGTCGGTGGTAAAAATGGGGCGTAAACGTTGAGTGATTTTAGCCAGGTAATGCGGCTGAGTAATATCAAAATAGCGGGATGTAAATTGCTGCAGTACCCAAACTGTTTGCATAATGATTCTCCGGCTGGGTAGTAAAAAGAGCCCCTGGCAGACCAGGGGCAAGAGGTTACACATGTCCAAAGGAGCTGATTAAAAAACTCGTTGAATTTCTTAGTCAGCGCAGTTAGGTTATTAAAAGGAACCCCATCCTTTACCCCGGAGTTTTCTTCGGGCGGCAGCATAAGTTTTCTCGGGCCATCATGGCTCCATGAAAACGAAAACCCCCACATTCAAAAAATTACCCATCAGCGACGTTGTGGCCGACGCCATGACAACGGTGACCGAGTTTCCCTGGCATGATGTTTTTTTTGCGGGGGAGCATACCGACAACACGGGTAAATCACGTAACTACAGCCGCGAAGACTTGCAGCAGGTAGTGGATAACTTTACCCCCAACAAATCGCCCCTGGTGATTGGCCACCCTAAAACCAATGCCCCGGCCTTAGGCTGGGTAACTGGAGTGCGCTTAACCGACGATGACCGCCTGGAGGTCACCGCCAGCAACGTCAACGTGGACTTTGCCAAAGCCGTTGCGGCCAAGTCATTCCCTAATCGCAGTATTAGCCTGGTACGCACAGATAAGGGGCTTGCCCTTCGCCACATTGGTTATCTGGGCGCAGTTGAGCCTGCCCTGGAGGGATTAGGCTGGCAGTTTAACGGTGCAGAGGCTGACCCAACCGAAACTGTTGAATTTAGCGCGGAACCATCAGAAACCATTGAGTTCAGCATGGAGATGGAACACCAGCGCACCCTGCTGGATATGTTCTCTAATATGCGCGACTTCTTTATCGAGAAGTTTTCCCAGGAAGACGCAGACCGCGTTGTACCTAAATGGAGCCTGGACTGGATGCGGGAGGCATTAACCCGCGAAGAAGTACGCAAAGAGACCCCTGATGACCCGTTAACACCCGAATTTTCTAAACCCAAAACTGAGGAGCCTGCAGTGACTAAATACACTCAGGAGCAGCTTGATGCTGCCATTAAACAGGCGAAAGATGACGCCGAGGCCAGCTTTAGCAGTCAACTGAGTGCTGAAAAGTCTCGCGCAGACAGCGCCGAAAAGACCCTGGAAGAGCAAGCCTTTGCGGCGCGTGTGGCTGATTGTAAAGCCGTGGTGGATGCACAGATTGCCGCAGGCCGCTTAACCCCGGCAAATGCCGCTGGCCTGGCTGAGTTTATGGCCAGCCTGCCACAAGGTGACGATGCGCAAACATTCAGCTTTAGCAAATCAGACGCCGAAACCGTTGAGCAAAGCCAGTACGACTTTGCCAAGGCGTTTGTCGGTTCGCTGGGTGCCAAATCGCCAATGGGCGGTGATCCAGAGCTGGGCCACGACAAAGACCTGGACGAAAAAGCCGAAGAATATTCAAAGGCACATGGTGTTAGCTACGCAGACGCCGTTATTGCCGTAAGTCAAGGAGCATAACCATGGCGAATTACTTAAACAAAGCACGGGTAGCAATTTTAACTATTAGCGTACAAGCAGCTGCTGCATTAGCGCAGTGCCGTGCTGTTGGCGCAGACGGTAACTACGCGTCTGCCGGTGCTCACATGACTGGCGTTACCTATAACCCTGCAACAGCAGGCGAACAGGCGGCGGTTGATGTATTGGGTACCGTTCCTTGTGAAGCGGGAGCTGTCATTGCAGCAGATGCCCTACTGGAAGTAGGTGCCAGCGGTAAGTTAATCACAAGAACCTCTGGAAAGGTTGTTGGCCGTGCGCTAACGGCAGCAAGTGGCGATGGCGCGATCTTCACCGCGCTATTAATTCCGGCTAACACATAAGGAGCAACGAAATGGATCGCGTATCAATTCGTACCGACAAAGTTTTAAGTAAAATTGCGCTGGGCTTTATGGCCCCGGGTTTAATTGGTTTTGAGCTGTTCCCGCGTGTTTCAGTAGATGAGGCCAGTGGCAAAATCATCCAGTTTGATAAATCTGCCTTTCAACTGATTAACACGCGCCGTGCGCCGGGTGAAAACACCAAACGCATTAAAGTGGGTTTTGATAAAGGCAACTACAGCCTGACTAACAACGCCCTGGATGCGCAAATACCCCGTGAGTGGTTACGTGACCAAGCGAGCACACCAGGTATTAACTTTCAGCGCCAATCGGTTGAAACCGTGATGCAGGTAGAGCAGAACAACCTGGAGTTTGAACAGTCAACACTGGCTCGGGATGCCACCAAATACGGCACCAATAACAAAATCACGCTGTCAGGTAGCGACCAGTGGAGCGACTACGAAAACTCAGACCCACTGAAAGATGTGGCTGATTACAAAGAAGCCGTCCGGGCCGCTATTGGCTCGTATCCCAATAAGATGGTTATTCCTGCTCAGGTACATAAAACGCTTAAGCACCACCCCAAGTTGTTGGCACGCATGAGCAATAACGACCTGAAAATGCTTACCCTGGAGCATTACCGCCAGCTGTTTGAAATCGAAAATATCGTTATTGGCCAATCCATGGTGGTTGATGCTTCAGGCAATTTTGAAGAGCTATGGGGCCTGGACGTGATTTTGGCGTATGTGCCCACTGTTATCACCTCTCGCGCCATGCCGTCTTATGGTTACACCTACGTACTCAATGGCCAGCCGCTGGTTGAGCCTATGTGGTACGACAAAGCCACTAAGAGCTGGATTGCCGGTGTGGAATACGAACGCCAGCCGCTGCTAACCGGTATTGCCTCAGGCTTCCTGATTAAGAGCGCCGTAGCCACCTCTTAACGCTACAGCAAACCTATAACCACCTGAGAGCGAAGCAAGGACGATAACGGGCCACGGAGTTGGCCCTTTACAGGAGCCTGACATGAGCGAGACAACCCAGTTAACCGATTATGAGTGCGTAGAGCCGGTACAGCATAACCAGAAAAAGTATCTACCTGGTGCACCCATTAGCCTGAGTGGCAAGGACGCTGCGTCTTTGTTGGCCATTAACGCCATCAAAGTGCCTGCAGGCAAAGCTGAACCTGTGGTGCCACAGCTTTCAACCCTTGAGCAATTACTGACCGTTATCCCTAATGTGATTACGGATAAAGCCAATTTAACCAGCAGCGGTTTGCCCCTGGTTGAAGCGCTAACGGACGCAGTGGGCTTTGATGTGAGCGCGGATATGCGTAACGAAGCCTGGGCAGCCTTTCAGGCAAAGGACGCTGAATAGTGATCACGGCAGCAGCGGTTATCGAGCGCATTGGCACCTTTGAGCTGGGCAATATTCTGGCGGGCCGGATTGAGGGTGACATTAACACCCTGGCTCTTGTTGCCCTGGTAGAAAACGCAGACACCAGCAGCTTTACTTCGGAGGAACTCACCGTTGCACAAGCCGCCCAAGACCGCCTGGTGTTAGCCATTGATGCTGCTACCCGGTTGATTAACGGCTATGTGGCTAAGCGCCACCCTGCGGGGTTATCGCCCAGCCAAATTGCTAACAGCCCGTTACCAGATATCGCGTTAGTACTGGTGAAGTACGAATTAATGGTAACAACCGACGAAGACACCCGAAACAATCACAAAGCTGCCATGGCGCAGCTGCGCGACATTAGCAGCGGCGCGTTAAGTTTGGGCGCAGACGACCCGGCAAAACCCAGTGATGCCCGCATTGTAGTGGGCGGCGGTTATAGCGGTTTTGACTGGTCGGGGTTTGGTAAATGAGTGCCACGTTTATCGAGATTAACTTATCTGGAGACGATGTTTTATCGGTATTTAACCAGGTAGGCACCTTTTCCCAGCAGCCTGCGGCCATGCTGGATGAAATAGGCAGTTACCTCGATAGCGATGTAGCCAAACGGTTTTACGAGGGTAAAGCCCCGGATGGCAGTAAATGGCTGGTATCCCAACGGGCCGAGGCCGAAAACGGCAAAACCCTGGTCGATACCTCGATACTAAGCAAAAGCGTTACCCACGAAGTGAGAGCGCAGAACCTGGTTCACGGATTAACCGAAAAATACGCCGCTATACATCAGTTTGGTGGCAAGGCCGGGCGTGGTAAGCGGGTAACTATTCCCAAGCGGGAAATTATCGGCATTACGCCTGTACAGCAATCGCGCATCGACAAGATTTGTTTGCGCTGGGTAGATAGTTGGTTTCCGAAATGAGTACACCCGTTTACAACCTTGATTTAAACGTAATTGAAACGGTTTTAAAAGCCGCTGAATTTAACGTTAAACCCGCGATGAGCATGCCTGCATTGCTGCGCAGTGCAGTGCAACGCAACACCACGTTTGTGCTGCCACTGGATGAACAGGCCGAAGACTTTGACGAAATCGGCGGCATCGATGTTTCGCAATACAGCATAGAGCAATTTGCCGTAGTGGGTGTGTTTAGAGCTGCAGGCAGCAGTTCGGGCAGCGTGGCTGGCAACGAACTGCTGAACTGGCGCGACCAGGTAAAAGCCGCGTTGATTGGCCTGATGATTGAGCCGTTTGAGCCCATCACGTTTCAGGCAGGACGCTTAATCGAGGTGAATAAAGAGACGCAAAATGTGGTGTATCAACTGCAGTTTAAAACCACATGCACTGTGGTAACCAATGTAAGGACGTATCCATGACCACCAAAAAACCATTTAAACACCCTGAGCTGCCAGCCGCGCTGAAAAAAGCCGTGGCGGCAGGCTTGCCAGGTGGCCAGTACAGGCTGGACGGCGACAAAGTGAGCCCGGTTGAACCCGATAACAACGGTGCCAAAGGTACTAAGGAGAAAGCGTAATGGCTATGCGTTGGCGTGAAAAACTTATTCTAGCGGGGGTGGAAAGTACTTATGGTGCTGGCCCGGCAGCTACCCTGGATGCCTCCAATTACATTCGGCTAACAGAGCCCTCTATCGCGTTTGAAAGCGAAAACATTACCGATGAGTCGGTGCGCTTTGGTGAAGGTGCTTATGAAGACATCCCGTTTGGTGAGCATATTACCCTCACGTTCAGGGTGCACCTGTTTGGCTCCGGTACAGAAGGTGTGGCCCCGCCGTATAGCCCGCTACTGCTGGCCAGTCGCATGACCGAAACCGTGGTCGCTGATACCAGTGTGGCCTATACCCTGGCCTCTGATTTTGGTAGCTCATTAGCCATGGAGTTCCGCATTGGCAATAACCTACATGCCATTAACGGCGCACGGGGTGCCTGTACCATTATAATGGAGCGCGGTATTCCTATGCTGGAATTTACTTTTAAAGGCTTGTGGTCTGTCCCTACGCATACAACTGCCAGCCTGCCTTCAGTAAACAATGCGCCCTGGGTAGGATTTGTGCCCACTGGCCCAGGCCGTACCACCGCCGTAACGCTGCACGGTGAGAACGTGCGACCTTACTCACTGAACCTGAATCCGGGTAACGAGGCGGTGTACGACCAAAGTCTGGTGGACGAAACCATTATCTATTCCGATCGTGATGGCAGTGGCCAAATCCAAATTGAAGCCCCTACGCTAGATACCATTAACTTTTTTGCCCGCCACAGCAACCGCCAGCACGGCCCACTAGCCGTTACCCACGGCGCTACGGCAGGCAATATCTGCACCATTAGCTGCCCCCGGGTACAGGTGCAAAAACCGTCTTATACCAACCTGGATAACAACAACGTTGGTTACGACATCGACCTTAAGCTGTTGCCGGATGCCGGTAACGACGAAATTTCCCTTTTATTTACATAGGTGACATATGGCGTTTAAACGCAGCGCATTAAAAAACTGGATTATTACCCGCCCGGTAACTCTGTTTGGTGAAAACTCCGTTGAAGTGGATGTGCGGGTTATGCCCAAAACGGATGGTGAGGCCATTATCGCCAAAGGCTCAGATGTTGAGTCGGTAAAGGGCTTTGTATCGGCTATGCGCGGGTATCAGGACGAAAAAGGCAAAGAACTGGGCTTAGAGGGCTTTATTGCCGACCTTGAATCCGGCCTGTTACCGCCAGCTGCTGCAGGCGGCGTAGCGTCTGTCGCGATTAACGCCCAGTTTGATGCGGCCATAAAAAACTAACGGAGGTTGCCGAAGCCTGGGCAACCACAGGTAACCAGAACAGCAAGGAACTGAAAGATGACTGGGCATTCTTTGGGGGCGACCTTAAAGACCTGGTTAAACCGGATACCGACATTGAAGTTCATCCTGATAATTGGCTGGCACTGCAGGCGTTTCGGGTTTCCCAAACCCAGTGGGTGCTGGATAGCAAAAATCGCAAATATGCCCTGGACTACCAGCGTGCAGAAGTCTGTTGGCAAAAATTGGGGTTAACCGTTGAAGGTGACGACTTTTTTAAAGTGCAGCACCTTGAGCAACTTTTACGAGAATCGGTGTAGATGGCAAATTATAACGTAGCATTACGGGTGGGTTATAACGGCAGAGACGTAAGCGCAGGTGCTGCGCGTAACGCTGCCGATCTAAACCGCCTGCAACAAGCTACCTACACCCAGGGGCGCGCCAGCGCCACTGCAGCAGCTCAAAATACCGCATTAGCCGGTAGTTATCGAGCGCTTGCCGGCGCGGTAAGTTTATACGCTGCGGGCGCTGCCGGTATTAATTTTATCCGCGCTGCCTCTGATGCCGAAATGCTGCAGCTGCGGCTTGAAAACCTCACTACCAGCGCCTCGCAAAACGCAGAAGCACAGCGTTATCTGGAAGAAGCGGCCGACCGTTTAAACGTGCGGTATTCGGTACTGGCCGACAGCTATACCCGCCTGTTAGTGCTGGAAAAGCAGCGCACCGTAACGGCCACTGAATCCCGCGAAATTCTGGAAGGCATGACCAACGTAGCCCGCACCCTGGGGGCGAGTAACGTGCAGGTTAGCCAGGCCATGTACGGTATGACCCAGGCATTTACCCAGGGCCGCGTGCAAGCGCAGGAGCTTAACCAGGTAGTGGAACCTCTGCCAGGCTTATTACAAGCCCTGGATAAAGCCGCTGGCGTTGCCAGTGGCGGCTTCCGTAAAATGGTGGTGGATGGTGAAGTAACCAGCCAAATGTTTAAACGCACGTTGATTACGGCATTGCAGGACTATGAAGGCGCTGCAGAAAACGCCGCTAACACCATGTCTGCCGCGTTTAACGACTTTTTATCAGAATACGATAATCTGGCCAAACGTCTCTCTGCTCCCATTAACTCTGCCATTGTACCGTTAGTGACCACAGCAACATCCGCCCTGGAACTGCTGGGTGATAACGTTGATGTGTTGGACGACCTGGCAGTTGCTGCGGGTATTGTAGCCGCTGTGTATGCTGGACGTTTAACCGGCTCCATTGCCAGTGCAATTAGTCAGAAGATGGCAGATGTAGCTGCATCCAACGCCCAGGTAGCCGCTAATCAACGTACTGCGGCTAGTAATGTGGCTGCGGCCAATACCCAGTTGCACTATGCTCAACAAATTCAGCAAGGCGCAGCGCGCCAGCTGGCAGCGGCGAGAACCGATGCCGCCAGAGCTGCAGCGGTTAATAACCTGGCAGCTAGTAACGTGCGGCTGGCAGCTGCTGAAAGAGCCGCCGCCACAGCAACAACAACCTACGCCGCTGCTGCGAGTGCGGCGACGATTAGCACCCGTGCACTAACAGCAGCTAAAGCCATTCTCGGTGGACCCGCTGGCATAGCTATGACTGCCGCTCTGGCGCTGGGGTACTATGCCACGTCTGCAAACGATGCCTCTTTTGAAACTCAAGAGTTAACGCAGGACGTTACGGACCTCATTGCTAAATACAAAGAGCTTGATCAGACCGGTCGTAAATACGAAATCCTGAATATAACGTCACAGGAACAGAAGTTTCGTAAATCCCTGATGAATGCGCAGGCCGAACTGAGAAAACTCGAAGACCCCGTTAACCGCATTCTTAACAAGCGGATGTTTGGCGAAGGTGATCCAAACAAAGAGCTGCAAGATACCGCTCGTATTAAAGAATTGAAGGTTGAAATCGAAGAGGCCGAAAAGCAGCTTAATACCTTAGCTGAAACGAAAGCCAAGTTATTCAACGCTACGTTACCTGGGGAGTGGTTGCCTGTTGAAGAGGAGTCCAATGCGCCCGCTTCAGTGGATTACTCCAAGCAAGTTTTGGACCTCGAAACCTTTCTGAATGGCCAGGAAGGCCGGATTAATGCCAGTTACGTTAAACGCCAGCAAATGCTGGATAAAGCCTACGCCGAAGGCGGCGTAAGCCAACAAAAATACAACGGTCTTTCGACCCGGTTAGAGCTGCAGCGCGATCAGGATATCGCTGAAATTCGCAAACGTGCCAGGGAAGCCGAAGAGCGCGCAGAAAATGAAGCTGAAGAAAATAAGCTCAATAAATTACGTCAACAATATGAAGAGCAACTTGCTCTTCTGCGCGGTTTTAAAACGCGTGAAGCACTGTTAACCGCTCAGTACGACAAGCAGCTGGCGGATCAACGTAATCAGCAGCAAATTCTCTTTGCACAAGGCTTTAAAAACCAGTCGGAAGCTGATGAACATGCCCGACAGGAAGCGCTGCTACAGGCGCAAACACGCCGCACTGGCCAAATGCAGAACCTGCTATTTAGCCAGGCGGAATGGGAACGCAAAAACGAGCTGGAAAAAACCGATGCAGTTCTATCGATTGGTGAATTTGGCTTTAAGCAAATGGCCGGGCAAAGTAAGAAAGCCTTTGCCATGTACAAAGCCTTTAGCATCGCTAAAGCCGTTATTAATACCTATGAGATGGCCACTGGCGCTTATACGGCATTAGCGCCTATTCCATTTGTTGGACCGGCTCTGGGTGCCGCTGCAGCAGCTGCTGCTATTGCATATGGTATTAACCAGGTTAACACCATCAAAAACCAGCAGTACAGCGCAGCCTATCATGGTGGTGTTGACTACGTGGCCAATGAACAAACGGCATTAATACAGCGTGGAGAACGGGTGGTTAGCCCTCGCCAGAACGTTGGGCTCACTAAAGCCATCGACCGCATAAATGGTGGCGATGCGATGCGCGGTAATACCACTAATCATTTCCACTTTTCGCCAACCTTTGAAACCGATGGTAGCGCAGGCTCTATGCAGCAAATCGAAGCACTTGCTGTGCGCTTGTTCGGACAGTTTGAAACACAGCTTGCCCGCAAACTTAAATCCGGTACCGGCGAGTTTTACAATGCAGTGAGGGCCGCATAGTGATTTACGACTTATTTAGCGCCAAAGCACCCGCTGATAGCCTGTTTTACATTAAGGCTGGCAGCTCGGTAGAGGACAACCCGTTTAATCCCCGCGTTATCGTGGCAGAGGGCGACGAGTTCTGGGATGGCAAATTAACCTACCGTAACCTCTCCTATGAACAATCGGTTGCCATGCGCACTTTTATAAACAAGCTGCGTGGCCCGGTTGGCCAGTTTTGGTTTAAGGATTATGCGCACCAACAAAGTAATGCCTGGGACGGCAATCCGGTTGTGGATGGCAACAACCAGGACGGCACACTTTTAGGCGTTCGTAACCTCACACCCAACATCTTATTGCCAGAAGGTGATCGTTTTCAGTTGGGCGATTTTCTGTACGAGCTAACCAGTGATATTGCTGTGGATGGCACTGGCCGGGCGCAATTGGAGTTCTTACCCGATATCCGGCTTATCCCGTCTGATGGGGCTTCACTGATTGTGGATGATCCTAAATGCAAGTGCATGCTCTACGGTGGGCAAACGCCACCACAGCCGTCTAGAGGTAAAGCCGTCTTAACTAATTATGAATTTACGTTTCGGGAGAGCATTCGTGATTAGTAACCCTACCATCCTAAATGCCATGAATAACGATGTATCCCGGCTTTTGTTTTTAGCGGACATCAACTGGCCTACAGGACATGTATATACCCATTCCCGCGCGGGTGAAAAGTATTGGGATAACCGCAAGTGGATTGGTGTAGGCCAGTTCGCCTCGATCGAGAACGCGTCCAGTGGCGTTCAGCTTGGCGACATGAACATGACACTGCAGACGACTGACCTGGCGATCGTTAATGATGCCATTAAAGACAATGCCGTTGGCCGGGATGTAAAAATCTACCTGGCCTGTACGGACGAACACCGGCGTATTATCGCCGCCGAGCTTATCATTTATCGATTTATAGGTCGGGTACCCGTTGAAACAGGCCCGGTAAATACGATCCAACTTAACCTGGTAGGGGCACGTGCACGGTTTAAGTCAGCCAAGAAACACCTGCGTTATAGCGCTAAAAGTTGGCGAAAAGCCCACCCTGGCGATAGTTACTGTGATGATGTAGAAGCGTTGGCCAGTAGCCCTCTCAATACTTATGACGGCAGTAACTCCGTAGGTAAAGGTGGCAGAAGCCATGAAACCACTACCCATCGGAGGATGCCTTAATGCGGCTGCCTGATTGGCTTGATTCCACTAATACCTATCTGGAAACCTGCAGAGCTAAGCAGTTTGTTTGGGGTGAACACGACTGCTGTTTGTTTGCCGCTGAGGTTGCCAAGCGGATCACCGGTATCGATTATGCGCAAGACTTTCGTGGCCACTATAGCACCGAACGAGGCGCTCTGCAGGCTATACGAAAATATGGTTCGGGTAACCTGCCTGACACTGTTAATAAATACCTCGGTGAGCCGGTACCACCGCTATTACTGCGCCGTGGTGATGCTGCGCTGATGGAAGTGGACGGTTTGATTGGCTATGCCATTGGCGTGTGCTGGGTGGGTGGCCTCGTGTACGTTGGTCAGCATGGGCTGGTATCCATGCCGCTAAGTTATGCCGTGAGCGGCTGGAGGGTTGGTTAGTGGGTACGGTCGCTATTGGCGCAGGGATTATCGCTGCCGCAGGAACAGCATATGTTGCCGTTGTATCAACGGCGACTCTAATAGCAATCGGTGTTGCTACTGCAGCTGTAACCCATCTGGTTATTAAAGAATTAATGCCAGATGTGGCAACCAACGTTAAATCCAACCAGGATATGACTGTGGGTAAGCCAGTGCCCAGAATTGTGGTTGGTGAGACGGTGATTAGTGGTTCAATCATCAAATACGATAAACAGAAAATCGATAAAAAAGAATGGAATCTGTTTTACCTGGCATTAGTACCACATCCGTGCGAATCCGTGTTGCTGTATCAGTTAGAGGGCAAGCGAACCACTGCCATGCTTGGTGAAGGATACTACATGGAGGCACGTCTGGGTGACCAAACCGGGCCTACAAGCCGCAGCCTGCAAACCATGACGAATGTAGACGGCACATTCATCGGTACTAACGCAACTGATGTGTATTGCGAGTTCGTGGTTGATGGGAAAATCTGGCCGAACGGCATTCAGGATCTCAAGTTTAAAGTGCGCGGCATTCGCTGCTACGACCCCCGCAAGGATGATACGGCCGGTGGAAGTGGTACACATCGCATTACCGACGAGACTACATGGGAGTGGACAGACAATGCGGCACTGATTAACTTCTGGTGGAAACGGTTCAACAACTCAGTTAGTTATTCAGACGAGATGTTCGATATGGCCAACATTGCGTATGAGGCCAATATCTGTGACGAAGTAGTCACGTATACCGACAGTAATGGCGTTCAGCGGACTGAGAAACGTTATACATGTAATGGGGCATTCGACTCTACTGTTGGACATGAAAGTATCGAGAGCGAGCTTCTGAAGAGTTGTGGTGGCCGATGGATAGAAAACGCGGGCGGTGGGCAGTTCAGGCTGCAGGTTGCTGCCTATCGTGGTCCTGCAATCTTTACTGTTACTGAAGCACACCTGGCCAGCCCGCCACGGAGAACACCTCACACCTCGCTGACCGATAAAATTAACACCATTAATGCCTCTATTGTGGACAAAAACCGCTTTTATCAGGATGCAGACATAACCCCGGTTGTATCGACAAATCTGATAGATAATCGCGATGAAGGCGTTGAATACGAAGACGATGAGCAGTTGCTATTTACCCAGACTGAAAGTATGGGCCAGCGCCTGATGGTGATTAAACTGCTGCGTAACGCTGCTGGCGACAGTGTAGAACTGGTATTAAAGCGCTGCTATGCCAATTTTGTAGCGGGCTCGGTTGTGTATTTAAATATGCCTGAGCATCTGCTGGTCGGTAATTATGAAATTGAAAAAAGCGACTTAAACAGCAGTAACGGCCAGGCTTCACTGACCATTAAAGAAACCAGCGCCGAAATGTATAACCAGGCACAAACGCCGCCTGATTATGACGCTACGCCAAATTTCCAAATCGATAATACCTATGTTGATCCAGTTGAAACCCTGGCTTATTCCCCAACGCCGGATAGCAGCTTTCGACAAGGTGTACTCACCTGGGACCACCCTTCCTCAGATTCGGTAGTGAGGTATGTGGTTACGATTGAAGAAAATGGTGAAGTAGTTCGCTCTGACGAAACCATCGAGCGTTACTACAACATCGTCAACCTACCTGTTGGCAATTACACTGCGCTAGTTTACGCCGTTAATACCTTTGGCAAGCCCAGTGACGTCATTAGCCGGACATTTAGCACTGAAGTACCTTCAACACCAACTGGCCAGATTGGCATTCAGGTTTTACCAGGGCGCGTGATCATCACCGGACCCACGCTGCCTAACAGTTCATCAACCTATGAGTGGCGATATTACTTTTCTGATAACTTCGCAAACGCGTTTGAAGGTGGTTTAAATAAGGTTTTAACTGTTACTAACACGCCTTCAGGTGGCACATTGTACGTTTGGTACCGGATTGTTGATGGTGACCTGATTGATCCTGGTTGGGTGCCATTTGCAGTGCCGAATTTGGTGGGTATCTCAGCAGACGAAGTTTCACCTGAACTCATAGCCGATATGATCCTGCCTGAATCGACATTATCGATTAAAGATACGTTTGCGAGCATTGCTTCAGACCTTCAGGAAGCAAGCGACCAGTACGCAGAAACGAGTGGTAATTACACGTTGCTCGCTGAAGAACTGGTCACACTGGATGGTGAACTTGGGCTGGTAAAACTAGATATTCAGCAGTTAACCAACGACATGTCTGCGTTCGATAGTGAAATTACACTAACCAACTTTTTAAATGCCGGTTTTGGTTATGAAGACGGCAGTGGCAACTGGGTAGACGGCGCTGCATTTGTTCGGGCATTCGATGAAAAACGCATAGAGCAACCGGGTGGCAACTACGTCTCAGTGTACGAATATTTTGAGCTGCTAGAGACCCGCACCGGCGACTTGGAAGGTTTATACCAATTCGGTATCGAGACCTATAACAGCTTCACCGGTATCGAAATTAAGAATGGCACTAGCAATGTCAGCTCTGTGCGATTGTTCATGGATAACCTGGTGTTTGCCGGGAAAGATGGCAGCGTGGGTTATCAATACAGCGCTACGTTGAATCGGCATATCTGGTATGGCGCTCGGGTGTCTATTGGCGGTACCGAAATGACCGTAGAAGACTATGAGAACCCGTTTGGCCCGGATGGCTTAAGCTACTGGCGCGGCCCGACTACGTTGAATCTTGGTGAGCCAGATTTAGACTCACTGACCAAAGCAAATGCCAATGAATGGCGAACCCCTGACGGCGAATGGTTCAGGAAAGGTGCAGCCACGCTGGCTGGTCCTGGGCTTAAGATTGTCGATAGCAATGGAAACCCGTTAGTCGAATATGACACCGTAAACGACACAATTAAAAACTACGGCACGTTCTATGCCGCCAATATCATCGGTGGTCTATATGGCTCAATCAACAAGACGGTAACGCAACCGGCTAACGCAGTATCCACCACCCACCAGGTCTTTTTAACGATTACTGCTGCCGGTCAAGTTGTCGGCGGTACGTTCGACCGTATTCTAAAATCGGAACCACTTCGACTTACCTGGACATCACCGAATAACGTCGATACCGCAACCTTTGTAATTGACGTGTTAGTAGATGGTACCGAGGTCGTTTCGGCCAGCCAGTTCGTTACTTCACCATCAGGCGCAGATATGGCTATCACTTTCAGTATGCCTTCGTTTTTGGTTGATGTGCCAGGCAAAACAACTGATACCAGCATTCAGTTCAGGATTTCGAGCACCGCGGCCACAGCCGGATCAACAACCATTACCGGCCAAGCCGATGGCGGCATCGTCAACCTATCCATATTTAAATCAGACGGGAGCTTGTCATGAGTACCTACAAACTCTCAGATGTCACCGCGTTAAATGGCGACCCGGTAGTTCAGATAAACAACGCCGATTCGGTGCTGGGCGCGGTGTCGGGCTCATTAGTGCAAATTGGTAAAGAGCAAATCGTGTTTCTGGATTCAGTTGACATGGAAAACAGCCAGATAACACTGACTTCGCCCTGGCCCTACGCAGATGCTATGAACGATGAATGCACTATAGCTCCAATAACAGCGGTGTCTTCGCTTTTAAATGCCATCACCAAAGCGAATGAATTGGTCAGTAAATCAAAGGCAATTGCTGATATATCGACGCTCTTTAACTATTCTTCGCTAGCCGCGTTAGTGTCTGCTGTACTCAATGGTGACTTATCACCTGGCGTCAAAGCGGGAACAGATGGATATTATGACGGGAGCACGTTAGGTGGAAATAAATACCTAATCAAAGATGCATCAGTTTCTTCGGCCCGACCTCAGTCAGACGGCGGACGATATATTCATGTAGGAACCAACGGCCTCTATTTACAGGGGCTATTCGAAGACAATAAATATCGCTTAACACAATTCGGTGGCGGTCGTGGTAGTCAATCCGAGGATAGTGCTGCTGCTCAGGCCATGATTGACGCCGGGATAACCCATTGCTTGCTCGACGAAAATGAAAATGAATATGAATTATTAGGTCTCGTAGTACCACGGAATCAGGAATTTGTGTTGCATGGTGTATCACGCCAGAAATGCCACGTTGCCGTGCGTGGACAGGTAATTGTTTATGGGGTGATTAATCAACCCTCTAATTTCCTGGGCCATGTCCATACCCTGACATTCAACATTTACGCCGATGTAACAAGTGGCGTGATTGAAGCTCGTTTTTGCCGCAATTTTACAGTGAAAGATGTATTTGTAACAGATGGTGATGATACCACTTGGATTGGTCATTTTTTAAATCTGAATAAATCCTACCAGTGTAAGTTATCGGATATACACGGGCGGTGGTACGGCGGTGCGCTCTACGAATTAGGTGCAACCTCAGGCAATGAAGTATTGGACACCATCACTTGTCACAATACCGTTTGGCATGGTAATTACGGGCTATTTCAACGCTCAGGCCCGGTGAATGTTCACAACCTGGTCTTTGATAATGCTAAATTCAGGGACAAGCGCAATTCGCCAGAATGGATAGATGTGCACTCTCAGGGAGAAACGCGGTTAGCCGCTGACGCTTTAGCAGGGGCAATCTCCTTTGATGTCACGGATATGACTCAGCTCAATTACGGAAATCTGGTAAACGGGCAATTTCTATATATCGGGTATAACAAAACCGCTGAACAAGTGCGTGTTGATTATATAAGTGGAAATACTGTTTACCTTGAAACACCATTGCGTTTTGACCACTTTGCGAATGTGAATGGGCTGGGTAACGGTGAGCCAGTCATTTATGGTGCGGTATTTCTATCCCTTGGATTTAATTACTCGCTTAATATCCAGACCGCCCACATTGAAGGTGGCTGGATAGCGATTCACGGCACCAGTTTACGTGGTGTGAATATCGGTAATCTGTATTCAACGTGTTATCACACCTTCCGCATGACAGACAAATGCCGCTCTTGGGATGTGGGGGTTGTCACCATGGGGAACAAGAATTGGGGAGACCCGATCCTTTTCCATGTGCCTGATTATCACAACCCCGATAATAACCATTTCGATGTGGGGTTAAATAAGCAAGTTAATACAGATTCTGGGGTCGCTCTGCGATACATGGTGAACGACTCGCAGCAAGATTCATCCTCCATTTTTAGCTATAACGTCATTGCCCGAGAATACATAACCCGCTCGCTGTCTATAACACTAGTGCCAGCGCATATGAGTGAGGTTTATATCACAATGACAGGCCGAATTGACCAGCTCACAGTACAAGATGGTTTGATCCCCTCGCAAAAACTGCGCATCTATTTCACCCAAGATGACAATGGCCACCGGTTTATTGTGGCGTGGAATGCCAGCATTAATCTGCGCGACACGGTGCATTTGTCCAGCCGCGCGTATGCACAGGATTGGATTGACCTGGTATGGAACGGTACTGAATGGGATGAAGTGGCTCGGTACATCGCGGATTTATCCGAACTTCCACCGGAAGAAAGCCAGGGGCGGTTGCTGGATACTAGCGATGAACTTAACCAAATCAACAAATACGCTGGTAAACGTGTGCTTGAAACCGTTACCGGGCGTATTCTTCGGGCCGCTGGGCCCTTACCCACCGACTCGTGGGTGGATTTTATGGGTATTACTCGCGTTATCCCCGGTGACTCAATCCCAGCTGATCCATCAGACCCAACAATGGCGACTTTTTTAATATTTAACGATAACGAAAATCTCACGTTAGATAACACGGTTATTGGCAGCAGCGCCACATCACCAGAATGGACCATTATGGTGACAAATAAAAAGTCACCCGTTGCACCGCTTTGGATACATGCGTTGCGTAAAGGACTTTTCCATGGTCAGCGTGCTCGCATTATTAACACTGGCGAGTCGTACAGTCTGGTTAAGCTCTCATCAGCGTCGGGCAGCAATTTTAACGTATCCAGCGACTACGATTTGAATCCAGGCCAGACCAGCATGTGGATTTACGATAGCGCGACTGAAAAATGGCTTATAGGGGGATAGCAGATGGCTGAATCACTTGTAAACGAATTGGTCGAGCCATTAGTGCGAGACATATTTTATATCCCACCGGGGGCGTTTTTGCTGCTTACCGAAGATGGCGAATTATTGATAACAGAGGATGACAAACTAGTCATCTTAGGAGGTTAGCTCGATGGCATTTACCACAGAAATCTTTGATTTAAGTCAGGCCAGCGCACAGGCCGTCAAGGCCGTTGGTTTTAATAAGGCGACAATTCAAAGCGCACTGGAGGCGGCCAGAGGTCTGGCGTCAACCGGACTTGATGAGCAAACGATTGCCCGGCTGACCAGCGCCGCACTGGCTTTGCCTCCTTCTATTCGTTCATTCGGTGCGGTGGGTGGCGATCAAGCGTTGGACACCGCGGCGGCGCAGGCCATGGTGGATGCCGGATATACTTCCTGCCTTATTCCTGATGATGGCAATGAGTATGAAATTCTCGGTGTAGTGATACCACAGGGGCAGTTTTTTGAGTGGGTTGGTGAGTCGCAAAGTGCGATTATTGCCGTGCGTGGCACGGTAGCTACCTACGGTAATCTCACCTCACATACTAGCGTCTTTTCATTAGCCAGAAACGTACAATTAAAGGTCTACGATGATTGTATTGCCGGTATCTTTCACCTGAAATTCTGCCGCAATGGCTATATTAATAATCTGCTGGTGACCGATGCCACGAACGGCACGGCCATCGGGACGGTATTTAAATTTGATCGTAGCTATCAAATGAACCTCAACGACCTCCACGGTGTTATTAAAGGATTCAGTATATACGAATTGGGCGATTCAACCGGCAATGAGGTATTGGATACGGTTTCGCTCGGTGTGAATGTGGTGTGGCACAGCAATTACACATTATTTATTAAAAGTGGCGCACTGAACATTCATAATATAATTGTAAATAGTAAACTGCGTGACGTGACTGGCAGCGGCGAGGATGATGTCAATAATGTTGGTGAAACGACATTAACCGCCGGCTATGCAGCCGGGGTCAGTGTGATCACCGTCACCGATGCCAGCGTGCTCAATAACGGCAATTTAGGCGCTGACAACCTGCTGTATTTGGGGGTGGGATATAATGCTGAACAGGTCAGAGTGGCCAGCGTCAGCGGCAACCAAATCACCCTCGACACGCCGTTACGGTTTGCCAAATCAGCCGGGCACCCTGTGATTTTCGGGGCGGTGTTTATTACCCTTGAATCAGTATATTCGTTTGTCTCACCGCATATTCATTGCGAAGGGGCGTATATCTCGATTCATGCTAAAAATGTTCGTGGCCTGTCTCAACAATCCGCGTATACCACCTCGAAAATCATGTACCGAATTATTGATAATTGCCGAGGCTGGACCATTGGGCCGGTAACCTATGGCAACCGGGGATGGTCCAGCGTGTCATTGTTTGACATACCGGCCTATCACGACGGCGGTAAACCCTGTCGAACCATTAATCTCATTGGCGATTTACAGGGCGACTCGGGTGTCACGTTTAACACGGCGACGAACAATAGCACTCAGCCCACCGATGACATTATCGCCTGGCGTGTCGGGGCCGATAAAACCGTGGATCGGGCGTATAACATGACAATTAACACCCGTGAAACGGCTAAAATCACTATTAATATCACCGCTGCCATTGGTAATCTGACGTTGACAGATGGGATGGTCCCAGGTCAACGGTTAGAAGTAACGTTTTTGCAGGACGCTACCGGCAATCGTTTCATAGAGGTTGACGGTGCTACAGGTAACACTAAAACCAATGCGGTGTTAAACAGCAATATGGTGTTATCCACCGGGCCACACTATACCGATCGCTATGATTTTGTATGGGACGGCGTTAACTGGAATGAAATAAGCCGCCAGATTGGCGACACGCTCAACCCGCCGTTTGTCGGGTTCACTTTTGCGGATGCGACCAATGAGATTAATACTCGCAACAAATATCAAGGCAAGCCTGCGCGCCGCCAGTCAGATAATCAATTGTTAGTGGCAGCAGGCCCAGCACCCACTGACCCGTGGTTGAGTGTTTCGGGCACAGCCGTCGTTACACCAACAGAAGATTAAGTGGAGGATTAGTAGTGACCTATTCAACTACAACACACCAGGGTGTCGTAGTCGAAGAATACGTAACTGGCCGTATTCTTCGGATTACCCATAAAGGACAGAGTTTTAAATTCTTTGCCCAATCAGAAGGGAAGTCCGGAGTGGCAATTTACATAGGCCATGGAACATTGACAGCCGCTATCAAGAGAGCAATCAGAGCCTGGGCTGCCGAACACGGAGTTACTATAGGTAGCTGGGGTCGAGACAAAGACTTAAATACTGCAATAAAGCCATAGGAGCGCAATGTGCAAAATTTAACCAACCAACAAGAGCTGCCAGATGACGGCGGTGTGAAATTAGTGAACATTGACCCGAAGAACGGAACCTTCAACATCTATAAACGTAATCCAGATGGCAGCTACCCGACAACACCGTTTAAGTCGGTTGTTAACACTTCTGAATCGAAAGATATGATCTTCTACGCTCCCACACCCAAAGGACTTGTATGGAAGGTTGAACTGCTGAATGGTGCTGAGGCTAGTTACACTCGGCATGCAACTCGCAATATGTAAATAAGTAGGATTTAAAATCTATTGTGATATTTTTTAAATCCTACTGCCGCGCTACAGGTGAAGAACGGTGCTTCGTAGAAGCATGACGAATGCCAGTGGCATTCGG
>NZ_BAAJLP010000038.1:0-43450 GCF_057547795.1 Alteromonas sp. 4NH20-0104 | reverse complement strand
CACCACAAAAAGAGGCGCCAATGCGCCTCTTTGAATACCTGATTTACCAGTATTAAACTAACACCGCTTAGTCGCCCATCTTAGCGAACGTTTCAGCACACCAGTCGGCTATGTAATCACGCATTGCGGTACCGTTATCGGCACCACAGTGTTCGATTTCAAAGTCCTTTTTAGTAAAAACGCGCTTATGCCGGTTACTACTGTTTACAGCTTGATCATAGGATCGGTCCGCATTGCTAACGGGAATTTGGCGATCACCCTCACCATGCGTGACCAAAAATGGCATTTTCATTTTTTCGATCTGGCCATCCAGTGTGACCTTGGGCATATAAGCCATAAAATCGTCTAAATTGTCGAATCCCCATACCCACAGAACGTGATCCCAATAGTGCGGCACCGGATTTTCCCCTTCACGCTCCATCCGTTCTTTTTGACGTTGACCCCACAGGTGATTTGCCCCCATTACGGCACACAGTGCAAAACGCGGCTCATTCGCTGCGGCCCGCGGTGCATAATAGCCGCCCAGGGATAAACCAAACATACCAATTTTGTTTTCATCGACATCGGCACGCGATGCCAGGTATTCATAGGCTGGGGTCGCCCAGCGCTCTGTATCATAAACTGCAGTCAGTCCGCGCTTACGAAGCGCTTCACCCGTTCCTGGCTGGTCAACAAACAAGGTGTACATACCACGGTCCAGGTTCGACTTACCATGACCGGCCATATTGACCTGTTCTTTCATGCTGTCGAGGCCGTTACACGACACCAACGCGGGGCGTTTAATACCGCTGCCGTCATGAACGAATATCGCCGGATACGTGGTATCTTCAAACGGGATTTCAACAAAATCGACATGTAAGCCACTGCATTCTACATGTTTACGATAAAGCTCCAGGCCTTTGTCGTAAGCTTCCCAACGTGGCGCATAATCTCGCGATTGCATACGTTCCGCAGAGAGGTAATACCCGGAAGCACGGGCATATTTGGTGCCTGCGGACAGCAGATAACCGGCCTCTTCGTCCTGACGGGCGTTTTCTTCAACTTGTTTCGCTACGGCTATCCAGCTGTCGAACAACAAAGCAGTGCCAGCATCCTCACCATTGGCTGCTGCTTCTTTTATTGGACGACAGGCCTCGTCAATTTCGCCGTGGTTGCCGCCACAAATCAGAGCCAGATTAACCTGTAAATTCCAGACATAATTCCCGGGAAATGGTTCGAACATGTTTTACTCCAAGCTAGTTATTCAGGCGGTTCTGCAGTTTTCAATCAACTGGTGAACACCACCAAACTTATTTGTCAGATACGACGAGGGTAGTTATTTTGTTAATGAATTGAAAATTTAAAATCCAAATAGACTCTATTTGTTATTTGTGGGCATTGCCAAGCATTCCCTCGCGCCAGGTCAGCAAAAACAACGTGTTGCGACCCGAATACGGGCCGCACCAGTGTGCTGGTATCAGGGAACAACCAACGTAACTTCTGTCAGTCCGTAATCGATAGGAGATTTACCATTAATTTGTCTTGGCGTGGCAGTAAATACCGAAGCTCCGCTTGCCAACGACCGGTTAAACAGGCCCGAAACCAATTTAATTTCAATGCTGTTATCCCCCTGTTGCAAAGCAGAGGTAATATCCACTACCCCAGCAATAACATTAATATCACTAAAACTAACGCCGTTTACTTTTACCTCAGTGATCTGATCCTGCAGAGAACTGAACATAAGTAGTGAATCTGGTTTCACTTCATCCAGTGTCATAGTAGTTGAATAAACACCAATTCCTGACACTTCAGACATGGCATTAACGCCCAGCAATTGTTGTTGCTCAGCTGTTAAGCTGATATCAGCCCACCTTCCCAGTTCGACTTTGCCTAAATCAATCCGGGTGACTTTGTGTTTACTGGGATCTTTTAACAACGGTTGGACCAGCGGGTAGCCTTCAACAAACGCTGACTGGCTATTCTCACTATCCTCTGCAGGGCCATAACTGTGTAGTGTCAGTGTCCACTGTGCAACTGATAAAGGTGTCTTATTGTCAAATATTTCTGAGCGTTGTTTAAACCGCCAGTCACCTTTTATGGCATTAGCAAGATCGCCAGTCTGCTCTACAGAGGGAATGTCGCCCCCGGTGAGTAAAGCAACCACAACACTTTCTCCACCAAACAGGGTGACGTCGAGTGCTACGTTTTCCTCCGCCTTGGTAAAGTCTGTAATCGGTGTAATATTTCCTGTCCACAGATCGAGGAAATACGGCAGCCCTTTCCCGGTTAATTTAATACTGGCGGTTGTTGCTTCACCTGTATGGTACTTTTTGCTCTGACCAACCTTCAACATACCCTTATTCGTGGGATGGGTATTGTTGTAGAGGTAGTAATACCGGCTGCTGGTTTCGGCATCAACATAAAGCGTGGATTCGAGTTGTTCCTCTTCATATTGGGCTTCAGGGCTCACCGATAAGTGACTCAGGACGGGCAATAGTTCAGAAGCTGTATCAATATTCACTACATTATCTAAACTAAATAATGTGTTTTTGAGTTTAACCCGTTCGTTTTCGGGTAAATCAATTTTAGCACCATCAAAGTTGATAAATACAATTGGCAAACCGTTTTTAGCCAGTGAGATTATCGATTCCAGTGATGACTGGTGTAAAGCCACCCCTTTCTTTGCATTTGCTTCAATAAACGCCAGCGTTTTGGCAACCCCTTCAGGGCCAAGAGATTTACCATCAGGTGCCAGGTGCTCGGCTTCATTGTGAATTTGATTAGTATCGACAATGAGTGCTTTATAAGCAGCCCGGTCTGGCATTAATCTGGCGTTATCTACAAATAGATTTTCCATCGACAATAAGGCTTCTGATGCCACGTGATAAGAATACCCCTTGTCCAGCAACCCCTGATAACGGTTACCTTCGCCCTGACCAACGAATATCAAATCAATCTGAGGCTTTCCGTTACGAAGAATACTCTGACTACGAGCCATATAATGACTAATGGTGGTCACATCCGGCCAGTAAATCTGGCGGTAACTGTATGTTCCCGCAAAATTATTACCAAAAGCCTGCCAGCCAGGCCAGTCTGAGGTAAACCCATTCCAGGTTTTATTATAAGGAGAGCCATGCAAGATTACGTGATTGATACCGTTAGAATAGTTTTGGGTTACTTCAGTGATCACATCGGCCCAGTTGAGCTGCATATTTCCGAACCCGGTAACGGCTTCCATTGAAACAAACGGATGTCCCTGCGCATGCGCTGCTGCGGATAAGGAGCGAATACCATCCCCTTTGGTTCCATTGTCTCCCTCTGGCACATCAACAATGGTTGCTGACTTAAATTCATCGACACCGGTAACTCCGCGAGCCTGTGCGCGATAACCGTAACCAAAGGAATGGGTCCATTTTTTAGCTTCCTGCAGATGTTCGGTTTCATAAAGCTTACCCAATACACCGGCAAAATCTGCGGTTATTGCAATCGCCTGCGACGTTTCAACAAAAGCATCTTTACCCATCGCAATAGCCACCGGGTAAGCCTGAGCCGATTCAACGTTATTAGTTATCAGGTATTCAAAAATATCGCCACTCCAGAACTGACTGGCAGAAAAAGCCTCGATGGAATCTTCAAAAATATCGCCTTTGTTGGCCGCCATCAAAGCGCGCAGTTCGTCATCCAGCAAGCGGTTTTCCCAAAACCAACTCACTGCGTGGATACCACGCTTATCAAAATAATTGGTGGTATACGGGCGATTGTGCATCATCGGTGCGATACCACCGAAACCGCCGTCAGACATTACCTGTCCGGTTCCCCGACGATAAGTTGCAATCAGCCGATACTGATTGATATCGCCTTTTACAGCCTCTTTCACTAACTCAGCATCAATCTGATAGACAGACTGCCAGTCCTGCATTCGTGCCCGGTTCCCTTCCTTGTCTACCTTGCCATTAAAGCTTTGTGACAGATCTGCATGGGCGGCCGGTTCATTCCCCCAGTGCCTGATAACGTCCTGATAATCAATGCCCAGTTTTTCGGCCATTGCTTGGTCAGGGATCCCGGCCGCATAGCCATTTTCCTTGTCTTCAATGACCTGCGAAGTAAGATCATGCAATGACGTCAAAGCATACACTTCGTTTTCACCGGTACGGGATTCTCCTGTTTTGATTAAAGACAGGGAAATGAGCTTGTCAGTAAACAAAAATGGAGCGCTGGCAAGCGCTGTGGTGTGGTCGTGAAGTTTGGTTTCAGGTAACGTTATGGCGATTAAATCATCTGCTAATAGCGCATCAGAAAGAGGCATAACCGTAGCGACAATCTCCTGAGAAGCGGCTTCATCGTTAGGGTCTATGGTATTGATAATGAGGGGCCAGTGCGGTGAAATGGTAAAATCCACCTGAAAACCCTCCTCTACTTTGGCCGCTTCTTTCAGAACGGTTTTAAGCACATTGCGCCAGGCAGGTGTTCCCCAGCCCACAATGGCCGCCTGCTCATTATTAAAATCAGCGCCATCGGCTAACATAGTAACTTCCACACCACCAAACCCTGCCTCAGCCAGCGCTGAAATTTGTGTTGCAATCGTATTATGCGCATCCAGGCCTGCTCCCGCATCCGGAAACCATAACCTTACCATGGGCTTATCCTGATAGGACGGGTTTGAAAAGTGCGCCAGGACTGTCTTTGATAAAGGACTTTCAACGACCGGCAATTGCGGTGTTTCTCCCTGCTGCTCACCACAAGATGACAAAAGAAACAGAGAACAAGCGATAGTCAAACCTGACTGAAATAATTTCTTTCCTAACATTGGGACATCTCTAAATTTAACGTAATTGGCAAACCGAGGATTGTGTATAGTTGGCCTATAAAAATAACCATTAGATGCTTAACTCAACCAAAGTAATATCCGTGAAGCAAAAAGAAAACGATTACCGAATCGAGGGCGATTACCTATTTACGTATGGTCAATAACGGTAAGACCGGAATTTGATTCAGACAAATTAAACTTTCATTATCACAAGATTAAAACTAACACCTGATTAACAAAAAACCAAATCCATTTAATCAATTTCAATCATAACCAACACAAATAAACCATACTAATGATGACAAATCGACCAGAATAGACCTGAAAACAAGCCGAAACAGTCAAGATAAATCAAATTTTTTCACTTAGCTAAAAGTACCCATGCTATGAGGAGTATAAAAATTTAGTGAAATGCAAAATCAGGCTGGCCGCCTGTACTTCTTAGCCGTGGGTTCTCAAATCGCGTAATATTGAAAAGCTATTTCCTCCAAACTTCAAACTGTCAGAGATAAACGTAGGCCTGGTTAATTTTCAAATTTATAGCCGACCCCATAAACAGAACGGATTAACTCTTCACCCTCGTAGGCTTTTCTGAGTTTTGCCCGCAGATTACGGATATGGCTGTCGATAGCCCTGTCGGTAATATCCCGGTAATCATCGTGCAACAGGTCGAGTAACTGAGTTCGGGAAAACACTCTGCCGGGCGTGCTCATCAAGGTGTTTAATAAACGAAATTCAGCGGGGGTTAACTGGAGGGATTCGCCCTTGTATCGTGCGATATAAGCCTCTTCATCGATGTGTAATCCCGGCACTAGCGGTTGATCTTTCGGCTGCTGGATACGACGTAATATGGCTCTTACCCTGGCTAATAGTTCTCTGGGGCTAAAAGGTTTACAGATATAGTCATCGGCTCCGGCATCAAGCCCTATCACCCTGTCCAGTTCTTCGGTTCGCGCGGTTAACATGATGATGGGCGCGTAACTGAATTCCCTGATTTGCTTGCAGACATCTACTCCGTCCAAATCTGGCAGGTTAAGATCCAGCAGAATTACCGCTGGCAGTGATAATTTTGCCAGTGCGATAGCTGGCCGCCCTTCGGTTACGGCAATGACGTCATGTCCGTCAGATTGAAGATATTCCTTTACTACACTGGCGAGTTTCATCTCATCTTCTACCAGTAAAATCGTCGCAGCCTGAGTGTCTGACTTGGAAGATAACGTCATATTTCAATCCTGGGTAATTTTATATTGATACACAGTCCACCTAAAGGCGATGGCCCTGCTTTAATTTCGCCACGGTGCGCGTCGATGATATTCTGGCAAATCGTCAGACCTAACCCGTTTCCTTTACGACCAGTGTCGAGTCGCTGACGTCCCTGAAAGCTGCGTTCAAAGATAGCCTCATAGGTGGTCCCTTCGATACCCGGTTCAGAATCCCAGAAGATAATTTCTATCACCCGTTCTCTGATAAAAGTCTGAATCTTCAGCTTTCCACCGGTATTGGTATAACGCATTGAGTTTTCGATAAGGTTATTAAAAAGTTGGTTTAACCGCCCTTCATCACCATTAATCATGCCTTCTGCCCCGGCTGAGGTATAACGCAGAGAAATGCCACGTTGCTGACGACGTTTTTCAAAGGCATGGAGGGTATATTCAAGAACATCCAGTACATCAACAGACTGCATCTTATAATTTAATGCGCCAACATCACTGGATGTTACTTCGTAAACATCGTCTACCAGCACACTCAACGTGCGCACTTCGGCGTGTAAAGAACGCAGGGAGTCCTGACTCAACGTTCTTATTCCGTCGCGCATCGCTTCAAGCTCTGCCTGCAATATTGCAATAGGCGTTCGCAATTCGTGGGATAGATCGGCCATTAAGTTTCGCCGCACACGCTCATTTTTATCCAAAGCATTTGCCAGATGATTTATATCGGCACTTAAATCTCCAATTTCATCATCGGACTGCAGATTGAGCCGGGCCAGTAAATTACCTTTTGCCAACTCTGCGAGCACCTTTCGGATTGGTAGTAATGCGTTGATAAATCGGTGACTAAGTAAAATCGCCACCAGCGAAGCAATGATGACACTGATGAAACCAATTATCAGCATTGACAGATACTGGCGGGTTTTAAACGTGACTTCTGCCTGAGAGACAATACTTTCGCCGGGCGTATAAGTAAGAAAGCCGATGATCTGCCCATGGGACTTAAGGACCCGCTTAACCGCATTCTCGCGCTTATCCAGGTAACCAATAATAAACTGCCCGTGTTTATCAAACAGTGCCAGTCGCAGTCCAGATCCACTTTCATCGAAGTGAGTCTGATTAGCCGGCACCGGTGTACCAATTGGCGGAACGTTAGAATCATTGGACGGATAGCCAATAATCCGAAACCACTCACTGGGAGTTGTTAGCAAAAACTGCCAGCTACCCTCACCTTGAAAGCGTTGGATCAATAGCGGTTCAATGGTATCCATCTGAAGAATACCCCGCTCATTTAAATAATCACTAAACCCTTGTTCAAACGTGATTCGGGTAGCCAGTCCAGCCAAAACCACTGGCAACAATCCGGTAAAAATCATTGCCGTGGTGAGTTTGCCTCCAACCCCTAAGTGAAATGGCAGTTTTCCACTGCTAACAAGCTGGATTACTGGTTGCCAACACTTTTGCAGTGTAGTCTTCATAAAAAGTGGATACAGTACTTTATTCAGTATGGCGAACGCTGTAATCAGCTTGTTGCTGTGTTTTTATCACATCAATTATTCTTTTAAATCCACAATTCCCATTGTCGCCGAATTGTCCGGACGACTGGAATCATCACAATTGCAGTAGGAAAAGGTTTCAGAAAACGTGTAATACGGCTCTGGTAAACGCGGATAGATCAAGCCTGGACGTGCCGGTGAATAAATCGGGTAAGAATAAGCCGGCTTTAAAAAGCCCGGTGGTAAACTCCCCATTCTTTCACCAGCTTCCCGCATAGGGCCAGTGTCTGCGGTATTGTCCACCTCACCATTAATGACAGCAAAAGCATCGGTCATCTCTTTTGGCAGACCTGGTGTAAAATCATAAGCCATTTGTAAATGCCAGATTTTCCATTTGCCATCTTCCAGAATGAAATCCCCTGCATACTTTTCCCAGAAAAAGACGCTGTTAATTTGAGCATCATCGCCCTGAACAGACGCCATCAACCCCATACCTGGTGAATACCACACGCCTTTTGCTGTTTTACCGTCTCCGGCAACTTCAATAATGGGGGTAGTATTTGTGTGCATGGCCCATTCATGACCCGCACCAAGGTTGGCTTCCTCAAACTTTAAATCCGGAACCACCTGCTGAATCGCTTTGAGTGCTTTTTCCCGGTTCGCCTGGTTTTCTTTACCGTAAGCATTTCGAACTGTTTCTATGCCCGACATAACCCACATAGGACTGGCAAAGGCAGCCGTTTTTGCATGTTTTCCGTCGCGACTTACCCACAGATGATCCACTTCTTCCAGGTTCATGCCAGCGGCATGATAATAAGCATGCCGACTCATCGTATTTTGTACTTGCAGTGCAATATAGGCATGTTCACCATGACTGATGACGGGAGCCTCTTTAGCATAAGCATTAACGGCACCTATGCTGAGTAAACCGGCAGCCAGCATTGCTGTCATTGCAGTGGTCCTGAACTGTTTCGATAACATCATTGTTTTTCCTTTTAACATTTTACTTTTGTGTTGTGTTTGATAGTGCGAGGTTCTGCTTCACGCACCTTATAAAGCCAGTTTCGATACCATGGTTGTAACAAATAAATATCCTGCTTCACTCAGTACACTATGTGGTAACTGTGAAGAAACTATGCAGCCTTTACTCATTCATCCGGCCTCATCAATCGAATTGGTTGCACTGTGAGATGCTTTTTTCTGAACACTGAACACGCTGACTAAAACCATAATAAATGCAATAGCAGAGAAGACTTTAAACGTTTCCATAAAGTTATCCTGCCCCACCATACTTAACGCAAACGCAAAGAGCAGTGTGGAGGCAAACTGGCCAATCGCGAAGGTGGACTGCCAGATACCAGTACCTTTTCCTCGAATACTGAACGACAGGGATGAAACTGCCCAGGTCAGTAAAGTTGGTAGCATCATGCCTGCACCAAATTGATTTAATAGCCCCGAAGCAACCAGCATTTGTGGACTCGAAGCGCTCGCCATCCCCCAAAAACCGAGAGCGAGCATGGCAAATTCGGTAATGATTAAGGCCCGCAGTGACATCCAATGGCGGGCAAATCCATAAGCGATTGCCCCAACAGGTACCCCGATACTCGCTACCGACAACATCCACCCGGCTTTACTCGGGTCGTTAATATTAAAAGTCGCAAGGGCTGAACTTAATTGAAATTGCAGAATGTAGAACATCACGCCGCCTACCAGGGTAAATAAGCACACTTTTAACAGGTGCCCCCACGGCATCTTTTGTTGCTGCTGTGTTAAATGTTGTCCAACAGCCTTGTCACCTTGCTCTTCCGTTACTTCCCAGGTAAACAGTAATATCCCCAGCATCATAAAGAAGCCAAGCCCGTATATTGCAAAGGGGCCCTGCCAACCAAACTCTGCACCGAGTAATCCTGCCAGCGGAAATAAACACATCGCACTGAATGATGCTACAGCCGTTTGACTACCAAGCCATTTGTCTCGTTGCTCACCAACAAAATAATCGCCAATAAGGGTAGTACTGCACGTAATGATGATAGCTTCACATATCCCAACGCCGATGCGGGATAGTAATAATGGTAGATAGCTACTAAGCGCTAAAGGCATAACGCCACACAGGGTGTACAGTCCTATAGACCAGATAAGTAACTTTCTGCGCCCTACTTTATCGGCAAGCGCCCCCGCAACCGGCGCGCCAACGGCAATGCATAAAGCAGGAATCGATATCAGTATAGGGACTAAGTAGTTCGCATTATCAATGTGATCAAAGGCTTCCATTAGCTTTGGCATAATTGGCGCTAATAAAACCGCCCCCATGACGGTTAACGTTATAGGCAGAATAAGTACTACCCCCTGCAACGTGCCGGCTTTTTTATTTGATGGCATAAATATGAACCTGTAAAAATAATTGTTACCAAGCATAAATGGGAGCGTTCCCAATTTAACTTGAATCTTTTCCTTAACCAATTATTATCGAGTAATTAACAAGTAGGAATAGTTTCGAGTGTAGAGGCAGTCGCATCGATCACAAATTGCTTATGTGGATACGCTTTATCAATAAGTTAAATAGGCAAGCATTTATAAACTATCGACAATAATCTACGTTTAGGTATGTCCGCTCATGATGTATCTTAATAAGATGAACGTACTGAACAAAGCAATCACAGGCTTTATCCAAGGACTCAGATTTATATGACGAAAGGCACTAAAAAAGGTCAACTGCAGCCGCCCAAAAGACCAACTGGCAGTGACGTTGCGAAATTAGCGCAAACATCAAAATCAACCGTGTCCCGTGTCTTCAATGGAGGCGTTGTTGCTCCGGCCGTCAGGGATCGCATTATCGCTGCGGCCAAGACACTGCATTACCGCCCCAATCCAATAGCCCGCTCATTAACAATGCAACGTTCTTATCTGATAGGCGTTGCAATTACCTATCTGGATAACCAGTTATACCCCGAGTTTGTGCAAAAATTGTCTGATAAATTTGCTGATGTGGGATTCAGACTGGTGTTATTTGTCACCCACGGTGAAAGCAAACGCGACCCCACCCTTGAAGAAATTATGAACCACAGTCTCGATGCGGTCATCTTTGCCTCATCAAACCGCGCAGAAGTCATTGCGCAGGGGTGTATTGATGCCGGCATCCCTACCATTATGTTTAATAATGTGACACTGGAGGGTGACATTAAATGTATCAGTACTGACGATGTCGCAGGCACACAAGACATCGCCAGTTTATTTAACCACCTTGGTCATCAGCACATTGCGCTCATATCCGGTATTGCTAACAGCTCGGCCAATATACGCAGGGCCACTACATTTCAACACGCCTGCGAACAGTTTAATTTCTCACAGGTTATGCAGGTATCTGGTGAATATACATTTAACGGGGCCGCCAAAGCGACCCGCCGAATACTAGAAAAAAAGCCACAAACGGAAGCCATTTTTGCCATAAACGATCATATGGCCCTGGCTTGTTTACAGGTCTGTAAAGAAGAGTTTGGGCGAATTCCTGGCCGCGACATCTCCATTGTTGGCTTTGACAACGTTGCTATTGCTTCATGGCCCGCTTTTGAGCTTACTACCTATGCTCACCCACTCGATCAGATTATTTCCAGAATGGTTGATTACACACTGACTGCCCTGCATGGCGAACCCTTAGACAATCAGGCGGAATATTATACCGGCCAGTTAATCATCAGAAATTCAGCGGTAAAAAATAGCCACTAAGTGGCTGAATCTGCGGTATCAAGCAACACTATTTGTTAATCAAATGTATATCATTTGTAGCAATAATTTTTAAAACATCCTTTTCTCTATACAATTCATTTTACCTGGAGTGACTTTCGATAAATATGGGAGCGCTCCCAAACCTATTTTTAATGATGCGGAAGAGGATTTAAAATGCCATATCCTGCTAATGTTCGTTTATTACTGTTGTTAGTTGCACTGCTTATAACCGGGTGCCAAACAGCGCTTGAAACAGAATTATTGCACGTAAAAAAAGAGCTCGACCGAACGCTGGCTGTTAACGCGATCCAAAACCTGATGTCGCGTAGAGCAATGTATCATGCGATTGGGCGAAACGAACTTGAGCTGTCTCTATGGTCGAAACGAGACGATATCCGCTGGGCACAAAACCAGGGATGCTGGGTAGGTCGCGACATCATCAATAAATACTACGTTGAGGTTAACTATCAGATGCAGGCGGCTCAGCTTGCCTTAATGAGTCAGACCAACCCCAATATTGAAAACGACATGCAAACCAACCGCTATATTGGTAACAATGTCTGGCATTTACTCACCACTCCCATTATAGAAGTCGCTGAAGATGGCTTGTCTGCCAAAGCATTCTGGTATACCCCCGGGGTTATTCTGGCGAGTACTGATGGCCTGTCCGCTCAGGGTATGCATATGTGGGAAAAGTACTTTGTCGATCTGATCAAAGAAGATGGCGAGTGGCGTTTTTTACATATTCAGGTCGCCACTGATTGGGCTGCACCGCTTGGTGAAGGGCTACCACAACATTCAGGCGACCTTGCCGCCATGGGCACTGAAGGCGGCGCCCAGCAAATGGGACCCGGACCAGGTGCTGAAGGTCTGGACATTCCACCGCCGACCATCAGTAAAACGCTGTATTCAGAATACAGCCCGACCCGCAGGCAATCATTAACTCCGCGCCTGCCCGAACCTTATTCAACATTGAACGACACCTTTGAGTACGCCGATTGTCGGTAGCACTTTGTGTCCAGCATATATTAACCAGAAGGATAAAGCCTTATGAGACGCACGAAACTCTCCAGCTTAATAGCAATGACGTTTCTGATTGGTGCTTGCGCAACAACCACCGCACAGACACCTCCCCCGCCAAGCGGCGGGCCCAACCCGGACTTCTCGGCTGTAACTGCCAGTGTAGACACTAATGGTGATGGCAAAATGTCGCGCACCGAGTGGCAGCGCGCCGGAGCGCCAGTGTCTTCTTTTAACATGTTTGAAAATGGCCGGGGCTATGTTACCCAGTCTGATTATGATAATGCACCTGCGCCAGCGGGCATTGACATCAATGGTGACGGCAAACTAACACTGGCTGAATTTAAGCAGTTTGACCGTGAAATGGGCGCAAAAATGGACACCCGTCCGCGAATTGAAGCCGCAGAGCGCGCCCTGGCCATGTGGGAAGTACAAAATGTAATGAGTAAACATGCTTATTACCACGCCGCAGGCGTCAATTTAGAGGAAATGGCTGCAATCTGGGTGGATGAATATGGCCCAAATGCCAAAACGGCTAAATTCTCCAGCCCGATTTGGGTTATGAATGGCTTTGAAACCATTAAGAATGCCTACGGCAAAGTTAACCAACAAAACCGCCAAAACGCTCTCGAAAAGCTGGCAAAAGTAAACCCTGATATTGAGGTAACGGAAGAAAATCTTGGTGCCGGACATGAATGGGCAATGCATACCAATACGACTCCCGTAATCGAAGTCGCTGGTGACGGCAAAACTGCCAAAGGGATCTGGTATTCACCAGGAATGGGATTAATGACAGAAATTGACGGACAGAATGTCAAAGTCAATGGCACGTTTTTTTGGGAAAAATACGCGGCAGATTTTATAAAAGAAAACGGAGTCTGGAAAATCTGGCATCTTCAGATGGCCTATGACTTTACCCCTAAGCTGGATGATAAATGGCTGGATTTTGAAAAGAAAGGCATGGTTCAGGCTGGCGAACGAGACGGTGAAATGCCACCAGGGTTTTCATCACCGGAATATTCGTACCCGGCATACAGACCAGAAAGGCCATCAATCATTTACCCTCAAATTCCACAACCCTATTACACATTTGAGGAAACCTTTAGTTATTAAAGCAAATCAAGTAACCGCTAGTGAATAGCGCTGTCTGGCGACAACGCTTGAAAGCGGAATGGATTTAGCACTATAGGACACAAGAATGGCATTTGGTGAAGTCAGATTTTGTCACCGCCGCCAATTAACTTATTACATAACAAGCCCCTACAGGACACTGAAATGAAGCACATATATTCTCCATCACTCATCGCACTAAGTGTAATGACTGCGATTAATCCAATGCTGGCATTAGCGCAATCAAGCGAAGTGCCAGAAGAAGAAAACAATCAAACCTTAGAAGTCATTGAAGTCACTGCGCAAAAACGTGTTCAGAGTATTAATGACACCGCCATTGCCATCACAGCGATTAGTGGTGATGCTATTACTAACCAGGGTAGTACCTCTTATGATGAGGCCATCGAAGGCGTACCTGGTGTAAAAGTACAGGGGATTGCTCAGGGCGCCCAAGTGTTCATTCGTGGTGTCGGCTCGCAAATCGATCCTGCCTTCGCCGATCCTGCCATTGCCACATTGATCGATGGCGTTTATACCGGTCGTACCGAATCTGTTCAGTCTGGTACTTATGATATTTCACGTATAGAGGTACTTCGTGGGCCCCAGGGTACGCTGTATGGACGCAATGCATCAGGTGGCTCGATGAATGTGATTACCCGCGATCCTCAGTTAGGCGGTACTGAAGGCTATATCACCGCGCAAGTCGGTAACTATCAGTTACGCCGCCTCGAGGGGGCGGTAAACATTTCGCTAACCGATGATATCGCAATACGAATTGCTGGATTCAACAGCGATAGGGACGGCTATATCAGTGATGGCAGCATGGAAGACAATACCTGGGGAGCTCGCGCCAAAGTGCTGTTTCAGCCCAGTGAAGACATGCGTGCTCTGCTAAAATATGAAACTTCTGAATTTGAAGGCAATGCTGCGAATACCGTTCCTGTAGAGGGTTGGCAAGGCAATCTTACCTTCCCACCGTTTCTAGGAGCGTTTGCACCAGAAGGATGGGCAGTAAATGACAGTAGTGATCCATGGGAGAACGACCAATACCACCTGCCAGGATATATGCTGCGCAAATCAGACACCTGGTCTCTCGACTTATCAACAGATCTTGACTGGGCAAGTATCAGTTTATTAACGGCCTATTCAGAACACGAAAACCTTGAACGTACCAGCCATTTATTTGGCATCGCCGATCCTGATGTTTTCTTTGGTTGCGGTACGCCTGATTGCTACACAGAAGGTACTGGAAACGCCACATACAAAACAGCGGAATTACGCTTTAATTCGCCTGTCGATTCGCCGCTCATCTGGATGGTTGGACTTTATTATCTGAGCAGCCAGGGAGATATTGGCGGAGATGGTCAGGAACTCGACTTGTCTGGTGGTACTTATTTATACAACCAGGCTTTTGCCCCAAGTAAAACCAAGGCAGTATTTGGCCAGGCAACCTATCCTGTAACGGAGCAGTTCAGAATCACCGCAGGTCTGAGATTCAGTAATGACACACGGGAGAGTGCTTATGAATTATTTTCACCAGACGGTGCTCTGGTGGATATGCAATCACAGTCTACTGAAGACGATTCAACGACCTGGAAATTAGGCGTTGAGTATGATGTATCAAAAGATCAACTGATTTATGCCCATGCTGCATCTGGCTTTAAACAAGGCGGCGTTAATACGACTATTCCGGTGACCGTGTTTGCTCCGGAAGAATTAATAAGCTACGAAATCGGAACAAAAAACACACTGTTAAACAATAACATGCAATTGAATGCAGCACTGTTTTACTATGATTACAAAAATTATCAGGTACCGTCACTACAAACGATTCCTGTGGCTGAAACCGGTGAAGTATCCATATTCCCTTATGCGCTGAATGCGGGTGATAGCACCATATACGGTGCCGAAGTCACGCTTGAGTGGCTAGTGTCAGAAAACGGTCGACTTAGCGCCTCAGCAACCACGCTGCAAACCGAGTATGGTGAAACTGAATTACCTGTAAATCCTTTTGTTTCAGGTGGCCCTTATCAGTTAGCGGGGCGGGATATGGTTAATGCCCCGGCATTTACAGCGATGCTAGGATATGAACATAACTGGGAACTGGAAAATGGGACTATTGTAGCCAGTGTGACATCGAATTATTCCAGCGATTACTACACGACCGTAGAGTACTATCTACCCGGCGCACAGCAGGAAAGCTATACCCGTAGCGATCTAAACGTAAGATATGAGTCTTTCGATGACTGGACGGTGGGATTTTGGGTAAGAAATCTCGAGAATGACGCCCAAACAACTTATGTATTTCCGGCTTATCGTCGCTTCGTTACTGCACCAAGAACGATTGGTGTAAATCTTAATTACCGTTTTTAAGTACACCATTGCAGCGGGTAAACACGAACTTTACCCAAAAAGAAAACGGTTCACTTACAAGGCCGAACTGGGGTTGATTTGCTAACCCCAGTTCACTCACACCACGAGCAGGAGTTTCATCGTTTCCCATGCCCTCTCCTGTTAATGCCTTAACGAGATAATGGTTAATACCATTCCATCTAGATAACTACTCACTCAGCGCGAGAATTCATGCCGTCTGATAAAGAAGTGGTTGTTGCAGTTCAGAAGGCATGAAAGTCGCGCCCTGTGGGTATGGTATAAGCCTTCCCCTTTCGCTTAATTGCCATCTACACATCCTCTTTATTCAGCATTATTTCGATTGTTCTGACTTGGACAGGTCTGTCAGTGGAGCATGCCTTCGTTGAAAGGCAAAAAGAAAAAGGGGGTGAATTTAGCGAGAATTATAATCTATAGCTGTTGAAAAGCCCCCTCAGTTCAATGCAGAGAACCTGAGGGGATTTGGTCGCAAGACCGAAACTAAAATCAAAGGCACTGGTTATACAAAACGAGCCGGGTTATTCATGGCACGTGTTAATACCAACAGACATTGTGTTAGAAAAATTGTCGCTAAAAATTGTGAAGAAATTATGCAGGATGATCAAAAAAGCCCTGATAAAAATCATTCCGATATTTGAGCGCCTTGAGATGGAATACAAAGAACGCGTTCATCAAATCGATGCGGTGAATAGGGCGAGGCAACTTTTGGAAAATGAGCTGCTTTAAGCGAATTTACAAAAATGGTTTATGTGTAAATCATTTAATAGTTAAATGGGTTATATATAAACCAAATAAAGTTTGACAATACTTTCAAGAAAAGCCTATTATGATTCATACATAAACCATTTTACGGAATTATGGGTTATATATAGGTCAAAATCATGCGTAAGTCAGTTAAACGTACATATTCAAGGTATACCGAAGAAGCCATTCGCTTGCTCGCAAACCTTATTCGCAGCGCGCGTATAGAGCAAAAGCTAACGACACAAGAAGTCGCTGATCGCGCAGGTATATCCAGAAGCATGCTCCAGCGTATTGAAAAAGCGGATTTGAGATGTGAGATAGGCGCAGTATTTGAGGTGGCCACCATTGTTGGCGTGAGTCTCTTTGATACATCGCAGTCGCTGACCACGATTAGAAGAGAGATTAACCGCAGTAATGAAAAGCTCTCACTTCTTCCCAAAGCTGTTCATAAAGCACATAAGGTGGTAGATGATGACTTCTAAGCGTGAATATACAGAAGCGTTTGTCTGGATCTGGTTGCCAGGTGAAACCGAGCCTGTTGTTGCAGGTAAGATTGAGGCAGACGGGGATCGATTGTTTTTCAACTACGGTAAAAGCTATCTTGCGCGGATAAATGATACTCCGCGCGCAATTCCAATTTATGAGCCTGAGCTGCCACTCAAATCTGGGTTTATCCCAAATCTGGAGGGGCTAATGATGCCTGGATGTATACGCGACTCCGCGCCCGATGCTTGGGGGCGGCGCGTTATCATCAATAAAAAGCACGGAACCAAAGGGCAAGATATTGATACCGCATCACTCGATGAACTTACTTATCTTCTTGAGTCAGGCTCTGATCGAATAGGGGCTTTAGACTTCCAGCTCTCCCCCACTGAATATGTTCCGCGATTTGCGAAAAATGTCAGTATGGAAGAGCTTTTGGAATCTGCTGAGCGCGTTGAGAAAGGGGTTCCATTGACACCAGAGCTCGACCAGGCGCTTTATCATGGAAGCTCAATTGGCGGCGCTCGCCCGAAGGCTTTGATTGAGGAGGGGGATAAGAAATATATCGCCAAGTTTTCTGCATCCAATGATCTATACAGCGTCGTAAAGGCTGAGTTTATCGCGATGCGTTTAGCTGAGCTGGCCGGACTGAACGTTGCGCCAGTTCTCATGAAAAAAGCGGCCGGAAAAGATGTTATCTTAATCGCGCGGTTTGACCGGATTAAAAAAGGCAAGCTTTGGGCGAGAAAGTCCATGGTCTCTGCCCTTACCTTGTTTGAGCTGGATGATATGATGGCCAGATATGCTAGTTATGAGTTGCTAGCTGAAATTATTCGCCACCGCTTTGTTGACCCAAAGGAAACGCTGAGAGAGCTGTTTTCTCGCTTGCTGTTTAATATCCTTTGCGGGAACACAGACGATCATGCAAGAAACCATGCGGCGTTCTGGGATGGTAAGGAATTAGAGCTCACACCCGCCTATGATATCTGCCCTCAAGGCAGAACAGGTAATGAGCAGGGCCAAGCCATGCTTATTCATGGCAGTCAAAATGCAAGTACGTTTAGTACTTGTTTGGCGGCAGCGCCAAACTTCTTATTGAGCCAGGAAGAAGCGACTGAGATTTTTGAGCATCAAAAAGCGACCATTGAAAAACACTGGGCGGCAGTTTGTGACGAAGCTGAACTCAGCGAAGTGGACCGTAATTTATTCTGGCATAGGCAGTTTTTAAATCCGTATTCTGTGAGGTAGAGCTTAACTCGCTAGGTTATATGCTTTGTGCTGATAAGCTTTATATTCGCGCTACTCACACCGTATTTTTTCGCTAATTCAGGCCAGAGCGTCAGGCTGGACTGTATCTTTTCTATTATCTCTAGGGCTCTTGGCTTTTTGATGTTGGCCTCTTTAGCGAGCTTTAGTAAATGCTCCACACCAGGTTTTCTACCTTCCCCCATTACCGTTGTGCTTTGCTCTCCGCCAGGACCAGAAGAAAACGTCAGATCATAGGCTGGAGAAAGTTTCCATTGCCCATCTTCATCCATCAAAAAGCTAAAGTTTTTGGAGTGATCATCACGGTTATGAGTGAGCACATTAAAGGCGGCTAACCTGAACATCTTTTCAACCTCGCGCACATCGCGTGTTAACGTGCCCGTTAATGTCAGAAGGTCTTCGTAGTCCAAAGATGGCGTTCTGAAATCTGAATGCAGCAATCCGCAAGCTGTGTGCATGTGATAGCGCTTTGAGCCTATGCGATCAAAGCGCTTAATCGCAAAATATCCAGGGCCTTTTTCCGCAGGGAATAAGTGAACATCTGGCATATCAATGCCAGCATCCTTTGCGAGGAGGGCGTAAACATATTCGATGGCCCCTGCATCAATACCGTCTTGTGTATTAGAGAACTTCACCATCCATGGCTCATAGCCTTGAGGAAGTTCACTCACGCCATGAATAATATGGTCGCGCTTATCGTTAACGCCGATCAGGGCTTTGGGCCTTGCACCAGCAGAAGAACCATTCAGAGCGATGAGTTCTTGTAAAACATCACTGCTTTCCCCATCAAGCACCTCTTGCGCCTCTAGGGCCAGTTTATCCAAGCTGATCGTTTCGCTCTGTTCATCCAAGCTAAAGTCTGGTTCGTAGATCAGTGCACCAAGTCCATTGGTGCCAATATATGCGAGCCTATCCAGCGGCGTAATATCAGCGGGTAGAATGCCTTGAGTGCGCGCGAAGCGATCAAACAACAATCTCCCCCATCCATCAGGCAAGCTGTCATTGAACACACCAGGTAATCCCTCGAACAAGTTGCGGTCAAAGCGCTGTAAGCCAGGCTGAAGCGCAAGCCTGAAAGGTGATATTTCTATGTTCTTATCGAGAAAGCTGCGCTCATATTCAAAGTATACCTTGCGCTCACGCACAGCAAGGCGACCAACAAAAATGCGTTTTGTGCCAAAGTCTAAGCTAATCTTTATTTCATTAACGGCCTTAATAGTACTCATTTGCGCGTCCCTCGCTTACGTGTTGGCTTGCTGGGTGTATCTAATACTTCATCAATGGAGGAAAATGCTGATTCTTTGGGGGCAGAGGCTTCAATAATGTCATCGAGACCGCCGAGCACCAAATAAATCTTTAAGAACGATTCCAGTGAAATAGCGCCTTCTTGCTCAAACTTCCGCAACGTTCGAAGTGGCACGCCAGAACGGGTGGCTAGCCCTTCTTGGGTTAGTTCCATTTGTAGGCGTTTCGCCCTTGCATTCTCTGCAAGCTTCTTTTGTGCTTTGGACGGAGATAATAGTGACACCATTATGTTATTTATCTTTCTTTATTAACCTTTACTAACATTATAATGTCACTAATCGGACGTGTCACGATTAAAATATAATCTACGAGTCCTATTGAGGTTAATCTGGAGAGGTTGCATGTAAATAGGTATTTATTCCATTTCAATTAAGTTGTGGATAACTGCACGGGATTCGCACCATCCACTTTTTGAGTTTTGGTACACAAGCTGAGGCACATTTGGGACACAAAAATTGAAAATTAGAAAAATCTAATAAAATTTAACATACAGAAATATAATAGTTTAATTGGCCAAAAAATAATTATGTCAATCTTGCCCCCTCCACCATTTTTCTTTACCAAATCTTAATAAATTCCCCGCTAAGGAAACTGCGAATAAGTCCCGCAGTTTAACGCTCAGTTAAGCCGCAGCATCACCTGCCTAATTTTTAAACTCTAATTTTGCAGTTTAGGCCAATATACTGCCGTTTTAGGCCGGATTTCGACCTACTTCAGGGCCATTTCGGGATTTCAGACAGATCTTGGCTGTCTTCGTAACATCTGGTCTACTTTAAACAGGTTCGCCAAGGTGAATAGCATGGCTAACTGTGAGTCATTTTTTGTCAGCCCTTTATAGCGTGCTTTGATAAAGCCGAACTGACATTTGATGATCCGGAACGGGTGTTCTACCTTCGCCCGAATGCTGGCTTTTAAATATTCGATGTTGATGGCAGTTTTGTTTTTGCGGGGATGCTTTTTCAGTGCCCGAACTTTTCCGGGACGCGCAGCAATCAGCCATTCCACATCCTTTTCTTTAAGTTCTTCACGCTTCTCTGCGCCTTGATATCCAGCATCGCCAGAGATGAATTCCTCATCACCATGCAACAGGTTCTTCATCTGATTCAGGTCATGCTCATTGGCGGCGGTGGTCACTAGCGTGTGAGTGAGGCCACTCTTAGCATCCACACCGATATGGGCTTTCATGCCGAAGCGCCATTCATTGCCTTTCTTGGTCTGATGCATGTCCGGGTCACGTTCATTCTTTTTGTTTTTAGTGGAGCTGGGGGCTTCAATAATCGTGGCATCCACCAGTGTGCCCTGCGTCATCATCACACCGCAGTCGGACAGCCATTGGTTGACCGTTTTGAATAATTGGCGGGTCAGCTTGTGCATTTCCAGCAAGTGCCGGAAGTTCATAATGGTGGTGCGGTCTGGAATCGCTTTATCCAGTGACAGTTGCGCAAACTGACGCATCGAAGCAATTTCATATAACGCATCTTCCATCGCTTCATCACTCAGACTGTACCATTGCTGCATACAGTGAATGCGGAACATGTTTTCTAATGCATAGGGACGGCGACCATTACCGGCTTTGGGGTAAAATGGCTCTATCACACCCAGCAGTTGTGACCACGGCAACAGGTTATCCATTCTGGATAAAAATATCTCTTTGCGAGTCTGGCGGCGCTTGCTGGAAAACTCACTATCGGCGAAGGTAAACTGTTGGCTCATGGGCATTAGTGGCTGTGATTTGCTGTGCTGCTATGATCTCACATCGGGGACTTATTCGCATCTTCCCTAAACGAAGTTGTTTTAATAATAGAAGTACAGTCATCTGGCTTTATCATGAGAGTACGACTCGAATTAATTTTTTTGAAGAACAAAATAATTTTGGGCACAATTTGGGCACGTTTCTGCCCAAGCTGGAAAAATGATGATTTTAGGAAAGCGCCGGATACAAAAAGCCCCGGCAAATGCCAGGGCTTTAAAGGTGGTTGCGGGAGCAGGATTTGAACCTACGACCTTCGGGTTATGAGCCCGACGAGCTACCAGACTGCTCCATCCCGCGTCCGAAACATTGCACGTTTTATCGTGATATTCTTTGCGACGCATTATTGCGTTTATTCTGGTATCAACTGTTCGTTTCAACAAACAGTGATTATGTGGTTGCGGGAGCAGGATTTGAACCTACGACCTTCGGGTTATGAGCCCGACGAGCTACCAGACTGCTCCATCCCGCGTCTGTACTGGGTTGAACCGGACTGCGTGTTGCCCTGTGCCGTTCAAGTGGTGCGTATTATACATAGGGTTTAGAGGTTAGCAAGGCCTGTTTGGCGAATTGTTTCAATTTTTTGACCAACCGGTTAAATACCCACCACAACGTTCACTTAGCATACTATTTAGTACGGTTTTATTTAAAATAGCGATTCATTTTTTGCGCCAGTTTAAAGTCCAGTTCGCTGAGACCGCCCACATCATGGGTGGTTAATCTGACTTCAACTTTATTATAAACATTAAACCACTCAGGGTGATGTTTGAGCTTCTCTGCCCAGATAGCCATTTGCGACATCCAGCCAAAAGCGCCGATAAATCCTTTAAAAGTAAACGTACAGGTAATCGCATCGCCGTCCCGTTGCCATAGGCAACCTTCTTCTGCAGTGGCATTTAATGCGGCCAGTTGTTCTGCGATTTGAGTTTCATTTAACTTGGCAGTCATAGGGTTTCCTTGTTTTCAATACACCTTCTTACCTTAACGAAAGTCACAAAGCGCTCAAAGGGCTATCACTTTTCTTTGTCTGAGAGGCTGTAAAGTAATCCATGCAGCAGAGTAATCCTTTCGTGTTATGCAGGAAAATTTTACTCACTGCTCTCTGCCACCCCCTAAAATAAACTCATATAACTATTACTTTCAGTGGGTTATACATGAAAAAGCGGCTGGTGCAATGCTTGCAACAGCCACTGCAGATCAAATTTTAGGTTACATTCAGGCGGTTTGCGGAGAATTATGAAAGCACTACATCTCGATACTTTTTGGCAACTGATTAATGAAAAGCTTGAGCGCTGGGTCGAAGCAAGTATTAAACACCTGCCTAATATTGCCGTGGCCATCTTTATTGCCATGGCCTTTGGCCTGCTGGCCAAAATAGTCGGAAACCTTGCTCACCGCGTTCTGTCACGCACTTTTGACTCCACGCAAATTGTCGGCTTGCTCACCTCCATCATTAAAGTGGCCATTGCAACCGCGGGCATTTTTATTGCGCTGGACTTTATTGGACTGCGGGGAACAGTCACCTCTTTACTGGCCGGTGCCGGTATTGTGGGCCTGGCCATTGGTTTTGCGTTCCAGGACATTACTGAAAACCTTATAGCCGGCATTGCAATGGGGGTGCGTAAACCCTTTCAGATTGGTGATGTTATCGAAGCCGAAGGGGTATTTGGCAACGTAGAGGCAATAAACCTTCGCAACACTCATGTAATGACATTCTTTGGCCAACGGGAAATCATTCCCAACAAGATTTTATTTCGCAATATTCTTACCAACTATAGCGTTAATGGCCATCGCCGGGTTGAAGTGCCGGTTGGGATTTCCTATGCGGACGATCCTCAGCAAGCCGCCGAAGTGTTAACCAAAGCCGTAAATGAATTTGACTTTGTGATCAGAAAAGAAGAAACCGGCGTGTGGGCTGAGTCCTTTGGCGACAGCAGCATTAATTTGCTGGTCTGGTTCTGGATCGAATACCCGGGCGAACCGGGTTTTCTGGCGGCAAGACATCAGGTAATCGTTGCCATTCAGAGAGCATTGAGCGATGCTGATATACTCATCCCCTTCCCTATTCGCACGCTGGATTTTGGTGCTAAAGGAGGCGAGAAACTCAACGCTATGCTTAACGATTCGGTTTTACCTCAAAGCCAAACAGATGACGGTGCTTCCCAGCCATCGGCTAGTGAAGACGATAATAGTCCTGGCGATGATAGTTAGAAACCAGTTTTAATTTTGTTTGGAGACATCCCATGAAGTTTCGTAATGTACGTCTTTTTTTATTCGGATTAATCGCTGTTGCCGGTATGACAACGGGTTGTGCAACGATGGAAGGACTCGGCAAAGATATCAAAAAAGCGGGTGAACAGATCGAAGAAGCCGCAGACAAAAACTAACAGAATAACCAACGTTCTCAGCAGTGTCCCAGCTGGTCTGACAATCAACCAATGTGATAGAAATGTTGATTTTCTATTAATAATGGTAATAATGAGTGCAGTTAACTGGTTGGGCCACTTCTTACATGAATTTAAACCGAATCGATTTAAACCTGTTTGCTGTATTTGATGCCATTTATACCGCAGGTAATCTTACCAAAGCCGCTGATATCCTTTGCATCACCCAACCGGCAGTGAGTAACTCGCTCGCCCGGCTTCGTGATCTGCTTAACGACCCTTTATTTGTCAGAACAGGCCATACCATGAGTCCGACACCGGTTGCCCAAAATCTTATCGGCCCGGCCAGACAAGCGCTTTCGTTACTGCGCACCAGTGTACTGCAAAGCCGGGAGTTTAACCCTGAAGTCGCAGAGAAGACCTTCCAGTTCGCTTGTCGGGATCTCATTGAAGCCAGTATTCTTCCCCGTTTGATTGCTAAAATTGAAGCGCAGGCACCCGCTATCACCATAACTAACTATGATATTGATAAAAAGCAGGTAGTAAATGCCCTGGCCAGCGGACAGCTTGATTTCTATGCCGACAGCGAAACGCTTACCGAGCAATACCTGGCCAGACACAAAATCGCCGAAGACCGGCTGGTAGTGGTTGGTCGCCCGGAACATCCGGCTTTTGCCGACCCCATGTCAATGGAGAACTTTCTGGCTTATGGCCATATAAAGGTGAGCCAACGACCCGACCAGGCCAGTGAGGTCGATGTTGAGTTATCAAAACTTGGCCACCAGCGCCGTATTGCCATGCAAAGCCATCATTTTCTAACCATTCCCAGTGTGCTGGTGAAGACAGATTTACTGGCATGCTTACCCTCCCATCTGGCCAAGCACTACAATTTAGCCGTCAGCGAGCTTCCTTTTACCTTGCAACCTCTCGATTATTACGTTTACTGGCATGTTAGTGCCAATGAAGATCCGGCCCATCGCTGGGTTCGCCAGCAACTTATCGATATCGCTCAGGCATTCCTGACACCACCGTTAAATCAGAACGCCGCCTGAACTGTGGCTTAGGTTACAGCCTCGCAGCCCATCAGGCGAGGCTATTTCTCACTGTATAATGACCTCTCAGACAGCCCAAAAGCCCTTTTATCAGCATTTCGGCTAAGCTGGCAAAAAACCATTTATCCCTTTCATTACATTAAGTTAAAAACCAACCAACACGACACTTCGCCGTTTTACGTATTAAGCTTCATAACAATGTATTATTCAAAGAATTTACCGCTGCGACTTACAAGGCTTTAATGAAATGGACAAAACAAACAACTGATTGACCACCTAACCTAATTTAAATTTTATCTTTCAAGGAGCTAACCATGTTGAAAATTGTTAAGACCTCTTTGTTTGCTTTAACTGCATCGCTGGCGTTTACGGGCACAGCGAGTGCTAATGTAGAAGAAGCACTGGCCAATATTTGCACTATTGTTAGTGCCGATGATAAAGGCGAATTACGCAAAAAAATGCGTGCGGTTCAATCCGACTATCGCTTAAAGCTACACGATTACTATTCAGGCATTTCCTGTAACGGTCAGAGTCTGATCCGCACAGCATTGCAGAACAATGCGGTAGAAGTCGGTACCCTGCTGGTGAAAAAAATGCCTAGCCGTGAATTAGGCGAGCCGGAAAATGACGGCAAAACACTGCAAGCCTGGATTAATGAGAATGGTCTTCAGGATCATGCCATTGCCAAGGAATTAATGGACCGTCTGTAAGACGGCCACAGACCCCTTTTCATGTTAACCATGTAAACCGTTCAACATGGTTGCAGGGAATGTAGCAGTCCCCTGCATTTAGAAGGCGCCTCACGGCGCCTTTTTCTTTTTTCACTTCAAGGCATTGATTTTGCGCTTCTTTCTAAACTCTAAAAAGAGTATTCAAACGCATACCAATGTATCACCTTAGCTGTATTAACCGCCTTATACTTTAGGTTTAATAGCATCATCGAAACGGAGCAAATAAAAATATTTGCCCTTAAGACTGCTAAAACTACCGAGGATTACCACCATGTTGAAATTTGCTAAAACTGCTGCTCTTGTATTAACGGCTTCTTTTGGAATTAACGCTACTGCGCACGCCAATGTTGAAGAAGCTCTGGCGAACATCTGCACTATCGTTAGTGCCGACGATAAAGGTGAACTGCGCAAGAAAATGCGTGCGGTTCAATCGGATTATCGTTTAAAACTGCATGATTATTATTCAGGTATTAGTTGCAACGGCCAAAGCCTTATCCGCACTGCGCTGCAAAATAATGCCGTGGAAGTGGGTACCCTGCTGGTGAAAAAAATGCCAAGCCGTGACCTGAGTGAGCCGGAAAAAGACGGTAAGACCCTGCAAGCCTGGATTAATGATAATGGCCTTCAGGATCATGCTATCGCCAAAGAAGTGATGGACCGTCTCTAAGACGTCAGACCCCTTTCATGATAACCATGTAACTTGTTCAACATGGTTGCAGGGAGCCTAGCAGTCCCCTGCATTGGAAAGGCGCCGAAAGGCGCCTTTTTCCTTTTCAGGCCACCCTAAAAATCTCTAATATATTGATTTTAAATACTTAAACAACCCATACGTAGAGTATTATTTTAAATACCAATGTATCAGACCTACTGTTTAAACGGGCATTAAATTTCGCTTTAATAGTGCCAACAAAACAAACAAACAAAAATAGTAATTAACTTTAAGACTGCTAAAACGTACGAGGATTACCCCATGTTGAAATTTGCTAAAACTGCTGCACTGGTATTAACCGCTTCTTTCGGAATTAACGCTACTGCTCACGCTAACGTAGAAGAAGCGCTGGCGAACATCTGCACTATCGTTAGTGCTGATGATAAAGGCGAACTGCGTAAAAAAATGCGTGACGTTCAATCTGACTACCGTTTAAAACTTCGCGATTACTATGCAGGTATCACCTGTAACGGCCAGAGCCTTATCCGCACCGCGTTACAAAATAACGCGACTGAAGTGGGCACCCTGCTGGTGAAAAAGATGCCAAGCCGTGATTTAAGCGAGCCAGAGCAAGACGGTAAAACACTGCAAGCCTGGATTAACGACAATGGCATGCAAGACAACGCCATTGCTAAAGAAGTCATCGCCCGTCTTTAAGACTAATAACGAATTCATGATAGCCATGTAAACATTTCAACATGGTAGCAGAGCTCCGGGCTCTGCGGTGGGGCGCCTAAGGGCGCCTTTCCTTTATCAGGAATAAATTTAAATTATTAAAAACATACGGTTACGCAAATAACGTATAATCTGAAATACCATTGTATGATTCCCAGTGTGTATTCAACTCTGCAACTAAGGTGTAATGCTGATGTTGCTGACTGAGATCAATAAAGCGAGCGTATTATGAAAGCAAAAATGATTATTCTGACCCTGTTATCCTGTACATCTGTTACAGGGACTGTAATGGCTAATGAGCTTAATACACCTGACGCCTCTTTCGTAAGCAATACCACCCCACAACTGGTAAAAAAATTACGGGCCGATACATCGCGTCTGCCAGTTGAGCAATTGCTCAAGCATAACAAACAAAGCACCAAACTTAACGGTACGCAGGCGCCTGCTGCAGCTTTATCGTTAAATGGCGCGCCACAAATGCCAGGGCAACAGGCAGGTCGCTAAACGTCAGTCCCTTTCAACTCTGTTCAAATTATTAGTTATCACAATTTGTTGCATTCATTGACTACCCCTCTGGCTTAATTGTCACTACACTATGCGGCAATTACTGCCGATAAAAAGTCAGAGCTTTCTATGCAACAACATAAATCCTCGTGTAATACGCGATCATTTGTGCCAGCGATGTCATTGCTGGCCACTGCAATACTCTCCTCCACCGCGTTAGCACAATCTTCTCCGGTGAACTCAGAAACCGGCCTGGAAACCATTGAAGTTACAGCGCAAAAGCGTTCTCAGAACCTGCAGGAAGTGCCGGTAGCGGTTACGGCTCTTAACGGAGAACTGTTAGCCGAAAAAGCCAGTTTCGATATTTTTGACATCGAACGCAGTGTCCCCACCCTGTCAGCTTTTCAAAGTCAGAGCGCCACTAACAGCGCCTTTGCGATACGCGGCATTGGCACCTCCTCACAAAATTTTGGTTTTGAATCATCCGTGGGTTTGTATGTTGATGGTGTTTATCGCGCCCGCCAGAACTCGGTAATTAACGATTTAGTGGATATCCAGTCGGTGGAAGTGCTGCGAGGTCCACAGGGCAGCTTGTTTGGTAAAAATACGCCTTCCGGTGCGGTAGTTATTAATACCGTGAATGCCGATTTTGATGGCCAGGGCTTTTTTCAGGTCACTGCCGGCAATTACAATACGCTGAATATAAGCGGCGGTAAGTCGGTCACCCTGATTGACGACGAACTGGCTATGCGGGCGAGCGGCTTTACCGCACGCCGTGATGGTTGGGTAACCGATCAGACTCACCCCGGCAAAGAGCTTAACAACCGCGACCGCTCAGGTTTTCGTTTGCAAGCCTTATATACCCCCACGGATGCCGTATCTGTGAGGGTAATCGCAGACTATGCCGAGCTCGACGAGCGCTGTTGTGCGGCGCTCACCTGGCAGGGTAACGTTCAGGCAAACGAGATAGCGGGTAAGTATGGTACCGATAGCCTTATTGCGTCGCCATTAATTGGCGGCCGTGTTTTTAACCAGGCGCAGTATTTCAACTTCACCACGGCGCTCAGCACCTCGCCGCGTTCCGCCATGCAAGACCGGGGATTGTCGGCAGAGATCGACTGGCAAATCAGCGACACCTTGTCGCTGGTGTCTGTCAGTTCACTGAGAAAATTTGATAGCTTTGACTATATCGACTCTGATTTCTCCGATGGCGAGCTATTATCCACCACCAATGACTCGGCCCAGCGCGCGGTGACTCAGGAGCTCAGGGTTCACTATACCTCGCCATCATTGTCTGCCATTGCCGGTGTCTTTTATTTCCATCAGCGCCTTGATCTCGATTTCAATAATATGATTGGCGGTGATTTTCCAGCCTTTTTTGCCACCAGCGCTGCCGAACTCCAACCTCTTATAGAAGGGATTAATACGCTCAGTACATTAAGCGGAGGCCTGATAGCGCCGGTAGCGCCCGCCACGCCGGGAGGCACCGATTTCCCGCACAGTGCCGATCAGACCCAGGACAGTTATGCAGTGTTTGCCCAGTCAGACTGGACGTTTCTGCCACAGTGGACCCTGACTACCGGGATCCGCTGGACCACCGAAGATAAAACGCTAAACGGGGAATTCAGCGAAATTGGGCCAGGTATAAATGGTTTACCTACTCAACCACAGGATATTCCTAACCCCTTTACCGCGGTACCGGCTTTAACGGATATCGCCACGGCGCTGGCCACTATGCAGATACCCACTGCGGACTCACTGGCAGCCATCGCACCGTTTCAGACTCCGGGCTGGGGTTTTTACTTTCTTAATACGGCTTCCATTCTGCCGCGGCCGTCCATGCAGGAATCCTTATCCGATGATAATGTTTCCGGCACGGTTAAAATTAGTTACCAGCCCAATGATGAACGCCTGATATATTTGTCCTGGGCGAATGGCTTTAAGTCTGGCGGCATCAATACCGATCGCATAGCGCCTGGCTTCGACCCGGTTTTCAAAGCGGAAACTTCCCGGGCCTGGGAGTTGGGTGTGAAGCAGGAATTCCCTGCATACGATTTACGCTTTAATCTGGCCCTGCATAAAACGGATATCGACGACTTTCAGGCATCCACCTTTACCGGGACGGGCTTTAATCTGCAAAATGCTGGCAGTATCGGTACCAAAGGCGTTGAATTCGATTTGGTCTGGTTACCGGTTGCCTCTACCCAGATCTCATTAAATTTCGCTCGCACACTGGCCACCTTTGACGAGTTTGACAATGGCACCTGTTGGGTTGCCTATACCTGGCACACCGGCATTGACGATCCGGGCCGGCAAAACCCTGAAGATCCCTATTGTTCACGGGCCGGTGACAGGGTCGGCTTTGAACCAGAAACCCGTTATACGCTGGGTCTTGAGCATTATATTGACGTCTTTAGCTTCCCCACCACGGTGCGCGTGGATTATCTGTACACCGGTGATCTCTTCATGGATGACACCAACGATCCCTATAAACACCTCGACAGCTTTGAACTGGTAAATGCCAGCTGGATGTGGGAAATGCCTGACTGGGACAGTCAGCTAATTCTGTGGAGTAAAAACCTGTTTGATACCGAGTATGTAGCGAAAAATGGCTTTGACGTGCCGGTTCAGGCGGGCAAGATTATGGCTTACCCTGGCATGCCACGCACCTGGGGCATTACCCTGAGAACCCAGTTTTAAAGACAGCCGTTGGTTACCCGGTGTTCCCTTTCACCGGGTAACTAATCCCTTCTTCGCCGCTTTTTATTGAACGAGATCAAATCGTCTTTGCTCAGAGTCTGTATGCTACGGCTTATCAGGAACTATCCGGTTCCCATAACGATAAACAGATGAATTCAGGCTATGCAAACTATCGATTTTTTTGACCCGGCGCTACTTAACAAATACAACATCAATGGCCCGAGGTATACCTCGTACCCTACTGCTCTGGAATTTAATAGCGATGTGAGTGATGCCACCCTGCTAACGGCGGCACAAACCAGTCCGGCGCAGAATTTATCACTCTATGTGCATATCCCGTTCTGCCATTCACTGTGTTATTACTGTGGCTGCAATAAAGTGGTTACCCGTCATGCTGAAAAAGCCGACCGCTACCTGGATTATCTCAGCAAGGAAATCACCCTTCGAGCAGCGGCATTTGGCCACTACAACGTGAGTCAGTTGCATCTGGGCGGAGGTTCACCCAGCTTTTTATCGCCAGACCAGCACCGACGCTTAATGGCGCTGTTAAGAGACGCTTTTACGTTTAGTGAAGAGGCTGAATGTAGTATCGAAATAGATCCCCGCACGGTGGATACCGATTACATCAGCGAACTGGCCGCCATTGGCTATCGTCGCATCAGTATTGGCGTGCAGGACACCGACTTTAATGTGCAACAGGCGATCAACCGGATCCAGAGTACCTCGCATATTGCCGGTTTAGTGGAACATGCCCGAGAGGTGGGCTTTGCATCGGTTAATCTGGATTTGATTTATGGTTTACCGCATCAAACCGAAGAAACCTTCAAAACGACCCTGGCAGCGGTAAAAGCGATGGATCCCGAGCGGGTCTCACTGTTTAGCTATGCACATTTACCCGAGCGATTCGCCGCACAGCGTAAAATAAAAGAGCAATGGTTGCCTTCAGCAGAGCTTAAACTGGCATTAATGAAACAAGCCATGTCCACGCTAAGTGAAGTAGGCTACGAGCTGATTGGCATGGATCACTTTGCCAAGGCAGACGATGAACTGGCCATTGCCCAGCGTAGCGGTACACTGCACCGCAATTTTCAGGGCTATACCACCCGTGGCGATCTGGATCTGCTGGGATTAGGTGTCTCATCCATATCGGCCGTTTATAACATGTATGGGCAAAACCCTAAGACGCTAAATGATTACTACGCTGCACTCGATGAACCGGCTAACTTAACCACGAAAGGCGTATTACTGAACCGCGACGATATGTTACGCCGTCAGGTTATTATGGAACTGATGTGCAACCTGAACCTGGCTATTCGCGATATTGAGTCCGAATGGGATATCGACTTCAATGCCTATTTTGCCGACGCTATTAGCGCTCTGGACCCCTTTATCGATGATGGCTTGGTGTCGATAACCGCACAGCATATCAAAGTAGCGCCAAAAGCCAGACTGTTGATCCGCATTATCAGTATGTCTTTTGACGCTTATCTGGCTAAACAGGTTCATCAGCGGCGCTATTCCCGGGTAATTTAATTCGGCCGGCCAGGTTTTAGATAGTTGCCGGCAGGGTTCGCCAACAGAGCAGCATGGCATTGCTCCATAAGCTGATCCAAATTGTCACCGGAACTACCATCACAGCTGGCAATCGACGATTTAAACCGGATATTCAACGGTAATTTAGTGCCACTGCTGTAGAGATAAGTGCCCATTGCATTATTGAGCTGGTCGGCAAATCCAAGGCCTTGCTTTTCGCTGACATTGGGTAAACTGATCGCAAACGTTGCACCACTGATACGGCAGCATTTAGTCAAAGGAATACTTAGCTGACCTTCAATGACCCGGGCAACAGCCTGAATCGCCAGATTGCCCTGATGGAAGCCCTGATGGATATTGATATCATTGATACCGGCAATTTTAATTAGCAGCATCGAAAAAGGCCGGTTATTCATCTGGCAGTAATGCAAATGATCGCCAACTTCTTTTAATAAATAGTGTTCTGTTTTCATACCGGTTAGCGGGTCGTCGTAGCCCGTATGAAACATTGAATCGGCTACAATTTTACTTTTCAGAAGGTTCTCTGCTCGCTGCTTGAGCGTATTACTGATGACGGGTTTCTTAACAAAGTCATTGCCTCCGGCAATCCAGCATGCCTCCTGGATATTGCGCTCCACAGAAGCGGTAATAAACAGGATAGGAATTTTGACAAAGTTGTTGTTAGCACGCACTTTTTCACAAAATTCCAGGCCAGACATCTCCGGCATCTGAATATCCAGCACGATAAGGTCAACCGGATGAACTGCCAAAAAATTAAACGCTTCCTGAGCGTTTCCTGCTGCTTCACAATGACAGATGTCACTTAATACCGCGATTAACATTAATCGGGTAATTTCATCGTCATCGACAACCAGAACCGTGCATTGGTCAATGTGTTTCACCGCGGTACCTCACAAACCACATTATTGTTAAGTTATATACACTCCTTTAACAAAGTGCTATACAACTTTAGTAGTCATTTTTTTGACACTTCGACGGTTAATTGACACACTATTACTGGCCTTCTTTAATGAATTGCTCCAGTAATGATATCAGATGCGGCATTTGATCGGATATCTCGTCAAAAAGGCCTTCTATCTCCCTCTTCGATGCCGTCTGGGCCAAAGACTCCAACGCTGCCAGTTTATCCTGCAGGCTGGCTGCGCCAATTTCTGCGGAGTTGCCCTTCAGGGCGTGCGCCGTAAACCGCACTTTTTCCCTGTCGTCCGCGGCTATAGCCTGTTCTATCGCCGCCAGTTTTACCTGACTCTCATTGAGGTACATGGCCAGTAGTTTTTTTAACAGGGCTTTATTATCAGCCAGTCTTACCAGCGTTTCTTCACATTGCCAGAGCGTTTGTTCAGGCCGTTTTGGGTCCTGGTTTGGCTGCTTACCTGTATCAGAGTGCTCCATACAACGTTTGACTTTCTGAATAAATTCACCCGCCTCAATTGGCTTGGTAAGGTATTCATTCATACCGGCGTCATAACATTTTTCACTTTCGCCCTTCAGCGCATTGGCGGTCATTGCAATAACAGGAATATTGCGGTGTACATCACCGGCAGCGCCTTGTCGAATTGCTCTGGTCGCATCGTAACCGTTGAGCTCAGGCATGTTACAGTCCATTAAAACCAGGTCTGTGTCAGGGTTGCTGAGCAGTTGTTCGATAGCCACTTGCCCGTTAACGGCAGTGAGTACTTTGGGTCCGTAGGGTTCGAGGATAAACTCAGCCACCTGACGGTTAATTTCATTGTCATCAACAATCAGGAAAGTGTTGCGACTAAAATCAATACGCTCCTGTGATGGGTTATCAGCGATATCCGAGCTACGCCGGTTATCAGCGGATAACACCGTTGACGGCGTTCTTTTTTCTCTGCTTTCGATCACGTTAGACAGGAAAACGGAACGGTAGAGCGGCTCTGTCAGCACCGTTGCCTGAGGTAATGCTTCATCGACAGATGCCGCCCCACTCGCTATCACGAACAATAATGGCAGGCGCTCTTTGTCTGCCACCCAGCGCAGCCAGTTTGCCGTAAACGTGGCATAGTCAGGATTCGATGGATCAATGAAGACACAAGCACAGGCTTGCACTTCAACAAGGGATACCGGCGCCTCAAGCGCCTCAGGTAAGGCGCCGTTACTAACCAATAATCGTCGCAGCACGGTTCCCAGCGTTTTATTATCAACCAGCATTCCGGCAACACAGCCTGCCAGTCTGGGCTGCGCCTGGGGCTCCCTGACCTGCCATAATTTAAGGGGCAGCCTGATGGTAAAAGTAGACCCTTCACCTTCCCGGGAACTCACTGTTATCGAACCTTGCAGCAAAGCCAGTATTTCCCGGCAAATGGACAGGCCTAATCCGGTTCCGCCATAGCTGGCAGCGATAGTTTCATCGGCCTGGCTGAACGCCGTAAACAGTTTTTCCTGCTGCCTGGGCGATATACCTTTACCGGTGTCGGTCACTTCAACCACCAGGCAGGCATCATCGCGTTCTACCTCACTCAGGCATCGTACTAATACATAGCCTTCGCTGGTAAACTTAATCGCATTATTCAACACGTTATTGATGACCTGTGAGAGTCGGTGTGGGTCACTGTGAACTAAACTGAAGTTCAGTTCGCTGGTATCAATGTAAAAGCCAATACCTTTTTGATTAGCCACTACCGACATGGTACTGGTGATCCCCTCAATCATGGCTTCAGGGTTAAAATTCCGAAAGTCCAGTTCCAGTTTTCCAGCTTCAATTTTAGACAGATCGAGAATATCGTTAATCAGTCGCTTCAGGGTGTCCACACTGTTTTCAGCCATAGACAGCAATTTAGACTGTTTCGCATTCAGCGATTCGCTTTTCAGCAAAGTGGTGGCGCCTACAATGCCGTTCAGCGGCGTTCGCATTTCGTGGCTGATTGTGGAGATAAAGTTTGTTTTTAGCTGGCTGAGCTGCAACGCTTCGTCACGGGTCTTTTTGAGTTCCTGGGTGCGCTCCTCCACCTGCTCTTCTAACTGACGGTTTGTTTCAGCGACGGTTAGCAGACTTTCTTTTTCCACGGTTATATCACGGATAACAATGGCGTAAGCGGCCCCAGCCTGGGGATTATCAAGAGTATTCACTTTACAGTAATACCACTTGCCGCTTGTCGTGCCGGTCGGCCGGTACCATTCAGCACCGTTGAGCCCTGTGCCAAGGTGCGCTTCAAACGACGCGGCAATCTCACGGCCACCCAGCCGGGTCAGTATGTCAGTCATTTTATGACCGCTTATGTCACTCTCCTGAAGTAAAAACATACGCTCAAATGCACGGTTATAGGTATTTACCCGCCAGTCACTTGCCACGGTAATGACGGCATCTTCTGCAACGTCTACCGCCGCTTTGGCTTCTTCTGCGACCACCAGGAGTTTTGCCAATCGTTTGTTGTTATTCCCCAGATACTCCAGCGCTAGCACCGCCAGGATCAGCACGGCGGCTAATCCCGCCAGAGACTCAATACGTCGGCCAATAAGCTGATCATGATAATAGTCATCATCAACCATGACATAAGCATGCAATACCCCGGCTTCACCAGGCGCGACAAAAATATCGACTGCTGAGCCCAATTCAGCGTCACCCGTATCGCGGTTGACGTATCGATGTAATCCTTTAATGTCTGAATCAACGGCTTGATATTCACTGGTAAAGGTGCGTTCAGGGGCCAGATCACGACTAAATCGTAGGGCTTGGTTGGGATGTTTAATAAAATAATATTTGTCGTCAGTGAGCACTATCGATAAATGCTGCCCTACCAGAACATCCAGTTCAGTGAGCACATGAGATACCGCAATATTGGCAACCAGCATGCCGATGAACTGGCCCTCCGACTCAATCTTCAGTGCCAGTCGCACCGTAGGCTGATGAGGGAAAGTGAGCCGGCCATTTTCACGGTTGAGGTCAATGTGCGATACATACAGTTGATCGTTAACCAGCGCTCTGGTTTGATTGAAGTAATATCGATCGCTTTTGGCTTGTAATTGGTGCTCTTCAACGGCAACTATTTTGCCGTTTTTGCGGTCCACACGAATGGTTTCGTTGCCTTGTGCATCCAGCAGCCTTAATTGAGAGTAGGCGCTGTTATTCTCCACAAAACTGCGAAATATATAAGTCAGGCGACTCAGCCATTGGGCAGTGGTGGTATTGTCCTGCGTGTCAATTCCGTTATTACTGAGGGCCCGGGTTAAGCCGCTAATTGGCGGTGTGGAGTACAAAAATAAAATGTCATCGCGATATGAGGCATATTCATTTTTTAACAACGCTTCAATTTCACTCAGGTTTATTTGCACATCTTCTAATACAGCCTGATTATAGGATGCCGTAATACGGTGATCGGCAATCATGGCAATAGCAACAACGATGAGCACGGCAATAAACGAATAAGCTCTGACTGATATTTTTTTCAAGCGTTGAAATCCTCAGGGGAAACCGCCCACTCTGATCACCAATGACGAGTTGTTTTGTGGGTTAAGTTAATCCTAGTGTAAATCATCGTATTTACTAACCCGGGATGAAAATAATTCAGGGGAAATGAGGTTATAGGCCGCCATCAATTGTAAATTTTATGTAATCATGTACACTTTTAATAGCTTATATGGAATCAGAGACCAAAGCGCCGCGTTACAGATGACCGACACAGGACGTTTTTAGGGGTGAAGTAACGCTTAGCAGTAACCTTGCCGCCAGACTAACCATAAATGAGCAAGATAGTAGCATAATGACCCAATCCACGGCCTACACCACGCTGGAATCAACGGTTTATGCCAGCAAAAGTATCGCTGACTGTAAGGTGCTGGTTGTCGATGACGAACAGTCCAGTTGCTTATTAATTGCCACCATTCTTAGCGATATCGTACATTGTGACACATTGCACGACCCAACCAACGTGGTGGTTTACTGTGAAAATCAGCCACCGGACCTAATTCTTCTCGACATTAATATGCCCGGCATCAATGGTATTGAATTGTGTCACCTACTCAAAAACAACCATAAAACCTCCGCTTGCCCAGTCTTGTTTATTACAGGGGATGGCAATGCAGATACCCAGAATCAATGCTGGCAGGCAGGCGCTTCCGATTACATCCGCAAACCCGTGGTGGCCTCAACTCTGGTGCATCGGGTAAAGAACCTTCTGCAAAGTAAACTGCGTCTGGATTTATTAACCGAGCTGACTTTCAAAGATCAGCTAACCCTGCTGTATAATCGCTACTACCTGTTTACCGAGATCCCAACGCTGCTTAAACGGCTGTCACGAGACGGCAAATCGCTGGGTGTCATCATGCTCGACATAGACTATTTCAAAGGTTTCAATGATCGCTATGGTCATGTTGCCGGTGATAAGTGTTTATTCGAGGTAGCACAAACCCTCAAAGAGCACCTGCCGCGACCCCAGGACAGTATCGTACGCTATGGCGGTGAAGAATTTACTGTCTTTTTACCTGACATCCCCCCTCAAAGCTGCGGGATGCTTGGTCAAAGCCTGGTGGAGGCTGTGCGGAAACTGGCCATTGTTAATGAAGCCAGTCCGTTGGGAGTGGTCACCATCAGCGCCGGTTACGTGGTAACCTCAATCAATAACGTGCAGACACTGGAGCATCTGTTAAATGAAGCGGATTTGTATTTGTATGAGGCCAAACTGGCGGGAAAAGCGCAGTTAAAAGGCGCGACTACTGACCAGGGAGAAGTGGCGTCGTGATCGGGTGCACGCCTTTCACACCAGGGTTTGCTGACCACTGAAATAAGCCCATACACGGCGTCCGACCGACAACAACTCACACTGCTGATTGTAGTTATCAACCAAAGCCGACAATCGCTGGCCACCGCAATCAATTATCACCACATTTTGTGTGGCCGAGTAAGCCCGAAGCGCCATAACCCTCCCCTTCAGACAGTTAGTTTGCAGCGCGTCGCCCTGTTTAGTTGCCAGAGTGATCGCTTCAGCGGGCAACAATAGCCTTATCGGGCTGCCGGACTGAGCGTCGCTTTCATCACTTACCCGAACATCCGTCTGGTCGATGAGCAAACGACTGACGCCACCTTTGTTTTCCCGCACAACTCCATGCAGCACGCTGATCAATGGCAAGACGGTCGTGCTCAAGTCTGAATGTTCGGGATTTAACAACTCGCTAAGTGCACCGCAGGCAACCGTGCCTCCGTTTTCAATCACCGCAAGATGATCGCAGCAAAGAATGATCTCATTAATATCATGGCTGACCATGAGCACCCTGGTGTGCTGACCAAGGAACACCCTGAGCTTCTTCAAAATACGAAAACGCAGAGCGCGATCCATGGCGCCAAAGCTTTCATCCAGCAATAACAATCGGGGATTGGCCAGTAACGCTCTGGCCAGCTTTACCCGTTGCAGCTCACCGCCCGACAACTCGGTGGTGTGGCGCAGTAACAGGGCCTCACACTCACAAAGCGCCACAATGGCAGCTATGTTGGTGAGCTGCTGGTTATAGCGGGCTACCAGTTCAAGGTTGTCGGCCACGTTAAGTGCCGGAAACAACGGCGTTTGTGCACTGACCAGAACGGTGTTTCTGGCACTGCTCAAGTCGATATCCTGCCACTGTCCCTGCACTTTAGCTGACGTGTCGAAGCCTGCTAAAGCCTGCAATAACGTCGACTTACCCGCGCCTGAGTGGCCTACAAGACCAAACCAGGCGCACTCAGCAGTGGCGGATAACACCACATCAAGATAAAACTCGCCGGCCTGCCCCCTTACATGACATTCCATTTGAGCCTCCGACGTCCCTGCAGCCAGTAAAGTGCCATCAGCAAGCACAAAGAAAAAATTAACAAGGTTGCGGCCAGCTGATGAGCGGTGCCATAATTTAGCGATTCTACCTGGTCGAACAATGCGATGGAAACAACCCGGGTTTGGCCTGGAATATTGCCGCCAATCATCAGCACCACACCAAACTCGCCCACCGTATGGGCGAAACTTAATCCTGCAGCGATCAGCAAACCAGGCTTAATGGCCGGCAACCAGACCTTTGCTAAACGCGCAGACCAGGGCAAGTTGAGCATTTTTGCGGTGTGTAAATAATGGGGATGAAATTGGCAGAAACTGGCATATAACGGCTGCACTGCAAACGGAAAGGAATAAATAACTGAGCCCAGCACCAGGGCTTCAAAGGTAAAAGCAAGCCGCTCCCCTGTCATCGTTAGCCATAGCTCGCCAACCATGCTATCGGGCGCAAAAGCCAGCAACAAATAAAATCCCAGCACCGTGGGGGGCAGCACCAAAGGTAATGCTACACAAGCCTGAACCACAGCTTTGAAACGACTGTTCCAACGGCTTAACCACCAGCTTACCGGTATGGCGACCAGCATCAGCAGTAACGTCGATAACCCTGCTAATTTCAGAGTCAGCCAAATTGCCGGGAACTCCACGTTTAATCACTACCTTCTGACAGATGCTGATCCAGCGGCGCATATCCGGCCGCAGACAACTTTAACTGCACAGGCTGGCTACGCAGGAAATCCACCAGCTGGCTGGCGGCGACTGCCGCATCGCCGGTGCCGGTAACGGCCACTTGTTGAATAATCGGCGCGTAGTCTTCGGGTACCCTTTTACAGGCCAGCTCGTAAGTGACACATTGAGAAGCCGCTATCAACGCCACATCCACATTACCGGTTTGCCAAAACTGCAATGTCTGCTGAATATTGGTGCCCCGAATCAGTCCTGCGGCCAGCGTTTCCCATAGCCCCGCTTGCTTGAGCAACTGTCTGGCAGCGCGACCATAAGGCGCTGTTTCTGGTTCAGCGATGGCGACCCGTACGCCGGCCGCGGTTAACCTGGGATCTGAAATACCCTCGACATCCCCCACCAGCGCCAGATGGCCAATAGCATAGGTCTGCACCGCAGACACATTCACCCTGCCTGAGGCAATTAAAGCCTGGGGACGTTTACTGTCGGCCGATAGAAATGCATCGTAGGGAGCACCGTGTTGGATCTGCGCAAATAATGCTCCACTGGAACCAACGCTTAAGCGCACATTTATCCCCGTTGCGGCCTCAAATTCGGGTAGCAGCTTTTGCAGTGGCGCTGCAAAGTTTGCCGCCACCGCTACATTGATGGAAGAGGCGGCCAATACGCTGGCAGGCGCACCAATAATCCCCAGTAGCACCACCAGGTGCAGAAATATTCGGTTCATGGCTGACTAGTTGTCCTTATCGTCGGTCAGCCAGCGCATGGCGGCATCACTGTCTGTTCCCTTGGCTGCCACCCAGGTTGGCGAACCGTCCGCCCATTCCTTTTTCCAAATAGGCACCGATTGCTTGAGCATATCCATCATATACGAGGCCCCATTAAAGGCGTCCTGTCGATGTGCTGCGCAGGTGCCTACCCAGACAATCTGCGCCTGGTTTTCCAGGCGGCCCACGCGATGAACAATCCCGGCATTGGCGAGATTAAAGCGCGTGGTCGCCTCATCCAGCAGACGTTGCAGCGCAGCCTCTGTCATGCCCGGATAATATTCCAGTTCGATACCATCGATTGCGCCGTTGGCGTTATAGTCTCTCACCCGTCCGGTAAAGGTCACCACAGCGCCCGACTGACTGGCCTTATCGTGTTGGCACAGCTCATCAAAAAGTGCCTGTTGACTGAAGTCCGCTTCGCTGACCCGCGCAAACATCCTAACCTCCAGTGACCGGTGGAAAGAAGGCCACCTCATCCTGCTCCGACACGGTCGTAGCGCCGTCACACAGTGTTTGATTACAGGCACATAACACATTCACCGACAGGGCTTCCTGCCACGACGGGCCTCTGGCCATTAATGCCTGACGCACGCCCTCAACGGTGGCATTTTCCGGCACTGCCATTTCCACCGACGCCGTCCCGGTTAACTCTCGGATCTGAGCAAAAAACTTAACCTTCATCACGACTCCACTGACCGCTCTTGCCGCCCTGCTTATGCAACACGCGCACATTGGTCATAATCATAGCCGGATCCACCGCCTTGCACATATCAAACAAGGTCAACAGCGCCACATTAACGCCGGTCAGCGCTTCCATTTCCACACCGGTCTGACCGTTCAGTTTGCAACGGCAACGGGTAATAATCCGGTTATTCTGCTCGTCCAGAGTGAACTCAATATCAACCTTACTCAGGGCTAAAGGGTGACACAAAGGGATCAGGCTGGCGCATTGTTTTGCCCCCTGAATGCCAGCAATTCTGGCCACTGCCAACACGTCGCCTTTGGCGGCGCTGTTATTTTTCACCTGCGCCAACGCCTCGGCACTTAAATGCAACTCGCCTTCGGCAATAGCTTCACGGGTCGTCACCGCTTTACCGCTGACATCCACCATGTTGGCTTCACCTTGCTGATTCACATGAGACAATTGCATAACTAATGTCCGCCTTTTAAATGTCCAACAAAGTTGCACGGCTTAAAGCTGGCGTCTAACTGCGAACGAATAATCCCCTGCCAGGCCGTTTTACAGGCACCGGTAGACCCTGGCAGGCAAAAAATCACAGTACGGTTGGCAAAGCCGGCCAGTGCCCGCGACTGAATGGTAGAAGTGCCAATTTCCTGATAACTCAAATAGCGAAACAACTCACCGAAGCCGTCGACGGTTTTATCAAACAACACGCTAAGCGCTTCAGGGGTTGAATCACGGCCGGTAAAGCCGGTACCGCCGGTCACCAGTATGGCTTCCACGCCAGGGTTGGCTATCCAGGCCGACACAATGGCCCGCTGTTGATAGATATCATCGATAACCAGCGCGCGTTCGGCCACTGAATGGCCGGCCTCAGTAACGGCCTCAACCAGATACTGCCCCGATGTATCGGTCTCCAGCGTACGGGTATCGGATACGGTTAAAATTGCAATTGCCAGTGATTCAGAAGCGGTAGTCATGATGGTCCTTAAAAATCTGCTGCGACAGGACTGTCGAATTGGTACATTATGCGTTGAAATATAACAGGATAAAAGTCTAACCATGGCAGAGACACTCAGCTACGCCCAGGCGGTCACTTATAATCGCCATATTGTGCTGCCCCAGATTGACCTTCAGGGCCAGGAAGCGCTGCTAAATGCCCGGGTGCTGATCATCGGCAGCGGCGGGCTCGGCTGCCCGGCAGCACAGTTATTATGCAGCAGTGGCGTTGGCCTGCTGACCCTGGTCGATGATGACAAAGTAGCCGTATCGAACCTTCCCAGGCAGCTCCTTTTTAGCCGGGCTCAGGTCGGTCAGTTTAAAGTTTACGCCGCCCGGGACAGACTGCACGAGTTGAACCCGGACTGTCAGATTAACGCTATTAATACGCGTCTTGATGATGACGCTCTGATACAGCAGATCCGTGAGCACGATTTAGTGCTGGACTGCACCGACAACCCGGCCAGTCGCAAACAAATTAACGCCTTGTGCTATCAGCAGCAACGACCGTTAATAAGTGGCGCGGCTATTCGCTTTGAGGGTCAGTTATTAATGGTTGATCCAGTTAATCGGAGTCCTTGTTATCAGTGTATCAGCCGTCTTTTCACCGAACAGGCGCTGTCCTGTGTGGAAGCCGGTATTTTTGCTCCGGTCGTTGCCGCCATCGGTACCCAGCAGGCCCACGTAGGCTTATTGTGGCTGATGGGCAAAAAGGTGCTGCCCGCCGGGCAGTTACTGACCTACGACGGCCTTACCCTTACCTGGCAACAATTTAATGTACCTGCCGACCCGCAGTGTGCAGTTTGCCAGCCTGAAACAAAATAAAAAGTAACCCATCGCTATGCTCAATCAGGTAAATAAGAAACATATCCGAGTTGCCCAAAATGCCTCAGGCCGGAGCATGAATGTTCCCGTGTATCATATCAAGGGCCAGCGGCCTGGACCTAAGGTGTATATTCAAAGCTCAATTCACGGTGCCGAGGTTCAGGGCAATGTGGTGATCTACCACCTTATCCAATGGCTGCAGGCCATGCCCCTATGTGGCGAAATTGTGCTGGTACCAAACTGCAATCCCGTTGGCACGAATATAAAAGCCGGTGAATACACCCTTGGCCGGTTTGATCCGGTTAACGGGACTAACTGGAACCGGGGCTATTACTATGATGCCGGGCAGGTAGATGCCTTCATCAATACCGTCACGGCAGAAGAGTCGGTCGCCTCCATCAAACAGCGGTTTCGCGAACATTTAAGCACTGCCATTGCCGGTAAACTGGCTAGTCCGTGGGGACTGGGTCTGGCTCAACAGCTCAATCTGAGGCTCCAACAACTGGCTCTGGATGCCGACTTTGTGCTGGATTTACACAACGGGCCGGTATCAACCCGCCACATCTATATTCCCGACTATGCCCGTGAGAGCGCTAAAGCATTTAACTTTCCGCACTGTATTTTCATTCCTAATGTCTTTGCCGGTGCACTGGATGAAGCCACGTTTTGCCCCTGGTGGACTCTCACCGATCGCCTCAATGAACGGGATAACCGCGATATCGATTTTGGCATTGAGGCGTTTACGCTGGAAATGGGCAGTCAGGAAGTGATTGATTTTGCCGAAGGTGAAATCGATGCCCGCAGCATTATCAGTTATCTGACCGTGAAAGGCTTATTACCCGAAAGTCAGGTGAGTCCGGCAGTAATGGACCGTATTGGCGTTATGCTGAGCGATTACAAAACCTTATTTACCGGCTGGGGCGGCATGGTGGAATATTGCGCTCAGCCTGGCCAGCACGTTAAACAGGGCGAGTTACTGGCTCGCGTACTGAACATCGACGAGCTCGACAATGACAACGGAAGCCACGACATTCTGGCGCCCTGCAATCTGATCCCTATGCTGCATTTTCCTTCGGCATCAGTGCTCAGTGGTACCCAGCTGTACAAATGCTTCACCGAGTACTTTTACCTCACCCAACAGCAGGAT
>NZ_BAAJLP010000037.1:0-54037 GCF_057547795.1 Alteromonas sp. 4NH20-0104 | reverse complement strand
TCCGAGCCGGGATCTCCATAACAGGCTGTCTTATCCAATTCAAGCGATTCGCCAATGAAGTAGTACACCCACGATATCATGCAAGGGGATCCCCGCTTACAGCATGCGGGGATGACGAGAGTGGAACAGGCGTCAATAATACCGTCATCCAGCCCCTACATGTAACGCCATCGTGGCTCACCATTTACCGTCACCCAGCCCCTGCATGTTACGCCATCGTGACCCAACATTTATCGTCACCCAGCCCCTGCATGTTACGCCATCGTGACCCAACATTTATCGTCATCCCGGCCCAACATTTATCGTCATCCCGGCCTCCGAGCCGGGATCTCCATAACAGGCTGTCTTACCCAATTAAAGGGGTTCGCCAATGAAGTAGTACACCCACGATATCATGCAAGGGGATCCCCGCTTACAGCATGCGGGGATGACGAGAGTGGAACAGGCTTCAATATTACCGTCACCCAGCCCCTGCATGTTACGCCATCGTGGCTCACCATTTACCGTCATCCAGCCCCTACATGTAACGCCATCCCGGCCCAACATTTATCGTCATCCCGGCCCAACATTTACCGTCATCACGGTTAAATATTACCGTCATCCCGGCCCCCGAGCCGGGATCTCCATAACAGGCTGTCTTACCCAATTAAAGGGGTTCGCCAATGAAGTAGTACACCCACGATATCATGCAAGGGGATCCCCGCTTACAGCATGCGGGGATGACGAGAGTGGAGCAGGCTTCAATATTATCGTCACCCAGCCCCTACATGTTACGCCATCGTGGCCCAACATTTACCGTCATCCCGGCCCCCGAGCCGGGATCTCCATAACAGGCTGTCTTACCCACGGGATCGTGCGAAGGATGACGCGGAGGAAGTATTAAACCCTGACATGCCGGGTAACATCTACTGCGGTGTGATTAGTCTTTATGGCCGGTTTGACGAATGAAGTCGATGCCTGCCAATTGCGGGATGGTACTCTGCATTTGCTTTTCGAGCATATCGAGTTGCTTCAGGTAGTCGCAGTACCAGCGTGCTTTTTGCGGTAACGTGGTGTCTACAGGCGGCCCATCGCCGTCTGAAGTGGCCGCATAGTGAGCGATACGTTGATTGATAACCGCCATCTCTGTGCGATCCACCGCTAGTTTACCCGAGTCCATTGCACCAAGTGTCGTCAGAATACTGCCCACAGAGGTAGTGAGCGTTTTTGATAAAGGCACCATCAGATCGGCCTCCGCCAACTCATCCAGCCCTTCACTGGAACTAGGCCCAAGGTAATAATGACTGCGGGCATAACGAAACTTCTTACGCACCCGCTTTTTCATTTTATCCATAGCAGCGTTGAGCTTTTCGTAACTGTCGTGATCGCTGCCCAGTAGCGACAAAAACATCTGCTGAACGGTATCGGTAGCTAAATCAATGCCGGTAGTGGCCAGCAGTGTTACCTGAGGAACCACCGCATGCAAACCTTTAGCGTACTCGGTGACCAATGCAGACTGGTTTTTATCCAGCTTGAGCCAGTCACCCGCAACAAACAGCTGCTGCTGGTGATTTATCTGATATAAGGTGAGATATTCTTTGAGTATGCGAAGCTGATCGTCATTCACCACAACGCCATAATTTAAATCAACATCGCAGCTATAATGGGCCACAGCCGGCGCAGAAATACCAGCCGGTAACAAACACATTATGTAAAACAGGAAATGAGATACGCTTTTCATACCGATATTGTGAAACCAAAACCGTAAATGAAAAGTCGCTTTAGACCAGATTGCTAAAAATCAGGTTGAATACAGGCACCTATAACAACCAGCGGTGAACGCTACATTGCTCGCGGTAACTCGTCGCAAATAACCCACCATATATCAGGCGCGCGCCTTATGCCCCCCGCTCTAATGCTTCACTCTGCATTACCTGCAATGCTTCAAGTTGCTTCTTACCACCCGCAATATCGGTCATGTCGTAAATCATCATACTGATATGTTCAACCTTGCCGGTGGCAGAGACCAGTGGCGACAAAATGATATTCTGATACATAAATTCTTCGCTACCGGTAATCGGCCGGTAATTGGAAAATTTAAACAGGTAAGGACGCTGCTCCCACAGCATAAATGCGCGCGTTTTCAGCTCAAACACCGGCTTGGCTTTTTGCGCAAACCAGTTGTGATTGATGTCCGGAAACAAACTAAACAGGGTTTTATCGCGCACCTCCGACGGTAACTTGCCGCTATGGCTTTCCATAAAGCCGTTCCACATTTTGATTTTGAATTCGCGATCCAACACCACAATTCCAACATCCACCGTTTGCAGCATGTCGATGATCCAATGAAACTCAAGCATGTCATCCACGGCGTCATTCGCCATCAGAAATCCTCCAGCAGGTGAGCAAGTTTATAATTGAGTGTTTCCATGGAGCTTTCGGTAAATAACAACAGCAGTTCACACACGGTGTTATACCCTTCCAGGCCGTAGGAAATTTCGATGGCCAGGGTTCTTTTCCATTTAAGTTTGTTGGTTGCGATGATCTCGGTAATATTTCGATGCTGGCCAAGCACAACCGGCTGCCCCTGGGCAAAGCTGATATCGAGCTGCTCTGCAATACCACTCAGGCAAGTGCCAATCAGAATACTGGCCGCATCCATCAATAACTCTAGTTGTTTTTGGTCGTCGACGTCGCCGGAGATATTGAGGATACGTGCCACATCATCAAGACTTGAGTCACTCAGAATACACAATGCTTCGCCCTGCACGCCAGGCCCCACAAAGCCCTGACAAACCGCACTGACCCGTTCGTGATTTTCAATGTCACTGAGCAGCATGTGTAACTCAGACACTTCAATAAGGTTAACGTTTGGAATAGGTAAATGCACAAAGACATTCAGCGTTCTGGCTAAATGGTCGCCCGCCCGTCCCATGGCAATATTGGTGATCTCCTGATAGCAGTCACGAATATCCGGATCGAGCGGTTCAAATTCCTGCGGCTCTTCTGCTTCAGGCGCATTAATGAGCTTGTGCTTGCTTAACACATCCAGCAGCTCCGGCGCACTAACCGGTTTACGAATGAAATCCAGCGCCCCCAGCCTGATAACCCGTTCCCGGGCTTCGGGCTGCACGTCGCCAGACACCACAATAACATTGGTTTTTAAGCCCTGATTGCCAATGGCCTCCAGCGTTTGATAGCCGTCCATCTCAGGCATATTCAAGTCGAGTAACAACAGCTGGCCTTTACCAGCGGTTAAACACTCTATGGCCTCTCCGCCATGCCTGGCAAAATGGATAGCAACGTCCCAGTCCTGCGGCAGGCATTTTGCTACCTGCTTGCGGGCCACCAGCGAGTCATCACAGATTAAAACAGAGTACATAGCTATCCAAGGGTTAAGAACCGGCACAAAACCGTGCAGTAAGCACCCTTTAACAAATAGCAGTCAGTCGCCAAAAATCAAACTAAATGCACAGTATTTGTGCTTCAGGTTAACCCATAGCCTTAAAATATAACCGGTAAGATGATAGCGGTAAGAATGCCGTTAAGCCCAAGCCCAACTGTAGCCAGAGCGCCTTGTACTTCGCCCATCTGTAAGGCTTTGGAGGTGCCCACAGCATGGCAGACAGCCCCCAGTGCCAGTCCCTGTGCATCAGGCATGGTTACCGCAAGTAGCCGATAGGTGAGCGGCGCTGCGAGAGCCCCAACAATGCCGGTCAGAATAACGAATACGGCAGCGAGTGCAGGAATACCGCCAATGGCTGCGCCCGTTTCCATTGCCAGCGGGCTGGTAATAGATTTCACCAGCATGGTCATTTGGATAGCCACCGGCGCATCGGTTAAGTAAATTACGCCCCAGGCCAGCAGCGGCGCAACAATGCCCCCCACCATTACACTGATAACAAGCGGGGCACCTAACTGGCGAATATTCTGCCACTGATTATACATAGGGACCGCCAGGGCCACCGTGGCAGGCCCCAGTAACCAATGCAATAATGACGCGTATTCCCGGTACTGAGCAGCGGAGACATCAGACAACCACATCACCCCAGCCACCGCAATAGTAGTGATACTCAACGGATGTACCAATGGATGGCCTCGGGAGGCCCGGAAGATTTTAAGCGCAACGCCATAAAACGCCAGCGTAATGGCCAACCACAATACCCCGGAAACCGTGACGGTGTGGCTGATGACCTCGCTAAAACGGGTGATGATCTGATTAACGGCCAGCTCTGCTCTTAACATTTATCAGACCGTCTGGATTTCATCAGGCGCTGGGCAAACCAGGCCGTAAAGCCAAGCGCAACAATAGTGGTAGCCACCAAAGCCAGCACAATCCCCAATGCATTTTCACTCACCTCTGCCCAGAACAACCCCACACCAATAACAGCCGGTACAAACAACACCGACATATGGGTAAGCAATGGCTTAGCCCCTCGCCCTACCGTGATTGCCGGGCGCTGTCTGAGTAGCAGACCACCGAGCAACAATAACAGCCCAATTAAGGCTCCAGGCAATGGCAAATCAGTGACTAACACAAAAAATTCGCCCACCAGATAGCAGCCAGTAATCATTAGCCAGCCAGTCAGGGTTGATTTTACATGCACGCAGAATGCTCCGCCGGGAAGGAATGTTTTGATAATAACGAGGTTCACGCTAAACCACTACCCGACTTCAGTTGTAGTGACTTATGTGTAGGATTAATTTAAGAAATGACGATGTGGTGAGCACCGGTCCCCTTTGCCAGCACAACCCGCCAGCAGACTCACCCACTCAGGACTGCGACAGCGCCGCATCCAGTTGTTGATGACAAACAGGCATTAGTCGCCGGCTTATTTTTACCTTACTGCCATCCTGCAGCTCCACGTAATTTACCCGCGAGTTGAGTTTAATAAGCCGCTTCACAAACTGCGTGTTTACAATAATGGAGCGGTTTACACGGGTGAAGGCGTGTTGAGGTAATCGCCTGGCCATCTCGGTTAACGTTGAACGCACAATCAGGGTTTCTTCCTGAGTGTAAACACACATGTAGTCTCCCGCGGCTTCCACATATCGAATGGTTTGCCAGTCTACATACTGCCAGTCTACGCCACAGCGCATGGCAATTTGCTGAGTTGGCCGCGAACAATTCGATTTCACGTCAGACAATTCAGCCATCAGGCGCGCAGGCGAACACGCGCGTTGCCGGGCGAGCTGCTCGGTTACCAAATGCCATTTCATGGCCTGAATCCGGGTTTGATATTTCAAGTACAAGCGGTGCAGTTGCTTACGCTTTTCCTCCAGGCTGGCCGATAAACAAAAAAACATTCCTACACCAGCGTTAAACGCCTGCAATGCATCCTGATTAGAGTGGCCGCACATTACGCTGGTTACCCCACGAAAACCGGTTTCAAGAAACGGTTTTATGGTGGCCTGATCGGTGACTACAATTTGAATCTCTGGTGGCTGACATGAAGTGCCAGAAGTCATTGACGGGTGGCTGGCAATAAGTTCATTCAACGCGGCTTCGTTAAGATCCGCGGTAAAGTTAAACTCAAAAGGCGCTACAATATGCTGTGATAGAAACTGATGAAAGGCATCAACTTCCGCACTCGGTGTTCCAATAAATCGCATTACAATACTATCTGACTGCATCTCTTCCATATCAGACTCCGAAAAAAGGGCTGTGAAGAACACAGCCCAAACCCCAGGGAGGGAACTAAAACCATTACCCTACTGCTTCGCTGTTAAACTTGGTTCTTCCAGGTTGGTGCGTTTGGCAATTACCGCACCGGTATTATCGGCACCATGCTGCATCGCAAAGGTGTACATATCCATGCCATCACACACCAGGCCGCGGGCCAGACGACGGTAACTTACCCCGCTGTCCCTGACTGCTTTGTGCAGCTCAATGCGGCTGTCGTCTTTAATTGCCTGACAAACCGCGACTAATTTATCTTCCATGGCCTCAGGCAAGTTGCCGGCCTGAGCGGAAGCAATACCGCCGAATGTTGCTACTACTGTGGTACCTGCTAATAACGCTGAACGAATTACACTGTTAATTTTTTGCATGACACTATCCTCTACCTATCGCTGACTCTGTTGTGGAAGATGAAGCCTGACTCTTCCTTTCGCTCTTATACAGTAGGGGCAGAGCAGCAAAAGGTTGCCTGCAAAGCGTTAATCGACGTCTATTTGAGATTTTGCGACAAAAGGGATATAACTGCAGTTAAACGGTCCGGAATCCCCTATTGTTAATCGTGTGTGTCACACACTTTGTAACATTCGCCCTGATGCCCCGAGCAAGGAGTACGCGGTAAAGAAGCGAGAAAAGCCGAAAACAGATGATCTGTTTGGCCAGAAACCGGATTGCAAAGAGCTCAGGCAGCAACAGGAATGACATGCTTACTCAAAACGCCTATCACGATATAAAACACCTTATTGCGCCAGGCGATATCATTGCCTTTGGTGGTACCAGCTTATTTTCGCGGTGGGCCAAGTTCACGACCCGTTCGGTGGTTACCCACACCGCAATGGTCATCGACTCGCCGGACGACCATCGCTCAGTCTCCGATGTGCAGGACCTCACTATGATTGAGGCTACCTCTATAAAAGGTAAAAAAGGGGTAATGCACAACTATGTGGAAGAACGAATAAAGCACTACAAAGGCGAGGTATGGTGGCTCCCCCTGCATGATGCTGCCAAGCAGCAATTGCAGAACAACTGGCATGGCTTTCACGATTTTCTGGCCGGCGAACTGGGCAAGGATTATGACATCTGGCAATTGTTTGGTGCGGCTATCGATGTGTTTGACGATCACCGCTGGTTTAACTGGATCACCTACAACCGTAAAAAGAGCAATCGCTGGTTCTGTTCAGAACTGGTAGCCGAAGGGTTAAATCAGGCAGGCATCGCCATTGAACTCAATCCATCGGAAACCACGCCCAAAGATATTTGCCAGTTCACTATCTACGCACCTGAATACGTGCAGCTCAAGGGCAAAAAAAAGCCAATTAAGGGATTTAATACGCTGGATCCCCACCGTTGGGGAAATCTAGGGTAGCGCCGGGCTCATAGAGAGGAGAAACAGAGTAGCCTTAACATACGAAAGCGGTTTGGTAGGTTGCCATCACAAGCCTACCAACAGTGTTATGCAGGCGCTTAAAAAATGCTGTCCTGATGAACGCGAATAAACATCGAGGTACCGGCTTTAGAATAATCAATTTTGTATTCTTTGCCGTTAAGGGTTTGCACAAAAATCAGCGTTTTTTCATCGCCGAATACTTCGCTACTGGTAGCATCCACCAGCTCTATATCCATCATTTTGGCTTCGCGTTTGTTTTCCGGGATCTTGCCCGAATATTCCTTAATGCCCTTGTAATTCACCACTACTGCCGGGTCGTCATTGCCGTTTAGTATCAGTAGATCAAATTTACGAATTTTATGGATTAATGTGTTGCGGCCACTGACCAAATAGGGTTTTTCAGTCATTGTTATCTCCCAATTCAAATGCCGAACCAAGACGTATTTATCTATAAGTAGCTGAAAGATAGCAGACTATTAGTATATTTGCACTAAGCTATGGCGTTGCTCACTGGATTCAGCAAATCTGATCAGGTTCAGGCTTCTACAGATCGTTATTTTTAGTATTGTTCAGTATAAGAAAACATCAAGTAATCCCAACATGGGGTGACAAGCCCGGAAAAACTGCTTATACTTGCGCGCGCTTGGTATTTCAACCAGGTGTTCAATAGCGTTTACCGCACAATGGCCCTATAGCTCAGTTGGTTAGAGCACACGACTCATAATCGTTAGGTCCCCTGTTCGAGTCAGGGTGGGGCCACCATTTCGCGCAATTTCCACCGTTTTTGATGTTCCCGGCTTTTGCCAGTGGCTACGGCATCTTTCTGGCCGGATCCCAGTGTTCAGCAATTTTCCCATCTTCAATGCGAAACATATCAAACCACGTGGTGGTGTAAGCACTGTTTTTGCCTTCAGGCTCTTTCACATCCTGCACAAACGTAAGAATAACCCAATCCTTTTCGGCAACAATGGATACCAGCGGCATTTCCACCGTTTCCTTTATGGGTTTTGCGGTAGTGAACTGACTAAAGAAGTCTACAAAGCTCTGCCTGCCACTTGGCACGTTGGGGTTATGCTGAATGTAAGACTCGGTAAGGTATTTATCAGCAAGCTCCAGATGCCCGCCTTCAAACACTTCCCGCCAGAAGTCATAAACTAGTTGCTTATTGGCAGCCAGTTGTGGGTCGTCGCTTTGTAATAATAAACGGTGATCTTCAGCCGCTGTAACCGCTTCCTGTGCTCTTGTGCTCCTGTGCTCCTGTGGGCAAGCTAAATACCATGAGCGATAACAACATCGCAGAGAATACTGATTTCATAATAATTCCTGTAAAAGAAAAAAGCTGCCGGTTGGCAGCTTCTTGAGGTTAGAAAGTATATGTAGCGGTAACCCAGTAGGAACGGGGTTGGTCGTAAGCCACACCAAATATGGCATTTGGATTGGCCGCAATAGACTCCTGCGAAACGCTCTGACGGTCGAGAGATGCCAGGAAGCCTCCCGGAGCCGCCCACGACATTACGCCGGCTTCATCAAACAGGTTGCGGATCTGCCCTTGCACCTTCCAGTTGTCGTTCACATTCCAGGTAACACCAGCATCAAACATCCAGTAGGCAGGTAAGTCCCAGGCGCCCTGACGGTTAGCCGGGCGATCCCCCATGTAACTGGACGTCAGATAGGTCTGAATATCATCGCTGGCATCCCAGGTTATAGTGCCTCTGAACATCACATTTGGCACGTTGTCGGCGTCAGTATCCGGGCCAACCGTATACACATCGTCATCGGCGCCTGGATCATTAGGCGCCCACAAGCCAAATCCAGATGCTTCGGCGGTTTGTAAAGTTAATGCTGAACGTACTCGTAACGAAGACGTAATTTCCCAGTCAACATCGGCCTCCAAACCATAGGTTGTTACTTCACCGAAACGCGTGGGCGTGAGGTAGTTACGGCCAAACTCATCGGTAAACTGTTGAATAGCGCCTACGTTGGTCAGGCCACTATAAAACGGGAATAAAGCAATATTCCAGTTATCTGAAAGGTACTTAATACCGATTTCCATCTGCTCAATTTTTTGTGGCTGGGCAAACTCATTATCAACCCTGAACGGAGTATCCAGTAACACTACAGAGCCCATATCCGGCGCTTTCTTAGAATTTGAATAGCGCACGTAGGTACTCACATCCGCCGACCATTGATAGGTCACTGAGCCCGTATAAGCAAAGTAGTCGTAATCACGCTCCACATTCAGCTCAATAGTTTCGTTAGCCTGATTGTCGTAAAGCGTTGCAGGATTGCCGTCCGCACCACCGCCACCATTGTAGGCCGAGGCGGGCACATTGCGGTTAACAGCCGTGTTCTTTGCGTCGTAGTTAATTTTTTCATAACGTACCGCCGCATCAATAGTGATTTCATCATTCACGTACCAGGTATCACCCACGAAAAGTGACATCTGTTTCTGACTTCCCTGATATTTTACCCCCGAAGAGAACGCATTAGCGTGCGCACCAAACCCGGCCGGGTCGGTGACAATCAGCTCTGTGCCATCCGGTAAAATGTGAGTAATATCCAGCATACGAGGCTGTTCTTCCAACGTCGCAACACCGGCACCACCAGAGCCCCCTGTATTATCGATATCGCCTTTAGATAACTCAATACCAAATGCCAGGCTGTGATTACCGGCTTCTTTATTCAGCACAGATTTAAAGAACACCTCATCGGTTTCATACAGTTGATACATTGCGAACTGCGTAAACACACCCGCGCCATCAAATAAGGTTGGCGATGGCAGGTTGCTCGAAACCACCGTGCGATCAAAGCCAGTGGCAGAGGCTACGCGCGCCGCTTCTGCGCCACTATCCTGATAGCTGTAAACGGTTTCCCCCGGCAAGCCAAAGGAACCCGGTAGAATGCCAGCAAACATATCGGTCAGGTTCATTGGTGAGATTACAGCCCCGGTGTTCCATTCCGTTGATTTTTGCGCATAGCCCAGCCAGGTGTTCAAACTAAAATCATTGGGTAAGTCATGACGCCAGTCCAGATTGACACTTTTCTCTTTGGAGTGGATCAGATCAGAACCGTCCCAGGACCCGGTGCTGCCATCGGGATTAGTAAAGGTGTGAGGATTCGCCGGCGGTAATACCGAACTGGTGGTACTAAAACCAGTAGCCGGACGCGGATCGCTAAAGTTGGTTGATGGAATAAATTCAAACCAGCCGTTATGGTCGTTTAAGTATTTGGCATTAACCTGTACCCGGCCACCATCGTACTCATGCAGAATATTGGCCCGTATCTGACCACCATAGTTCAGATCATAGCCCGGATGGCGTGCACCTTTGGCCTTACGATAAAAACCACCCACCGCATAGTAAGTGTCTTCCGATAGCTCGCCACCGGTATAAAAGTCCAGCCGCTTATACGGGTTATTATCGCCCTCCAACCCATAACGGGCCTGGATCTGCGTTTTATCAAAGGATTTACCGTGCGCATAATATAGTTAAATACCCCACCAGGGGCATTTGCGCCGGTCACACTGGCGGTGCCGCCTCGCAGCGACTCCACGTGATCCAACATCAAATCAGGGCGCGAGAAATAGTCAAATTAGTGGTGGTCATCAGTTCTACCGGTACTGAGTTTTCCTGCATGGATACGTAATAGTAACCACTTGCGCCATCTAACGAGTTGGCCGATACGCACCGGGAAAACACCACGTTACGAATTTCACCCAGTGCAGAGTTAACAAATACACCCGGAACATTTTTTAAAATATCTGATGCGCTCGACGGAATTTGTTGTTCTAACTCTTCACCACTAATCACAGACAGAGCTACCGGAACCTGCTCCAGCGATTTAGCTGAAAACACACCGGTGACAACAATATTTTCTACCTCTTCCTCTTCACTGTTTTGTGCGTTGTTATTCTCCTGTGCACCAACAATTGGGGATGACATCATGCCTGCCAGACACATTGCAGCCACCACTTTTCTTACCCGAAATGCATTAGGCAATTCATTTACTTCATTCGCAACCATATTTTTTCTCACTATGAGTTGAGTCTTTATCATCAACAGCTTCCCAGTAGCGAAACTTCAGGGCTCTGGGGAAACCACATAGCTGGTCTTCATTTTTTTATTATTGACCATCAGTTACTGCGCCTTGCTTTTCCGGGCAAATGTAAACACCGCACCACCAAGCAATTAACATTATTTAAACAATTAAACCAAAAACCAATCATAGCCAACATATTTTAATCATTATTTTATGATTGATATTGACTGAATATGACTATTGTCAAAATTATCCTATATTATTCATGCAATTTTTGAATTTGGGTTTTATTTTAAAGATGGAGGATTATTTTTAGAACGGGATTAAAAATTAACATTAAATTTTCATATGAAAATTTGCAGGCTGGGTAGTACCAGGAGCGGCTGAGCGAGCGAAAAGAGACAAACAGAGTTTTTTACGGCTCTATTTAGCCAACAAAAACTGGGAGACAGCCTCTCATTTTTCTTAACTAACCTGACGGCCGGCTTTTACATTACATCCGAGTCATAATAAGCAAATCTTAACGAGCTAACATGTCTATTGTGACCCGAAGTAACTTACGAACAATTACCAAACCGCTCAAAAAACAACCTAACCATGTCAATTTTTTTTACAGGTGACTGTTTAGGAAAACAGATGAAAAACCCCAAGCCATTGAAATTAGTATAAAATATTAAGTTGGCATGATAATGGCTATACATTCAGTGTATTTTGAATTCTCCTGCCTTTAAGGACCATAAAATGAAAAAGTTGAGCCAAGTCGCTAAGGTTGTATCAATCGGTGGCGCATTAGTTTTCGGTTCATTATCAGCTAACGCCGCATCTATCTCTTTCTCCTACGATGCAGCAACTGATAGCTCTGGCTTAACCAGCCAGTATATCGATCCAGTAACCGGTGGTTTGCCAGGTTACTTCATTGAAACATTCGACCAGGATACCAATTTTTCTGGTTTCCCGGGCTCTACTGCTTATAACGATCCAGGTTTTGATCAGGATTGTGCAGTAAACAGTGTAAACGGCGGTCCTGCTGGCGTTTTGGTAACGCCTCCAAGCAGTAACGTTGGTGTTCGTCAGGGCTCTGTCTCTAACGTAGCAGCTGCACCTGCAAACGATGATACATGTTTCGCCTACCTGACCAATAACGGCAGCGGTTCTGCGAGCTTTACCTTTGACTATAGTCAGTTACTGGCAGCCAACGCAGACACAGGTATTACCTATCTAGGCTTCTACTGGGGTTCGGTAGACCGTTACAACGATTTTAATTTCTACTCTGGCGGAAACCTGGTTTCTAGCATTACAGGTAATAGCCTGCTTAATGCCCTGGGTGGCAGCGCAGGTAACCAAACAAACCCTGGTTCAAACGTTTATGTGAATATCGATTTCTCATTCGCCGAACAGTTTGACCGCCTGGTGATCAACACTTCTGGTGTAGCCGGTGAGTTCGACAACATTGTTGTTGGTTTGAGCCAGCGTCCTGTTCTTGCTTCAAGCCCTGGTAGCAACGCTCTGTTACTGTTAGGTCTGGCAGCTATCGGACTTCGCTTACGCCGTAAAAAGTAATAGCTAGTTAATACGAAAAAAGCTGACTTCGGTCAGCTTTTTTTATGTCCGTCATTCACGTAACGCGCTTCAGTACAGTAAGCACTATCAGCTGAACCATCAGTGCGCCAACAAAAATCAGCGGACTGGTCACCCAGCCGGCAATAGCAAACGCCACAACCGCAATGCCACCGTTCATTAGTGCGTAAGGTAGCTGAGTTTTAAAATGGTCGTACTGACGGCAGCTAGCCCCCGTAGCCGACAATATTGTGGTTTCCGATATGGGCGAGCAGTGATCGCCAAATAATCCGCCGGATAATACCGCCCCAATGCTCACTAATAATGCGGCATCAATGGCAAAGGCGGTTGGGATCACCAAGGGCAACATAATAGCAAAGGTGCCCCAGGAAGAACCGGTCGCAAAGGAAATAACCGCCGACAGCAAAAAGGCTACCAGCGGCAGTAACCAGGCCGGAAACCCCCGTTGCGCCTGTTCAGCAATGTAGGCAGCCGTACCCAACTCGTGGCCCAGGGAACTCAATGTCCAGGCCAACACCAGTACAATGATCACCTGCATCATGCCGCTCATGCCCTGCAAATACAGCGTAACGCCCTCCAAGCCAGAACGAACCTTATACCAGGCCATTAGTCCAATCAGCGTGCACGCCGCCAGAAAATAGGCACTGGCAAGGGCGGCCCGAAATACTGAGCCCGGCACACTGGAAAACGGAAACCCCAATGGCACCAGCATAAAGAGCAATACCAGCGCCATAACTAACAGTGGCAAAAACACAAAGCTGGCGCGGGCATTTTTATGGGTAAAGGCCTGCACCTTATTCCTGTTTTCTTCTTTCGGGTTAGCCGATACTGGCACTTTCGCCGCCTTTATTTCAGTTTTTGCCATGGCGCCAATATCGGCTTTAAGAAACACCAGCAACGGGATCACGGCAATCGCCAGTAAGGCATAAAACTGATAGGGAATAACAGCAATAAACACCTGCCAGCTATCGAGGGATTTACCGGCCTGTTCGAACTCCTTTTGTAACAAGCCCATAATGTATATCCCCCACCCAATGAAGGGCACCAGAATGGCTACGGGCGAGGCCGTGGAGTCGATAATAAATGCCAGTTTTTCCCGCGACACCTGAAGCTTCTCAAACAATGGTCGAAATACCGGCCCAATAATCAGCGGCGTGCCTAAATCTGAATAGAAGATAAAGATACCGCCACACCAGGCTGCTATTTGCGCTTTAGCCTTACTGGCGATCACCCCAATCATTTTACTGGCAAAAGCCGGCCCGCCACCAGACTTCTCCATCAGGGCCACAAAGCCACCAATAAACACCATCAACACAATCACTCCGGCATTGTAACTATCGGTGAGTGTGCCCACTAAATGGGTCTTGATCAGCTCCGCCATTACATTCAGCGGATGCCAGCCGGTGAGTAAAATCACCGCGGTGACCACCCCGCCAAACAAACCAATCACCACATGCTTGGTATACAAAGCCAACGCAAGCGTTACAACAATGGGAAGAACAGAAAGCATATCAGGGTGTGTCAAAATACCGTCCTGCTGGGCAAAATAGTTGCCGAACCAATAAATTATAATTTATATAAATCTATCTTAAACAAGCAGATGTCGCAATGAGTTGAGCTTTTCACCCATTCGTACGTACAATCCTCCAACGCCCCTGGACCGAGCAATATCAACCATGCAAATAAACAGTGATTTTAGTCAGCGAGTGGTTATTCAACCCGAAGAGTACGAATTTATCCCTTCTCCGCTTAACGGCGTTAGCCGCATGATGCTGGACCGCGCCGGTGGTGAGGTAGCCCGAGCTACCAGCATAGTCCGTTACGACGCGGGCGCCGGTTACAGTGGCCACACCCACGATGGCGGTGAGGAGATCTATGTTTTAAGCGGCACTTTCAGTGATGAGCACGGCGATTACCCTGCCGGTACCTATCTGCGCAATCCCCCAGGCAGTGCACACACGCCATTCTCAGCAGCCGGATGTACCATTCTGGTTAAGCTCTGGCAGTTTGCACAAGACGATTCCGAACATCTCACCATCAATACACATCAGGCAGCATGGCTTCCCGGCCAGGTTGAAGGGCTTAGTGTAATGCCATTGCATGAACACAACGGCGTCAGCACTGCGCTGGTTAAATGGGCGCCTGACACCCGGTTTGGCGGGCACGTTCATCCGGGCGGCGAGGAAATACTGGTCCTTAACGGGGTCTTCAACGACGAACATGGCAGTTATCCGGCAGGCAGTTGGATCCGCAATCCAAGATACAGTCAGCATACCCCTTTTACGGGTGAGGAAGGCGCGCTGATCTTCGTAAAAGTGGGTTATATGGGCGCAAACTTACTCGGCGACAAGTTTATCAGCGACGGCTGATGAGTCAGGCTGTGTCAGAGTTGTCAGTGCCTCAGGCAATTACTGTCAACGCTGACCAAAGCCGCCCTCGCTTAGAATAAAAAGCTTATATTTCAAATAGTAAAATATACTAAAAAGTAGGCACCAAGCTTGCTATCTGCTTATTGAAGAGGCGCTGTAGGAGCCTCATGGTTCAGGAGCAGAGACTATGTACCGTTTTTTACTTTTTATACTAATGGGTATGGCTTTATTCACAGCTGGCTGTGGCGATGGCAACAATCAGGGGCCAAACACGTTTACAGTCAATAATGATGGCCTGTCCACATTTAACCTTAGTCAGCTTCGTAACCAACTGAATACATACCCGTTAGGTACCCTGACCGCACTGGAGGAAGAAGGCCTGTTAATGATGCGAGAAGAAGAAAAACTCGCTCATGACGTGTACACCACCTTATATAACCAACACGGCCTGCTGATATTCAGTAACATTGCCAACAGCGAACTCACTCATACCGAGGCGGTCCTGGCATTGCTCGAACGATACCAGTTAACCGATCCGGTCACCAACAACGCCACCGGCGCATTCAGCAACACTGAGTTTAGTTACCTTTATACTGTATTAACAGAAAGTGGCTCTGTTTCTATTCTGGAAGCGCTGTATGTGGGGGCGCAGGTAGAGGAGCTGGATATTTACGATCTCATGCGCTTAGGCAACGATGTGATGGATAATCCCGACATCGACCTGGTTTACGGCAACCTGCTCAAAGGTTCACGCAATCATTTACGCGCTTTTTACAGTCAAATCCTGACTAACAATGGCACCTATCGCCCTCAATATATCAGTCAGGACCTGTTTGATGAGATTGTTAACAGCCCCATGGAAAGAGGCTAACTGGCTAATTTAACACCTTAAATTCAATTTCTAACGGCAGGTTCGGGCGCTCTGAGTTCTCTCAGCCTACCTTATTGCTGCGCAAATTAATCGCCTGCCGATATTAAAAATAGTTTTTTTGATTTTAAAACCCGTTCAAAACAAACTTTAACGTTCACAACTGTGCAAAAAGAAAGCATTCAAACCACCCGTAGCTATCCGCCATAGCTCAGATAGTATACTGTATGACATGAAGTCTACCGCTAGAATCGGTCAGACTATCGCTACAATAATAAAAAAATATCAAAATAACGAAATACCAAACTTCTGTTAAGGAGTCATTTATACATGTCAATTGTGGTTAAAACTTTGTCGGAACAAGCTTACGAGATTATTCGTGAGCGTATCCTTGCCAACGATATGTTCCCGGCAAAACCCATTCGTCAGGACGCCCTCTCCCAGGATCTGGGAGTAAGTAAGATCCCGCTGCGTGAAGCACTCACCCGGCTGGAACAAGACGGTTTATTAGTTTCTCACCCAAACCGCGGATTTATTGTTCGCCCACTCAGCCTGGCCGAAGCCGAAGATGTGTTTCATCTGCGGACCACGCTGGAACCTGAAGCGGCTGCCCAGGGCTGTAAAAAAGCCACCGAGGAAGATAAAGCCAAGGTTTCCGAGATTTTTAAACGTCTGCAAAGCATGGCTAATGAAATATCGCCCGAAGCGGTTACCGTCAACCGGGAGTTTCATTTGGCGCTGTCGGCCCCCGCCGGCCGCAAAATCACGCAGGAACTGCTGTTCAAGATCCACCTGCTGTCTGAACGTTACGTTCGTAAGCACCTTGAGCCACCCGATCGTGAGGCCGACGCCTACCGCGAACATGAAGAAATTTATGCTGCGTGGATGAACAAAGAACCTAAACTGGTGAAAAAGTTACTTAAAGAACATACTCATAGCACATTAGAAGATTTACGCGGTGAGTTATTCGAATAAGCCATTCAGGTACAGATAAAAAGAGTGGCATTGCCACTCTTTTCGTTTAACGCCGTAAAAACACGTTCAATATAAGCGCCACATCAGGATTTCATGTCGTTTAGCGCTATAATCGCAGTAACAATAACAACGACAGATCATCCGGAGCTCACACATGGATTGTATCCGTGCCTTACAAGGCCTTTTACTTTCAACTGCAGTTATCCTTAGTGCCTGCAGTGCCCCACCGCCCTCCAGTACTTCTCAATCGGCAACACCGCAGAACTTATCAACCGCCTACACCCTGAAAAGCGGCGGGCAAATCCCGCGCTATCAGCAAGGCGTCACTGTTGAGCATGCAGAGCTGCATTTCGCTTTTGATTTCGATAAGGAGCAGCTCTTTGGTAACACCATTCTGACCCTGCAAGCCGCACAACCAGCCAAAGCGGTATCAGTCGACCTGGACAGCGTGTTCACTATCGACGGTGTGTGGCTTAATGGCGAAAGAATCAGCCCGCAACGCTACACCAATGAACAGGGCGAACTGGTTATTACCCCGGCTAATGAAGTGAGTTTTCCGGTGTCGGTTCAGGTGAAATATCATGGTCATCCCCGCACGCCGCCCAACGCGCCCTGGGACGGCGGTGTAATGTGGGATAAAACCCCAGACGGCGCACCCTGGCTGGCTACCGCAGTACAGGGCGAAGGTTGCGATATCTTCTGGCCATGTATCGACCAGCCCATGGGTGAGCCCAAAACTGCCGATATTTACATTACCGTACCTAACAACCTGGTAGCGGCGAGCAATGGTGTACTGGTAAAAACCACCAGCACCGACAACGAGAGCACCTATCACTGGCAAACCCGCTCTGCACATAACACTTATGGTATTGCGCTGAATATCGCGCCGTATGAAAAAATCGAAGAAAGCTATCAAAGTATTTATGGTAACCGTTACCCGATAGTTTATTACCATCTGCCCGGCAATGCCGAAAAAGCCCGGCAGCTGTTCAACGAAATTCCGGCCATGCTGACGTTCTTTGAACGCATGATTGGCCCCTACCCCTTTGCCGATGAAAAAGTGGGCGTGGTGCAAACCCCGCACCTGGGTATGGAACACCAAACCATTAACGCCTACGGCAACGAATACAAAAAAGACGAATTCGGCTTCGACTGGTTACTGCAACATGAGTTTGCCCATGAGTACTTTGGTAACCAGGTCACCAACGATAACTGGGACCACATGTGGATCCACGAAGGCCTGGGCAGCTACATGCAGCCTTTATTTGCCCAGTACCTGCACGGCGATATTGCTTACAAAGCGTATTTAAATAACCAGCGTAAAGGGCTTATTAACACCCACCCCATCGTGTCAAATAAGTTAATGGAAGTGGAAGAGGTTTACGAAAAAGGCGTCGGCCCGGCACTGGATATCTATTATAAAGGCTCCTGGATCATGCATACTCTGCGCTATTTAATTGGCGATCCGGTATTTTTTGATTCAGTCACTACATTGTTATACGGCACGGCCACGCCGCAACCGGGCGAATTTACTACGGTGTATCGCAACACCGAGGACTTTATTCAGCTCGTCAACGCGTTGTCTGGCGACGACCTGAGCTGGTTTTTTGACGTTTATCTGTATCAGGCCAAACTGCCCGAACTGCAGGAACAGCGCAGCAACGGGGAGCTAACCCTGAGCTGGCTGGTACCCGACGATCTGCCATTTCCAATGCCGGTAGAAGTATCGGTAAATGGCAACATCACCACGCTGCAGTTACCAGATCAAAATACGCTGAAAGTCACCGCTCAGGATGTGGTTATCGTTGATCCCAACAGCAAACTCCTGCGTTTTGAAGCGCGCTACGACGCCACCGCTAAATAACTACCGGGAAAAGTGCACTGACTCACCTGAAGGGTTGGCAGTGCACGCACATCGCGGTTGTCCATTGGTCTTATAAAGTCTGTTTAATAGTCGCTTAAAGCTTGTAAATAAGGCGTTACATCGGTAGATTTATCTTTTAATTACAATCTATAACGCGCCTACTCATGGAAGAACCCGCTGTACTAGTGACGCAAATCGCCAATGGCAATAAAGAGGCAGAACAAGCACTGCTCAGTCACTTCTCCCGACCGCTGTATTCCATAGTGGCTTATAAGTGCGACGATCCCACCCTGGCACAGGATATTGTGCAGGAAGCCCTGCTTATTGTTATTCAGAAAGCCCGGGCTTCCGCTATAGAAAACCCCGAGGCAATAGCAGGCTTTGTGCGGCGGGTGGCAGAAAACCTGCTCATCGCTACCTACCGCAAAAACAAACGCCAGCGCACCGACGCCAGCGACGAAATGGATCTTCACGCTCACACGCCAAACCATACCGAAAACCAGGTCAGTTCAGAAAAGCTGCTGGAAACCGTTACCCAGGTTATGTCTGAACTCAGTGTCGAGCGCGACAGGCAGTTGCTGAGCGCTTACTTTTTTGAAGGCAAAGACAAAGAGGAATTGTGTAAGGATCTGGACTTAAGCACCGAACATTTCGATAAAGTGCTCCACCGGGCCAAGTCTCGGCTGAAACAAGCGCTGGCTATCAGATGTAAGGTAGAGCTTAACAAACAATCGCTGTTTACTTTGTTATCGGTGGCGGCCGCATTGTGCTGGCTGGGAACCCATTTATAACCTCCACAGTGCGCCTTGAGAGGGAATCGGTTTTGCCGACACTACTATAACGGAGTAATTAACCTAACCGAAACGGTTACAGAAGTTAAGTGATATGAATACACAGTACATCCAGGCTAATCATGTAATTCAGCGCTACCTGCACGGCAAGCTTACGGCAGCTGAAATGATTGAGTTTGAAGAATATTTGTTGATGCACCCCGACATGGTGGAAGAGTTCGAACTCAGTGCAATCTTCAAAAAAACACTCGGCCAGGCGGCTAAGAAAACCCGTGCAGACTCATCAGCCAGCAAACTGCTGCGGTTGTTCTGGCCACTCGGTGGCATGCTGATTGGCAGCGCCGCCACCTGGCTGTTGCTGGGATATCAGCAACCCAAACACGTGGCAACGGCCATTAGCCCCGATGTGATCTACATTGGCGAGATGCGCGGCGCCAGCACATCGCAGTTGCCGCCGGTAGGCGCGGTACTCGACGAACACAGCCAACAGCAAATACTGGTGCTGGATGTCAGCATGGCCAACGGCCTTTTGTTTGACGTAGAACTGCAATCGGCAAGCGGCCAGGCGTTACAAACCTGGCCGGCGCTGAAGAAAAACGCTCAGGGTGAACTGGTTATTCAGGCCACCCTGCAATCGGCCAATGTACCATCAACGGTCATCGCAGTACGCGACAGTTCTACTTCAGCAGTGGTATTAAGCGCCACCATTATTACAGGTTCCGACTAATGACGCCTTCCACCAGCAGTATGTTTCCTGCCTGCGAGCAGGCGCTGCTAAGCCCGGTGGAGTTAAATACCCTGGCCACCCTGATGCTGCCAGGTTTACCGCAAAATAACAGTTCGCACTCAGCGCCTGATGAGGCACCACAACCTTCCTTTTCTTTTACCTCAGCAGTAGAAGAGGATCCTGAAGACGATGCCGACCCAGCCTTTCTCGACGAGCCCGATTATACCCCGGACGACACCAACTCGCTGCCCATCCCGGCCGGTTACACCTACCTATGCCAGTTTATTGCCCACGACATTGTGGCCGATTCGCACTTTCATGTGGGCGGGCGCCAAACCAGTGCGCTGCTTAACCTGGACAGCCTGTACGGAAACACTGGCAGCGGCGACCCTATCACCAGTATTGAAGACAAGTACTTTAACAGCGAAAGCGGCAAATTTTTAACCCAGACTCACGATGTTCACCGGGTATCACCCGGCACCATAGAAAACGCGCCCTGGGCCACCGCCTGGATGCCGGAACAACGCAACGACGAAAACGCTATTGTGCTGCAGTTGCACAGCTTGTTTCAGGATTTACATAACGCCTTCATTAGTGCTTTACCAGCAGCTCAAGCAGATATTGCCGAACGCATCATTACCGCCAGGCGCTATACCGTGGCAGTGTTTCATCACATCGTGATCAATGACTTACTGCCAAAGCTGGTGCTAGCCGATTGCCATGATTACTTTTTTGATAAGCTCGGCCCATTTTACTACGACCCCGACAGGCCATACACCCAGGTACCAGCCGAATTTAAGCTGGCAAGTTTTAGATTTGGTCACAGTATGCTGCGCCCCCGCTATCATCTTAAAACCGAGCACTCGCAGTCGTTTTCACTGGATGACATCATGCGTCGCCCGCCATTTGAGCCGCTTAATAACGCGCATGTTATCGACTGGCCGGCACTGTTTTTCGATCCGCTGGAGAACGAGGGGCTGCAGCAGATAGCCAGCCCTATCGATTTGTTTATTACCAGCGATATGGCCACCGTGCCACACCCCACTAATCCGAAAGCGGGCCGTAACATTGCCCAGCTAAACTTGCTGGCAGGCATTAAAGTGCGCTTAAACAGCGCCGAAAATATTCTCCAGGCGATTGTCAGCGAGCCGCAATTTGAGCCTTTCGCCAGGCATTTTGAGCACCGCTTAAACAACCGTAAGCTGGTAGTGACCTCCCCCGGCCAGGAAACCGATTTTCTGTATGCGCTACTGAGTGTTTTACAGCAACAGCACCGCACGCCACTCTGGCTTTATACGCTGCAGGAAAACTTAACCGATTACGCCGATAACAATCAGTACAAATTGGGGCTGGTTGCCAGTGCCATTAACTGCGATGTACTACGCAGCGCCATGTATGAGTGTTACCGCAGTGACCAACAGCAGAGCCGGGCACAACTGGCCGACAAGTTAACCACAACAATACACCAGGCCTTTGAGTGCTTAGACACGCCGCTTCACACCATGGCCGACATCACCACGTTTTTAACTACAAGGAGTCAATGTGATGAGTAACCAGGCAGCGCACAGTAAATGGTATGTACCAAAGGGCTGGGTGTCAGATTATAACCGCGACGAGTGGGCCCCTGAATTTCGCCCTTATCTGCCCAAAGGTCAGCGCGACTATAACGATAACGCTTTAAAAATGCGTACCCGCGTGTTCACCCCGGTGCTCGGTTCCGCCTTTTTGGTTACCATTACCATCGTCAAATCCCAGGGGACCTGGCCAACCCTCACGGCAAAGCTGCTTAGCAAAGCGAAGTTCTTTCCCACCGACGATCCGAACATGCTGTGTTCCAACAACTTATCCATTGTAAAAGACGGTGGCTATCCGAAAGGCGCACCGGCCTTTAAAGAAAAATACACCGACGTGTACTTCACCATAACGTACTCTGTTGACGCCGATGGGAAGCCCAGGTACACCACGGCCAGCCACTGGAACAAAGAAAAAGATGGCAGCCGGGTAACGGTTAAAAACGCTCCGGCCTACGCCTGGAAAAACCACTAAAACCGGCATGACATGGAACCAATTCGCCAATCGCTCAGCCTAGGACTTATCCTGTTCTGCCTGGCACTGTTTGCCGGGCAGCGAGCGGTGGCGGATGAATTTCAGTTTACGGTTACCGCCGCAGCCAATGAGGTAATCATTGTTGAAGCGCCCGACACGGCGTTCAACATTACTCTGGACGGTACCACAGGCAGCCCGGCAAACAGCCATTATGGCTACACCCATATTGCCGCCATCAGGCCTCAAAGCAGTGCAGAATATGCAGTAACCATTACGGTAAATGATAACAGCGAACCATCAGTAACGGCCTCCGAGTTTGCTGTTTATTCACAACCGGCAAATGCGTTGTGGGACTGGCTGGCGTGGTTCTCGGCCACTTACGAAGACTCAGGCAACGCGACTGTATTAACCGAACAAATCGCCCGCCAGAGCGACGCCGAAACGGCATGCTTTGCCACCGCATTACTCGCTCGCCAATACCTGATTGAAGAAAATACCGAACAGGCTTCATCGCTGCTTGCGCCCGCCGCTAATGGCTATACCTGCTGGCAACTGGCGGCGCTTGCCATGTCGACTCATTTTGGCATTTACCATTTTGCCGATGCCAGTAATGCCGGCATGGCACTGCTCCCCGGGCAATTTAAAAACGCTTTAACCCATGCCACAAGCGTAATAAACCCAGCCGATTGGCAGCCAGCATCAGAGTCATTGCCAGGCGAACCAGCCGGTCACATGTTGCCTGCCAACAGTTACCTGACAACCCAACTGGTCACCACACTCGGCTTCAGTAACCTGCTGCATGGCTCGGTAGTATCGTCACAAACACTAATGGAAGCCGGTAAATATTCACTGGAGCAAGCCCGCTCGCAAGCCATCGAACAAGGTTATACAAAGCTACTGCCAGATATCTACAACGGTCTTGCCACCTACTGGTCGCTGGCTAACGATAATGTGGCCGCGGCCCGTTACCTGAATGAAGCTATCCGCAGCAAACAACAATCAGGCGATACACAGGGGCTTGCTGAGATAACCAACAATCTCGCGCTGGTTTATTTATGGTCTGGCCGCTGGGAGTTAGCCCAGCAGACCTTTCGCGAGGCGGCAGAGTACCTAACTGAGGATGATGCCGATATCACTGCAGCGGTGCTCACCGCCAACCTTGCCAGCAGTTACAGCTATCTGGGCGATACCGATACCGCCGAGCGCTATTATCAGCGCACCCTCACACTGAATCAGAGCCGTGTTTACGATGACGATAGCAGCCACCTGTACATTGCCTTAGCCAAAATTGCCATGGCCGGGCAGCGCTGGCCGGCAGCCCTCGATGCTCTGACTCAGGCGCAGCAAAAAGCAGAAAATCTGCGTTCCGATCGCCTGCCATTAATTTATGCCCTGCAAGCCCAGGCTTTAGTGCACAACATGCAGCCTGCACAAGCCAGTAAGCTGGAGAATACAGCGCTCGACACACTGGATAATGTAGTAAAAATGACCGAGCGCATTCAGGCCCTTACAGCCCTTACCGACACCCGTATTCAGCTCGGCGAGTATCCTGAAGCCGCCAAGCAAATAGAACAACTCTTGGCCCTTATAGACGATGATGATCCGCAACAGGTTGCCCTCGCCTCCTTGCAATACCAGCTCCTCAAAGCCACCGAGCCGCAAAACGAGAGCGCGCTTACCGCCACTTTCAGCAAAGCTAATCAGCATATTCTGCAACTGGGACGCAAACTGGACGCTTATCAAATGGGTCCTCACTGGTTTAATAAAGTCAGAGAGCTCTACGATGCTCATCTGGACACCCTGCTAAGCCACCCTACAACGGCGAATACCGAGCAGGCCCTGGCATTGCTGGAAACCTATCAGAGCCAGCTATTTTTGCGTAAACGGCAAGACCGAGAACGCCAGCAACTACTCAGGCAACCACAACTTGAAAGCCTGTGGCAGCAACGTTTAACGCTGGAAAGCAGCCTGATAAACACCACCGACACCGCTGACAAAGCGCACCAGCAGCAACAGCTCGATAACGTAAAAGAGCAGTGGTACCGACTGGTGAATCCTCAGTTACGTAGCGAGGATGCGGCCACTCCTTCCGCCTTAACGCTTAACGCGGTGCAATTGGCCCTGAAACCACATCAGGTGGTGTTGCGATACCTCCACACCGGCCAGCAGTGCTTTGTACTGGCCATTACCGCAACACGGCATCAGGCAGGGCCGGTTGACTGCCCACCAGGGCTACCTAACGGTTTATCGGGCGCAGAGATTGTTCAGGCCTACCGCAATACCCCGGCCAGCCATTTTATTCCGATTTGGGTAATAGAAAACAGCCAGCTAACCGATATTATCTGGCAAGCTGACGGGCGTTTTTTTGCTTTGCCCATGGCGCAACTTCGCCTGGGCGATAAGCAATATGTTGGCAGTCGTTACACCCTGCGCCAAACACCGTCGCTGGCAGCTTATCTGTTGTCTACCCAATCAGATCCCGCACCGCTGAGCATTGGTATTTTTGACTCCCCCACATTTGCTACCGAAGCAACCCGCGCTGAGTCAGGCTGGCGTAATCAGCTGCCTGGTCTGCCCTGGGCCAAACGCGAGGGCGACCAGCTCGCCACGCTATTTCCGGCCTTACCGGTAAAGCGATTTTCGGCACAACAGGCCACTTATCAGGCATTACTGAGTAAAGACTTACGGGAGTCTGCCCTGTTACATATTGCAACTCACAGTTATTTTGACCCACAGGATCCCGCCATTGTTGGCCTGGCAGTCGCCAGAAAGTCATCACCGGAGGCCGGGGATAATGGCTTTTTGCCGCAAAGCGCGTTATTGGGCGAACCCTTTCACAATCAACTGATAGTGCTTAGCGGCTGCGAAACCTCGCTGGGTAAAATGATGGCCCACGACGGCCTGCAAAGCCTGGCCTACGGTGTATTAACTGCCGGGGCCGACTCGGTGATTAGCACCCGCTGGAAAGTGTCAGACAAACCCACGGCAACCTTCATGAGCTACTTTTATCAGGGCCTTAAAACAACGGGCAGCACTACCGAGGCCCTGCGCCACGCGCGCCAGAAAATGCAGCGCCACCCACGCTTCAAACACCCCATGCACTGGGCGGGCTTTACGCTTACGGTGGTCAACCAGGAAGCCGAGTATTTTTCACTTTAATAGCCAGCGCATATCGCACCAAAGTTAACCGAAACTGAGCGTAAAAAGTGGCTGTTTGGGCTGATATGCACCATGAGGGCTTGTCGTTTAATCGTCACTACGTAACTATAGATTGGTATAAAAATAATTTAATGACAGATAAACAGGAGTTTGTGGTGAACTTAACTAAGTTAACCCTGATTGCAGTACTGATGAGCTTCAGCCAGCTCGCTCTGGCAAAGCTAAAATACTTCCCCCATCCCAATGAAAACGCCCCCTACTCGCTGGCCACCCAGGTAGATAATATTGTGTATCTTTCCGGTCAGATCCCGGTGGATGAGAATGGCGATATACCAGCCACAATGCCGGCGCAGTCTAAGCAGGTTATGCTAAACGTAAAAAAGGCGCTCAATTCGCTGGGCCTGGGTATGGAAGATGTCTTTAAGTGCACGGTAATGATCGACGACATCAGCAAATGGCCCGACTTTAACGCCGTGTATACGACCTTTTTTACCAAAGGAGCCTTACCGGCTCGCAGTGCTTTTGGCGTAGATGGCTTGCCCATGGGCGCGATGGTTGAAGTGGAATGTATGGCCCACATGCGCCGTATGTAGTTTTACCCATCAAACCGCTTGCGGCGGACATCCACCGCCGCATTGCACTTCGACTTACCCGCCATTTCAGTTACACTATTGGCGATGTCATACCAAACTCCCAGCCAGGCACTTGAAGTGCTGTACGAAATTAAAAAAAGCAAATTCCACGCGTTTGCCGCCTGTGCGCCCGACCGCGATACCGCTATGGCCCTGCTCGCCGAGAAAAAAACGCAATACCCTGATGCCCGACACCATTGCTGGGCTTACTTATTTGGCCGTCCGGATATGCCCCAAAGTGTTGCCTGTTCAGACGATGGTGAACCCAGCGGCACTGCCGGCAAACCGATATTAAACGTACTCCAGCATAAAGACGTGGGCGATGTAATGCTTATTGTGACCCGCTATTTTGGCGGCATTAAGCTGGGCGCCGGAGGATTAGTGCGGGCCTACTCAAGTGCCGCACAACAAGTCATGGAAAACCTCCAGGTAACGCAACACATATCACTGGATGAAATTACCGTTACTGCCGACTTTAAACACGAGCAGTTCATTCGCCATTGGGTAACCCAACAGCAGGGTGAGGTGAGCGATTGTCAGTACAGCCACCAGGTAACCATGACCGTTGCCCTGCCAGCCCCGGAAATAGACAGTTTCACCGCGATGTGCCGCAATCAGGGCATTACTGTGATGACTCAAGCACAACACAAAGACCTCTGACCACTACAAACTTAGCAGCGATATAGCAGTTAAGATCCAGCCTATGTAGCAAAACTGTCATATAAATTTCAGTGTACAAGTGTTCGCTGAACAATTAGACTGGTGGTACATAAATGAGGATGATTATGACTTCAATACCCAAACGTGCTTACTCCGTTGCCGAAGAATGGCTCAATAGTATCAGCCATGGCCTGGCCTGTGTGGCGGCTATTGTGGGGTTGGTGTTTATGTTACTGCGTGCCGAAACGTCGGTAAGTGTTACCGCTTCGGCTGTTTACGGCGGCACGCTGATTTTTATGTTTCTATCCTCAACGATATACCACGCGGTAACCCATCAAAAGGCAAAAGGCCTGTTAAAACTGTTTGATCACAGCGCCATTTATCTGCTGATTGCGGGCACTTATACTCCGCTCACTTTGGTAGCCATTGGCGGCCAGCTTGGCCTAATAGCTACGGCGTTTATCTGGATACTCGCGATTGCCGGTGTAGCCTTTAAAATGATAGCCAAACACCGCTTTCCCAAAGTATCGGTAGTTACTTACCTGATTATGGGCTGGATAGTAGTAGGGTTAATCTACCCGCTGTATCAGGCCATGCCGGGCTCCGGATTGTGGTTAATTGTAGCCGGCGGCCTGTGCTTTAGTATTGGCGTGTTGTTTTATGTTGCCAAGTCAAAGAAGTACACCCACGCCATCTGGCATTTGTTTGTAATTGGCGGCTGCGGTTGCCATTACTTTTCAATTTACTATTATGTGGTGTAGAGCACCTAACTGCAGTATTTCGTTATGACATCCAGCCTATCCTGGTTTACCGTTGGAAACGGCCGCATTACCCTTGGCGCCCGCCCCACGCCCGACTACCTTACCCAATTACGTGGTCAGGGCGTTACGCACATTGCGACCATACAGACATCAGAAGAAAACAAACCTGAATTAAAAAGCGAGGTAGCGAATGCCGGCCTGCACTGGTTATGGCTGCCGTTCAACATTGCCGATATTTTTGTAAATAACGATACTGAAAAAGCGTTTATGCAGCAGTATCTGCAAGAAGTTGCTGAAACCCTGCGCGAAGGCGGCAAGGTTTACCTGCACTGCGACGGTAACTGCGAACGCTGCCGCTTATTTTTGTACGCCCTGTGTATTCATCAACGAATCCCAGCCAGTAGCGCCTATAATATAATTCACAGTTTCGGCGGTGACAAAGCCAACCAACTATCCCGCCGCGAGTTACAACAAGCCGCCGCGATAGTGGCCTAAGAACCGGTCATCCCGGCCAAACACTTACTATCATCCCGGCCAATAAAATATAGTCATCCCGGCCTCCCCTCTCGTCATCACGGCCTCCCCCATCCCGTCATCCCGGCCTCCCCCTCCCGTCATCCCGGCCTCCCCCATCCCGTCATCCCGGAAAATACGTAGTATTTATCCGGGATCTCCCGAACAGCCTGGCTCAGCTCAACTAGTATTTTCAGGAGATCCCCGCTCAAGAGCATGCGGGGATGACGAAGGAGGTGCATGTGTGAATGACGGTAGTGAAGCATGTGTGGATGACGACTTTTATTTCTGTCATCCTGGCCCAACAAATACTGTCATCCCGGAAAATACGTAGTATTTATCCGGGATCTCCAGAACGGCCTAGCTCCCCCCAAACAACCATTCGAGCATCGAAAGTGGATCTGGGAGATAATTTCGTATGGAACAAAAGGTGATCTGCGCCCTACTACCTCGGTTATTCAGGCCCCAATCAGACAACTATTATTAAGATAAAACTGTAGGTTTTTATAATAAACTAGATGTTTGACACAAACCAAGCTCTGTATATTATTTAGTCAGGTTTATTTTTAAGCTAGACTATGTGAATCGTGGAATTGTATATGAAAAGATTATCAAACCGATTATACCTTTTGATAAAAGCTCACTTTTTCTTACGCCCCTATACGTACCGTATATCGACTATAGTGCCAACGGCTCTGTCAAAAAGAAATCCAACAACATTATTCGGAATGACTACAAGTATGCCGCAGCAAAAACAATGAGCCAACAAGGTTTCATTCCCTTCATTTACACATAGGTTTTAATAGCACTCCAATCTGCTCTTTATTGCCAGAAACATAAAAAGGACTTGAAAACTGATGACTCTGGAAACCCAAGAAAACTCAAATGTTGAACAACGTAAGCTAGCCTTAGAAGTAGATTTGTTAGAACTACAAAAACACGAGCAGTTGCGCCGATGGTACCAAAGGCCTGTTATTTTGTTTGCGATTCTTCCGAGCATAGTTGCCGCTGCAACGCTGAGTTTTCAACTTTACACAGGTTACTACGAAAATTCAGCTCGCCTGGCAACGCTAGAAAAGAAAGAAGCTGAACAAGCTAAAAATCAGCTTGATATAAAACGCAATGAACTAAAAACAATTGAAAACGATGTGGCAGCCCGGCAGAAAAAAATTAAGAAAGAACAGGATGCTATTAATGCAATAAAAAAAGAAATGACTTTACAAGAAGCTAGCTTAAAAGGTGAACTAGTAGCAATTGAAAAAATAAAAGCATCCTTAGCCGAAGCTGAAGCCAGTATCTCTCAAAAAGAAAAAGAAGTATTGGAGAAAACGAAAGAGTTAGATGAAGAATTGGCGTATATAGATAAACAAAAACAAGTCGCTCAAGCCGAGATCACCTTATTAAAAAAAGAGTTAGCTACGATAACGCAGCAATACGAAACCGCGAAAAACAATTTGAGATACGCTAGCATCGACGCGTATATTGAAGCGCTAGCTGAGAGCGATCCTTCGCCGCACAACGAGTCAGCGCATGCACTTATACGCTACCTTCAAAATACTGATGCGGTTACTTTTGAAGATATAGACATGTATTTCAATGAATTTAAGTCTGAGCCACTTCTTTACATTAACCTCCTGCATACCTTGTACCGCGCATTTGAAGAGCCGGGCCTGGTAAATCGAATTATAGATTTTGCTGAACTCAATCTTGATAGCACTTCAATTTGGTGGTTCTTTGGCACAGCCGATTGGTTTTCAAGCGATCAAATTTCGGCATGGAAAAGGTACCTTGAACTAGCAAAAACGCATAATCCCACCAATGAAAAGCTTTCTGCCATGTATTTGGAATTCGGCTACCCGAGTGATGAGCTGGACGGTGACGTACGCACACAGCTAAAAGACGACAACCTTTATTTTTACAGTGTTAAAACAGCATATGGTTTAGCTATGGATGAGCAAGCAGAAGACTATGAAAGGGGGAACGCGGTGTTGGCATTAAAAGGCCTTGCACCATCACTTGCTTTAGTAGTGATGGCTCAGTTATATGAGTCGAAGACCAGTTCTGAAACATTGAAGTTTGAAGTATATCAATACCTGAATGTGGCAACAGAAGAGATAATGTATGACATCGCAATAGAGGAGTTTGACCCTTTAACTAACACCTTTGGTGACGCTCCAACAAGCGAAGCTCTATCAAGAGTAATGATTACCTACTCGTTTCCATACGATGACTTGTATAACACAGCAAAATGGGATAGCAACATTAGGGCTAAAATTTTAGCTGAACATGGTATTTAGCTGGAAAAATTAAGCACGTAGTGTGATAAGCAGCGTTGCTCTTTATAGCATTATGAACGCTACGCAATGCAGATATCAGACATACCAAGGATATTCCGACTCCCATCCCGGTCATCCGCAAACACATTCCGTCATCCCGGAGAATATGCAGTATTCATCCGGGATCTCCTAAACAGTCTGACTCAGCTCACACAACCTTTTCAGGAGATCCCCGCTCAAGAACATGCGGGGATGACGAAGGAGGTGCATGTGTGAATGACGGTAGTGAAGCATGTGTGGATGACGACTTTTAATTCTGTCATCCCGGCCCAACAAATACTGTCATCCCGGCCCCCCTCTCCCGTCATCCCGGCCTCCCCCATCCCGTCATCCCGGAAAATACGTAGTATTTATCCGGGATCTCCCGAACAGTCTGGCTAACCCAAAACAGTTATTCAGACATCGAAAGTATACCAGGGAGATCCCGGACAGTTTCTCCGAAACTTCCGGGATGACGAAGGGAAATGAAACTTCCGGGATGACGAAGGGAAATGAAACTTCCGGGATGACGAAGGGAAATGGAACTTCCGGGATGACATAGGAGGAATACCTCCCCCGGGATAACAGAATCAGAAAGAATCAGTGGATGACCAAGGAAGAGTAAAACAAAAACTCAGGAGTGAGTTAAATCACAATACAACTTATCAATAAGGCCACTGAGCAATTGCAGTTCATTCATGTCGAGGTTTTTAATCTGACACAACAACTCTTTAGGAATCGCCGCCGCTTCGGCTTTTGCCGCTTTCCCTTTGGCCGTCAGCACCACCTGCTTTACCCGTTTATCCTGCTCTGAAGGTTGAATAAGAATAAACCCTTTCTGCTCCAGCTTTTTAAGGATAAGCGTTAATGCGCCGGGATCGATACGACTTTTTTCTACCAGCGCAGAAATGGTGAGCTGTTTATGCTCCCACAGCGCCAGTAATACCAGATACTGGGGATAAGTAATATCCATCGCCTGCAACAGCGGCCGGTAAGCCCGGGTGAACGCATTGGATACGGAATAAAAACGGTGGCACAGCTGGTTGTCCAGCTTTAGCAGATCGTCGTCTGTCATAACAAATATACCTCTGCCATTATTTTGCATACAAAATAGTTGTCAGGCAACTCTATGTTTGCTACTTTTACTTTGCATACAAAGTATATTTCAGGAGGACACCCTTATGCATAAATTAGATGATGTACTTTACACTGGCGTAGCAACAGCAACCGGCGGACGTGGCGGTAAAGCGGAATCTAATGATGGCCGTTTAAAAACCGACTTGTCTGTACCAAAAGGTTTAGGCGGTGACGATGGCCCGGGCACTAACCCTGAACAAATGTTTGCCGCAGGCTATGCCGCCTGTTTTATTGGCGCGCTGGGCTTTGTAGCCGGTCAGGAAAAAGTAAAACTGCCGGAAGACGTTAAAGTAACCGGCGAAGTAGGCATTGGCCCAATCCCAACCGGTTTTGCGATTAAAGTAAAACTGATTGTAGATTTAGGCGATATCGATACCGATAAAGAAGCCATGGTGGCCAAGGCGCACGATGTATGCCCCTACTCAAACGCCACCCGTGGCAACGTTGAAGTGACCTTCGAGGTACTTTAATTAATACCCCTCAGCGGTATTTTTTGGAGGCGGGTATTACCGGCCTCCAAAACCACGTCCGCCAGTACTCATTTTTCAACATACCACTTGGTGTGCACATGCACATCGTCGCGGTTTAGCAGTTCATCACTCGCCATCCAGCAATACTGATTGTGCTGTTCTTTTGGTAGCTCATCCAGGCTGATATCCAGTTCAAGCTCATAACCTAGTACTACATAGTGGGTAGACACCGCTTCATCAAAGGCGCTGTCAGCGTATAAATGCTCGAACACGCCCATAAAGGTTGCAGCAGAACGCTCAATGGCAATCCCTAATTCGGCTTCCGTCAGGCGCAAAAAGGCGTTATCCAGCTTTTCGTTTTTCTGCACCCTCCCCCCCGGCACAAACCAGTAACCCTGGGCCGGGCGATTAGTGCGATAACCCACTAGCACCTCGCCCTGGTAATTTTTCACAATCAGATCGATAGACACCAGCGGCGTGGCACCGATAATGGTTTGAAACGTGCTCTCGCTTAAAAATGCCATAAAAAGCCCCGCAGTAAACAATGTTTGCGGGGCCAGTGTATCAGTTTATGGCCAGTGACAGCGATTGGTTTGGTTTCGCTTTGTGCAGGCTTACAGGTAACACACAAGTTACGCCAATATCGTACGGGGCAATATTGGACCGGCTTGTTCTTTTACAACTGCACGACGAAATACCACCATTCCTATCGATAGAATCAGTAAACCAAAACCAGCCGGGGCAGAAACCGCCACATCACCAATATCATTAGGCGTAAAACTGTACTCCTGTCCCAGAAAATAAATGGTCCAGGCGCTTAGGCCGTAAACATTAATATTGTCTTCCAGGGTAAAACCTGCCTCGGCAAATACATCGCCGGACACATCAAAAAAGTCGTCGAGGTTAATAACCATTTCATCAGAGGAGGTATCAAAAAGTAAGTCAAAATTAAAAGCCGATGACAAATACAAATCACCCATTACCGCAAGAAAATCGGCATCCATATCAGAAAACTCCAGCTCCAGCGAGCCACTTAATAAACTTAGATCGCCGTTTATTAGCATTTCGCCTGGCGAATTTCCAGGTGCCAGCCGGCCGCCGTCTATGGTTACATTACCAATCACCGAGCCGCCGTTGCCGTTTAACACGCCTCCTGCGTTTACCGTAACATCCGCTTCTACCGTGCCGCCCTGATCCACAGTTAAATAAGACTCAGCATTTTGATACGCGCCCGAGTTTGCGCTGTTAGTTGATACATCTACTGTACTCCCACTTAGCATGGCCCCGTCTTGCACACGAATACTGCCTGTTGCCAGCGCATAGATAGCTTCTTCGTCGTAGAGATAGGTAGAAGGATACAAGGTTTCATATACCACCCCGTTGCTTACCCACGAATAAACCGCCCCAAGTACTTCTTCACCGGCTTCATTGTATATAATGTTACCCTGCAAATCGGTAACCGGCTCACCATCGGCCAGATTCTCCCAGTCTACAGAGGTTACCGGTACACCCGTTGCTGTATAACCGGCAATTCTTTTTGCCGACCCTATGTTGGTATCTTCGGCAATGAGCGCAGAGCCAACGCCGCTTATCAGCACAGTGGAATCACCCGTTGAATTACCTACCGACATCTCGGTATCCCAACGGCTGCTTCCGGTGACCTCTACCACACCTCCATCAGTAATATTGAGTGCAGCAGATACATTTTCGTACGTGGGGTTAAGATTTATATAATTACTTACCTCAATTACCGATCCGGCATCCATCACGTTAACCACGGCAGTAGAACCGCTGGCCGACGATGAGCCCACCCACAAACTGCCATCATTGGAGGTATCTGTAGCGCCTAACGCACTGGTTGCCCTGGCTGCACCGCCATTTTCAATATTGAGCTCACTGTATGACAAACCTTCACCCACTCTGATACGCCCACCATCGTATGTCGATTTACTGGTTACCAGCTGCGAACCCTGCCCTTCAACAGTAACCACCGAAGAACCTTGTACGCCGGCTACACCGCCATCGCTCCCCAGCCAAAAATCGCTTTCGAAGGCTTGTAAAACCCCACCATTTAACACTTGCACATTGGCACTCCCCCCCATGCCAGTGCGCACACCATAGCTTCCATAACTTGATATGCTGGCGCTGCCGGCCGAACCATCCCCAATAATGCTTAATTCGCCATGGGCTCCCGAGCCATTGCCAATAATTGTGCCATATTGAGTTGTAAGGCTATTGGCCCCATTGTTTTGCGTGTTGTAGTTCACTTCGATAGACCCATAACCACCACCAAATCCGGCTTCAATATAGCCAGAATAATAGGCATTGCCAGAGGTAATAACCGCGGCGTTAAGCTGGCAGGTTATAAGAGGAGCAGTAGCCAATAACAGGCCTTTGCAGATGAGATTAAATTTCATTTCAACATTCCTTTTGTTAAAACCAAATCGCTTCAAATATACATCAACCTCATAAAAGCCGATTCGATGAAAAAACATTTTGTGGGGAGGCCCCTTGCACGAGCAGATAGATAGGATTCAAGTAGCTGAACGGCTATTGGAGATCGCTAAGGGCCTGCCCTGTAGCTACTATGCCGTATTTGGCATGGCGAGTTTATTCCACAAAAGAGGAATAGATTATGGCGTGATCAGCCCGTAATATACCGCCTTTGCAACGGCCTGACTGCTGTTAGCGGCATCTAACAGTGTGCACGCCTTTTTCATGTGTTTTTTTACCGTGTCTTCCTGAATGTTAAGGATCCGGCCGATCTCCCAATAGGTTTTCCCGCGGCCAACCCACGACAAGACCTCCAGCTCACGCATGGTCATCGACACCACCCTCTTGCCGGAAGAGCCGTCCAGTGTGATCACTTGTTCATGAGTATGTAACGCAATAATGTGTAGATCGTATTTACATACGTTAAACCATCGTTCAAATTCCTTAATGGATTGGTCGCTAACTACCGAAAATACCGCGTGACTATTATGCGGCCCATAAATGGGCACACAACCGCCAGCTTTCATACCAACCGATGCGCTTTCATCGAACAGCTTCTCCTGCAATGGCGTTATAAAGAAATGTTGTTCAATTTCACTCCAGCAAAAAGGTAAACTGTGATTGGCAGACATTAAACCAACCATGTCATGCAGGTAATATTTATTTTTCATATAATGTTTGCTGTATTCATCCGGGTAGGTAGCCAACGCAATCGACTCCCGGTTACTGGTTGGCGCTTGACGTAACCAGTAAGAAAAACCGGTAAAGCTCAATTGCTCAATAATTTGGTGTACGCGGCTGGTTAAATCATCCAAGTCCTGCGCTTTTTGAATAACCGGTAAATACTCAGTGGGGTGTAGTATGCTATTTACTATCATCTGTTAGCACTCCATTGCCAGAAATGATCATTTTTTATACAGCCGACTCATATTACACCATATGCAGCAAAGCTAATATGAATAGATGATTAATTTCGTTCCTTTTGCAATTACTTACAAATAAGCTCCGCCTCAAGGCACACCCGGGTTAATTATCCTTGTACTCCCTTTTGGTAAATACGTTATACTAAACACTGTTAACGAACCTACCATCAGAGTGCCAATGCCCGTTCAGGAAGAACCCCAATTAAAGCCCCGCTCCCCCTTTTCATTGCCGTGGGTATTAGTGCTTGGCTTTTTGGTTTTGTCTGCACTGTTTTTTGTACCGGTACCCAAAGATTTGCACGGCAAAGTTGGCGCAGCGATACTCAATACCGGGCACATCATCTTTTTTTGCATGTTTGCCCTGGCCTTTTACCCCTTTACCAAAGGCAAAAACCGCACCCGCCTGCCCCGTTTTTTACTTATGGTGTTTGCCCTTAGTCTGTTGGTAGAAACCATTCAGAGCTCGGTGGGCCGGGCATTTCAGTGGGAAGATATTCTGCGCAACGAATTAGGGGCCATACTGGGCATTAGTATTCAAATGCACTTTCAACGGCCGCATAAGGCGCATTGGGCATTACGAATATTGCTACTGGTAGCCATTACCGTGGCCATTGTATTAGAACGCATGCCACTGTATGAAAAGCTGTTATCACTGTATAACCCAAGCTAAACCAAACACCGTTATCCGTTGCAACACGCAGCGCTATTTGGTATCAATGTTTACTTATCCGAACACAAAAAAAGTAAATAAACCCCATTAATACCACCAACCAAAGCTGCCATTATTTATAATGAAAATTAAAACCAACGCTATTAGTAAAGCCCCGTTAACCAAGCACCTTACTATCGACAGCGATAAACGCGTATTTGTAGTGGGCGATCTGGATGGTGACTACAGCCGACTAAAAACCCAGCTCATCAAGGTAAACTTCAATCCCGATGAAGATACCTTAATTAGCCTGGGCGATATTATCGACCGCGGCCCCGACAGCCCGCATCTGGTGGCTTACCTGCACAAAATTGGCGCCCATGTGGTGTTAGGTAATCATGAGCACATGATGCTCGAAGCCTTAATGAGCCGCGATACCTTTGCGCTCAGGCTATGGACCCAAAATGGCGGCAAGTGGCATAGTACCACCCAATTTCAAACCCTGGTGAACATGTGTAAATGGTTTTTACGCCAACCGCTTTCAATCACTCTAAACTACCAGGGCCACACCATTGGCATTTCGCACACGTTACCGCCCACCTGGAGCTGGACTACCATGCCAGGTAATACCGAAGCCTGCGTGGCGCCCCTACTCTGGGACAGAGAGCGATTTACCAAACGTAAGCACAAGGTAAACCACGGCGTAGACTTTTCGGTGCACGGCCATAACTCAACCCAAACTCCCATATGGATTGGCAATTCCCTGCATATCGATACCAGCCACTACGGCCACCCCACGGTGATCAACCTGGCAGAGACGATTGAAACGTTTAAGCAACTGCCCCCGGCTTAACCAAACGAATCAAAGAAAACTAATTTACCCACAATCACCATTTGGTCATAATTATTTGTAACGATTGTGGATAAGAACTTGCATACCATCGGGTAATTACGGGGACGAATTCGCACTTAAAAGATTTTTGGTGCATTTTAGTGCCAACAATTGGCATAATATGTTCCAATGTAGTGCACACAATAAACCAGTGGTAGTGTAAAGGAATATGGTGGAAAGCGATAAAGCACCGAGCTCGGCAGACCCGGCTCTAAACAGTTTACTGGAGCGCATGCCGCCAGAAGTAGCTGAAAGCTTTACGGATGAACAGCTTTCTCACCTGCATAGTGCGTTAGGCGCACGCAGTTGGAAAAAGCATTCACTGGACATTCGTTCAACCTTCCCCATACCTTTCGCCAAAAGCAGAATATATTTTGTGCTGCTGATGGGCCGTAACCGCAGAGAGCTTACCCGCCGGGAAAAGCAAATTTCTGCTTTTACTTTCGCTTTATTTGTGGCCGCGTTTATTGGGGCATCAACCCTATTTGGTTTGCTGGTACTGTACTTAATAAAATCAGCATTGGGCATAGATTTATTTAAAGGCTTTTCCCTGGGTATCTGGGATTGGTTTAAGGACTTATGGAAGTAATGGGAATGCGTAACTCAACCACATTTTTACTGTCAACTTTAGCAATAGCAGTACTAAGCACAAACGCCGTTGCACAATCAGATGAAAAACCCGGTTTGTTTGCCTCTGCCGATGCATCGATAGTGCACGACGACAATATATACCGTGTAATCGATGATCTAGCCCAATCAGATACTTATTTACGCCTAAAGCCTGAATTAGCTGCAGTAGGCGGGCTAGGCAAACATCGTTTTCAATTATCCTACATTGGTGATTACGCTAAGTTTTCAGACCAGTCCGATGCTGATTACACGGATCATGATTTACGTGGGAGAATAGATTTCGACCATACGTTACGATTTAGTTCACAATTTGAAGCCGGATATCAAAAAGAACACGAAGAACCAGGCACGATTAACCGTGTTCAATTAGATGTAACTGAATACAACAAATATAACCAAAGTTTTGTATTAGCCGGTTTAGCTTATGGCTCGGAAGAAGCTATAGGCCGATTAGCATTGAATTATCGCAGAACAGATAAAGACTACACCAATAACAATTTAGATTTTCTTGATTATGTAAGCGACCAATTTACCGGGCGCTTTACATACAGAATAGCTCCGAATACAAAAATATATGCAGAAGCAATCGTTGCCGAACTGGATTACACTCCTACATCAAGCTTTGAGCTCGATAACACTTATAAACGTTACCGTGCCGGTATTACCTGGAATTTTTCTGGCAAACTCACCGGCGATATCAACATAGGTTATCAGGATAGAGATTACGACTTAGATACCATTCGGGATATCGACGGTCTGGCATACGATGGTGAAATTACTTGGGCGCTAAATACATACACAAAAATAATTGCCGCAGCGAAACGCGAATCAATTGATTCTTCCCTAGAAGAAGCCGGCGGTTTTTTAAGAACCACCTATGGTTTATCCGTGAACCACGAGCTAACAGAGCGATTGAAACTAAAAGCGGATGCGGGATACTCCAATGACCAACTGGTTTTTAGCTCGAATCGTGACGACAAGCGTTATGCCTACCAACTTGGCTTAGAGTATGAACTTCTCCGCAACGTAGCACTGGGGATCGATTATACATATGAAGAAAGGGATTCAACGGTAGCAATTGCAGATTACACGGCTAACATATTTGGTTTAAACGTAATCGTTTCATTGGAAGATTAATAATATGAACACTATCCTACGTTTAATAAAGAAAGACTCACACAGCCTACTATTTGGGCTTTTTACCCTGTTGGCATTTGCCAGCAGCAATGCCTGTGCGCAAGACTTACAACACTACAAGCTAAGTGCCGACGACGTCATTAGCGTTACTGTGTTTGATGAGCCTGATTTAAGTTTGAAAGAAGCTCGGGTCTCCAGCACAGGCACCATTGCTATGCCATTAGTTGGCCAAATTAACGTAAAAGGTTTAAGTGTTTCCGAAGCAGAAAAGCTCATTTATAACGCCTATTTAGGCGACTATCTTAAAAAACCCGATATCACCATTACCATTGTTGAATATCGCCAGTTTTACATTAACGGCGAAGTAGAAAAACCAGGCGGATATAGCTACCGCGAAGGGATGACAGTACAGCGAGCTATCACGCTTGCTGGCGGGTTTACTGAGCGCGCATCTCGCACCAATATTAAATTAATAAGAGAAAGTGGCAATGGTGCTGCTATTGACGCTACCTTAAGCACCACAGTACAACCTGGTGACGTAATAACCGTTGAAGAAAGCTTTTTCTAAAAGGATGTAATTAATGCAAACTATGGACTACAGTGGCCAGGTAAAATCACATGACGATGACGTTATCGATATCGGCCAATATATTCGTATTCTTAAACGCCGTAAGTGGAGCATTATTCTAACTACCTGCATTTTTATTGCGTTAGCTATTTTTTATATCATCAAAGCTACCCCCATCTATCAGGCATCAGCAAAGATACAAGCTGACCCCATACAACCTAATGCAACTGCTCAAGACCAATATGTAATGAATTCAATGGTGTTTCTGTTTTACGAAACGCAATACGAAATCATTCAGTCTCGCAAAGTAGCCGAAACAGTTGTAGACAAATTGAACCTGGTAGAAAGGTATAAGCAGGAACTGGCTGAAGCAAAAGCAAGTGGCGAAAATGAAAGCCTGGTTAAAGACATAAAAACAATTATTAAATCACTTATTCCAAAAGAAGAAGAGCCCACGAATACAGGAACTCAGGCGCTTACCGACGCACAATTGCGAACTATACTTGCACAAGGTATTCAGGCAGGATTAAGTGTTGAAGGCGGAACTCAAAGTCAGATCATTAATATTAGTTACCAACATGAAGATCCCGTTCTTGCTGCTAATGTAGTGAATGCCATAAGTGAATCTTACATTCAGTTTGGTTTAGAGGCCCGTTTAAGCCAAATTAAAGACACCGCAGAATGGCTAACAGAACAGTTAGAAGAGTTACGCCAAACCTTACAAGCCTCTGAGGATAAACTACGCGACTTCCGCTTGTCTCAAAACCTTATGGATACCGAGCAACAACAACGCATTGCCAATACTCAGCTACAAACACTAAATACCGAGCTTGTGCGAGCACAAACGCAACTATCACAGGCCAAAGACCTGTATTCTCAAATTTCGCAACTAGAACGTGACGGCGGTGATTACCGTTCCTTAGGGCCAGTCTTACAGAGCAACACCATTCGAGATTTAGTTCGAGAAGAGAGTACATTAAGCCGTAAGGTACAAGAACTCAGCGAACGTTATGGTGAAAAGCACCCGAAGATGATTGCTGCCCGTTCAGATCTAGCCAGCGCACAAGCTAACTTAGACAGAGAGGCTGCTAAGATAGTAGAGAGTATTAAAAAAGATTACCGCTCAGCACAAGCACAAGAACAAAACATAAAGCGCCTCATATCAGAAACTCGCGAAGGGCTTCAGTCATACCAAGGTGACAGCTTTGAATTAACACGCCTGGAGCGAGAAGTAGAAAATAACCGACGTATCTACGAAAGTTTCCTGGGTAAGCTAATGGAAGCCGATGTATCAGGCGAATATGACGCATCAAACATACGCGTAATCGACAGCGCAACTATACCAGAGTTTCCCGTAAAACCGCGAGCGGCACTTGTATTGGCTATCAGTATTGTTTTTGGCGTATTTATTGGTGTTGTCTATGCTTTTATGCGCGAAATGATGGGCAATGTATTCAGAACGCCAGACCAATTAGAACAAGAACTTCATCTGCCTTCTCTAGGCATCACTCCTCTGATTAAAAAGGCTAGAAACGGAGTAACACCAGAAAAGCAATACATTGCAGACCAGCGCAGTACCTTTGCCGAGGCTATCAATACAATACGTACGGGATTGTTGTTCTCAAACATAGACAATCCTCCTAAAACGATTTTAATTACATCTACCAACGGTTCTGAAGGTAAAACGACACTTGCTATAAACCTGGCCGTGGCATTAAGCCAGATGGATAAAACGCTATTAATAGAAATGGATCTGCGTAAACCGGCTGTTGGTAAAGATTTAGGTATAAAAGCCGATATGGGGTTAAGTGACTTACTAAGTGGTAAAACAGATACTAATATGTTCCATCAGGTTGAAGGCGCACCTAACCTTAGCGTTATTACTTGTGGAACCATTCCCCCCAACCCTATGGAATTAATATCCAGTAAACGCTTTAGTAGTCTACTTACGTCTTTAAAAGATAAATTTGCTCATATCGTAATTGACAGCCCACCAACATTGCCAGTAAGCGACTCTTGTGTGTTAGCGAAAATGGCAGACGCAACAATTGTGGCAGTTAAGGCCGAAGAAACCAAAATCAGTATGGCAAGAGAGACAGTTACCCGCCTAAATAAAGTTAACGCTACTATAACTGGTATGGTACTTACTCAGGCCTCCTCGAAAAAAATGAGTTATTACGGTGAGCATTACTATCAAGACAAATACTATGGGCACGAGCATTAGGTTTAGATAATAAGAAAACACAGTGCCTAGTCGCTATAGATAGAGTTACGCCAAACGCAATATTTAGGATTCTATAGCATTTAAACTCAAATCGAATAAATTACCACCTAGTGGTTTTCTAGGATTTGATATGTTCTTTAAATTATATAGCTAATTAATAGTTCATGAAAATTATCATTTAGAAAATACGCCTTAAGAAGAATTTTAAACCTCATCTAAGATAGCGAGATACCTGTTTAGATTTCTTCCCCGTAAACTGAAACAAGTAAATACAACCTCTGATGTAAAAGGCGATAGACACATATAATTGAGACCTTCTGCAAAACTAATAAGGTAGACCGAGTTGCCTTTCATGTCATAAACCTTTTCTATCAGAAACTTTTAAGAATTTAAACTATAAAGAAACAACGTTTCTCTATAGATTGATTAAGCCTGATGAATATGACACATAGGAGTTGGTTTTTATGAAAAAGTATTTTTTTTGATTAGAAAAATTACATCGATCAGCAAAGAAAGCAAAGAAAATGGTCAATAAAATTTGAACTGAAAATCGATACTATAGAACGAAGTAAATATAAATTTAACTAATATAGAAAAGATATTATCATAGAATAAAACGCAAATTTACATTTAAAAAAAAAGCATAGATTCAGAAGTGGTGATTATTATAATTAGGAACGAAAACCAATGAACCTAATTAACATAACTCTTAACCTTTTATTATGAATGGAATAAGCTAATACCCATGGCACAAGAACTATTAAAGAAACTATTCCAGGCTTGTGTATCAGATGACGAATTAGTTTTAACACAAGAAGAAATTCAATGCGTATCAAAGCTACTAGTTAAAAACAAAGAGTTACACCATCTAAGTCCATTACTATTAGAGTATATAAGGCAAAATACAAATCAGAGTACAGAATCCATCTCTGACTTAAAAAAAATATCATTCAAAACAATAGCTAATTATCTCGAAAAACGCTCTGTTATAATTTCGATAATCAGAGAAATGAATTTTCTATGCATAAAATTTCCTATCATTTTGCTTAAGGCAATGGCGTTTAATGATAATATTTATTCAAAAGATTCTCCTCGTGGATGTTCTGATATTGACCTCATTACAGAAAAAAAGAACATTACTAAACTTGTCAATATACTTGAAAGATTAGGCTTTGAACGAAACTATGTAACTAACAATCCTTTTAGTGCTGAGTATGAATTTACTCTATCCAGAAAAAATATACATATTGATTTACATACACATTTAATAAATCCGTTAAAATTTAATTTCTCAGAAGAAGAAATATTTAAAAAAAGTATGGTACACCCATACTATAATACTAGGGAGATAAGAGTACTCTCAACTAATCTGAATTGTGTGCATCTAAGTCTTCACTATCAAAAGGACTGCTACGTATATCACCATAGTCTTATTGATTTTATCTTGCTAAAAAAGAAAGAGACTGTTGATGTCTCTGGATTAATATCAGAATATAAAAATCTAAAAAGAATAATTTCTTTAATATCTGAAGTATCTATTTATATTAAAAATTACAGACACACAAAAATAAATGCTCGCTTATCCTTATTTATTTTTCTATTACCAAAAACTAAGAAGGACATTAGGAAAAAGAGTTTAAGATATAGGCTATCTCAGTTGACTATGGATATAATAGCATTTCCTAGCATAAAAGACTTTATAAGATACTACACAATATATTTCGTTAGATTAATGAAAAAACATTTAAGTAAGACTAATTAACATTCACCATTTTTTCGGATTTATAAATTGAAAGATATAATTAAAGGCAGTGTTTTTGGCTTATTATCTAAAGTACTGAGCGCATTGATAACAGTTCTATTTACTTTAGCGATAACCAACTTATTACCATCAGATGAAGCTGGAACTTATTTATTTTTCATTACGCTAGTTTTAATAATCTCAAATTTATCTAGATTCGGAATCGATAAGCATATAGTAAAGACTCTATCAACAGAGGAAATAACCTACTCTGATAGAGTTAAAATAATTAACAGTTTTTCATCCTTAGTTACTTTCACTCTGATAACATCTTCTTTATATGCGCTTATTATATATGTATTTATTAAACCAATTACATTATTGGCATTTACAAATTTTGAATTGAAAAATATATCGCATGGATTAATAGCAATTCCGTTTTATACGGTTTGTCTTCTTGTAGCAAATTACTATCAAGTTGTTAAAAAATCATCAACATATATTCTTTCGCTAAATTTTTTCCAACAAGCTTCTACACTATTATTGATATTATTTGTCTACTTTAATACTAATAATATAAGTTTAAAGGATGTAGTTAGTTGTTATATAGTCGGTTGTTTTATTTCATCTTTATATCTATCCATTTCTTTCGTTAAAAGGTATAGCGAAGGAATAAGCAGATTCAAACCAAGATTGACTATTATAAAGGAATCAGTAAAGTCCTCTATCCCTTTGTTTGTGATAGTCATATTTAATTTAACTTTAAATTGGTCAACACAAATAATACTTGCATCCCATAATAACCCAACTGAAGTGTCAATCTATACAGTTTCATTGCGTTTAGTGATGCTAATTAGCTTTATTTTAGTTGCAGTTAACTCCGTAACAGCGCCTAAATATGCTTTTTACTTTAAGAAAGACGATCTCAATTCAATTAAAAAAGTTTATAAATTTTCCTTACTTCTTTCTTTATCTTTTTCAATCGTCACGTCGATTTTTTACATTATACTAGGAAGAAATCTCTTAGGATTTTTTGGAGATGAATATATTGCTTCTTATGAAATATTATTAGTGATGATGATTGGACAAATAGTAAATGTTCTTACGGGCTCTGTATCCTACTTACTCCAAATGAAAGGTGATTATAAAAAGGTAATGGTAATAAACATAGTGGCCGGGCTTGTGAGCATACCACTTGGATTTTTACTTATCAGTTTTTATGGCATCTACGGAGCTGCAGTTGCCTATTCTCTGTCAATAAGTTTTCTTAATTTATTACTTTTAAACCAAGCTATAAAAGTTTTAAGATAAAATTAAAAGGTTAATTTATGAAAAGAATTTCAAGCCTAATATCAAAATGCGTAAACAAAGAAATTGTATTAATTTACACAATGGGAAAGGTAGGCTCTAGTTCTCTAGAGAATAATATTCCCGGTAGTTTTCATTTGCATTCATTATATAATAACCCGCCAAATCCATTGCATTGGGAGCTAAGGAATCATGGTGTGTTTAGAAAGATTTCTATAAGACTTCGAAATTCGTTTAGAAGATTTATTTATAGTAAAGCTAGATCAGTCAAGATTATTACGTTAATAAGAGACCCTTTGGATAGAAATATTTCAATGTATTTTCAAGCATTACCATTTTGGCTAAGTGTGGCTCAGTCAGGCTATAAGTCAAAGAATCATATAGACTCAAGAAAGGAAGGATTTGATGTTATCATACAAAGCTTTGAGAATTATTATAATCACCAGTATTGTTTAACCTGGTTTGATAAGGAGTTAAAAAAATTTTCCGGGATAGATGTATATTCAAAAGATTTCGATAAAGGTAAAGGATTTGTTTTTTTTAAAAATGGAAAGTATGAGTGTTTAATTTTATCCTTAGAAAAATTAAATGACAGCTCTTCAATTATATCTGAATTTCTAGCTCAAAATGTGAATATCAGTTCTGAAAACTCTGGTGAAAGAAAATGGTATGCTGACATTTATCGTAAATTCAAGACTGAATATAGGCCCTCAGAAAGATTAAATGGTCTTATCTATAATTCAAAATACTATACTCATTTTTTTAAGTAATATTGACCACAATCTTTAAACTAAGGCAGCATCACAGGTAGTATCGATAGAAAATAGTGTTTGAGCATGTTGTAGAGGCAAACTAAACCCGAACACCATTTTAAGTGGTAGCATTATACTTAATAACGAGGTATTCAATGAGAAGACAAAGACGGTCATTCAGTCCAGAATTTAAACATGATGCAGCGAGCCTGGTGCTTGATAACGGTATAGCGTGCCCGAAGCAAGTCGCCCGGTAGACGTTCTTGAAAATACCCTGCGCAAATGGGTTAACCAGCTTGAGTCTGAACGTGGTGGCAGTACACCCAAGTCCAAAGCGTTGACTCCAGACCAGCAGCGAATTCAAGAGCTGGAAGCCCCCGTGAATCGTCTGGAACGAGAAAAAGCTATACTAAAAAAGGCTACTGCTCTCTTGATGTCCGACGACCTGAAATCCATGCGCTGATAGACCGATTGAGGGAGCATGAATCAACAAAATTGGTCTGTTCAGCGTTAGGTATTGATGTCAGTAGTTATTACGAACGACGAAAGCGCCAGCGTATGATGAGTGCTAAACGGCGTATTCTGCGCGCAGAGTTAAGCGTCTGTTCGATGAAAGTCGTCAGTCCGCTGGCACTTGAACACTTGTTGAGGTGCTTCGCGATGAAGGCATTATCATGGGCCGATTCAAAGTAGGTCGGCTGATGAAAGAACAGTGATTGATGAGCAAGCTGCCAGATAAGCACGCCTACAAAAACGTGCAGGTTGAGCGGACAGATATCCCTAATTTACTTGTGTGATTCATAGAGATCATTTCACTTTTCTCAGTTGCAGGTCACGTTGATAATTTGATAGCTGAATGCGCTCGTTGTCAGTTATATAATCCTCGTGAACCTCTTCCCAAAGTGGGGTTAGTTCAAGCCTTTCACAGACAACATCCATTTGCGTTTTTCCTTTGAATGAACCATGTGCCCGTTGCCAGTTGTAGTAATGCTGCCACTCGGGCAATGTTTCGTTTTTCAGTTCTTCTAGATCCAAGTTTACTGTTGAATAAAACTCTTCTTTGTCGGTTCTTTGCGACCTTTCAACCTTGCCATTCAAGTGAGGAGAACCAGGCTTGTTAGGACGGAATTTGATGCCATAATCCATCAGCTTTCGCTGAACTTTCTCTGCGAAGAATTCTGTACCACGGTCGGTTTGTATTCGCTGTACTAGAAATGGCATTTCCTCGATTACCTTATCGATGAAAACAAGGGTATTTGCTGCCGACCTCCGGCTAAACACATCCAGGAAGCGATATCTAGAGCAGTCATCAATAGCAGTATATTGGTAAATTCCAGGAGCGATTTTGCATGTGTCCATCCGCACTCGATCACCTGGAATAGGTCTTTGATAACGGATGAAGTCTTTTTTCTTCAGCTGAAATACTATTGGTTTAACGTCATGTCTAGTCAGCACCTTATGTATGGAAGCAAGCGATAATTGAACACTATGCTCGCGAAGGAGTTCATTTTGAATTCTGCGCGCACCAAGCTTCCTTTCTTTTGTCAGGCTTAGAATCCATTCCTCTATCTGACGGTTTATTTTAGCGTTTGGGGAGGTATGAGGGCGTTTAGAAACGTCCTTTAGACCGTCTAGCCCATTTTCCTTATATCGGTTTAACCATTTACGAAGAGTGGGCCTGGATATACCACATCGGCGGCAGACTAGACCTGCATTTTTAGTTTCTTCGTAAAGCTCAATCCACTTGAGTCGCTGTCTAATTTCTTTGTTCATAGAGTCGTATTATATTGAAACGATCTCTATGAATCACACACATAAAGTCTTATTATACTGAAACGCTCTCTATGAACCACAGACTTAAAGTATGATTGGTCTCGATTAATCGTTAATGTCCAACCTACGAGTGATCACTAAGTAACCGCTTCAAATTATCGATCATATCCATTGGTGCCCACTGTGAAAGTTTAGAATTATCATGTGATTCTGCATTGGTGACAATATGCTGAATATCTTCTAGCTTATTAATTTCATAAACACCGTCAAAGTCTATAAACCGCTTAAGCGTAGCAATCTGATGATCGTTTCTGTGTTCATTATACTTCGACAAACGTGCAGTTATAGCTATCTTTTTTCCTTTAACTAAAGACTGCAAGATAGTTCCCATACCTGCGTGCGATATTATAATTGATGCTTCATCAAACTTTCTTTCAAAATCTGCTACTTCTAATTGCTTACAATATTCAAAATTTTTTGGCTTATAATCTGTGTTACCAATCTGACCAAATATTTCGATGTCTGATACTTCAGCGAATTTATCAATTAATTTAGTCAAACGGTCAAAGGGCAATTGCGTACCTACCGTATAGAAAATCATACAACCTTACCTATATACTGAACACCTTCGCTGTCAGCAACATTCTCCCACTGCGAATAGCAATTTTCAGTAATCCTTTTTGCGATCTTTCCTGCAAAAGACATTGTTTCACCATTAGCAATGGAATCAATCCAAATTACTTTTTTAAAAAATAATCGTCCAATTAGTATTGCAAATAATCCCGGTGCGGCTCCGGTGGTTAAAACTACATCTGGCCGAAAAACTATAAATTTAATTAAAACTTGAAAGAATGTAACTAACAAGGAAAATTTGCTGTCGAAATTACTGTCTTTGACCACTGAAACATCAACATCAATAAACATGTCACTATTTGTAAGAGACCTCGTAGTAATCACTCTCATTTCCATATCTTTGTAAGCTGGATATAATCTATAAAGTTGAACAAGGTGTCCACCCGCTGATGCCACTAAAAGTATTTTCTTCATTTAATATTCTCATATTTAATTTTTATGTCTTTCACACCTACTGTTAGATCAGATGGTACTTCAGCGTAGCTTCCAAACTTTAAATATGGACCTAGATTGCATGAAACATAAGTCTGGCCGCTCGGTATTAATTCGAATACTTCAAATGATTGAGTATCTTTAATCGACAGTGATAAGTAACCATTTACCTCATCAAACTTACCAAAAACAGTAAATTCAATCCACTCGTCATATAAGACGGGCCTATTTAAAAATAAATCGCGCTCATTCTCACCTATATTTCGCATCCATATATACCAATTATTATCTATAATCCTAATATGGTAGTTACCGCCATTAAAGCAATCATTTTGCCATCCAATTATTTGACTAACTGTGGAATTAACGTGGTCACTACCATTTGAAATCTTTAACTTCCAACTAACTCGAATATCTGATTCTGTAAGCAGTCTATATGTAGCTAATTCAGATCTTGGAAAGACGTGATTAATAATTATCGACTGTTCCTCCTCGTTGTATTCGTAAATCATTTCACCTTGAGTACAATTTGAGCATAAGGTTCTAAAATAATCAGAAAGATTATTTCGGTTTAAATCAAATTTCACAGATTTTGTAAAATGATCATTTACTATTTCAACTTCACTTGGTAAATCCATTGTATTTTCTCTCTGAAGCTAAAATAATAGAAAAAGCAACAATTAAATAGAAGAATGACTGAACATTAGAGGTTGACAAACTTGTTAAAACTAAAAATAAGTACATAAGTTTAGAATTTAAAGATCTAAATAAAGATGATATTTTTGACATCAGCACTATACTAATTAACAATCCTGGAAGGCCAAGTTCCGCAATTACATGCGGCCAAAATGTATCATAAAAGTAAAGACCTTCTTTTACCCACCAATATTGCTGCCATATAATTGTATCGTAGGCATTCGTCACGTCTGCTGCAGCATGACTCCCTAAAGTTCCCCAACCGCTGCCAATAAGATTTGAATTTAACAATTCTTGATATGCATGTTTGAAAAATATAAAGCGAGGTGCTTCTGCAAGATTACCTAAACTAAGGTTTGCAAAATACATAACTGACGGAACAACTAATAACGAAAAAATCAAAATAAAAATAGTAATTGGAGTAATCCAATTACTTCTTATAATATTTAAATTTACCATCATAGCTAATAACAATATCACGAAAATACTTAACAATTCGAAATTTTGTTTAGAGGCAAATATCATTACTATTGACAGGAAAATAATTACTAAATTTTTAAATGAACGTGTGTGACTAGAGAATAAGCAATTATAATAATATAAAAATACTAAGCTACTGAAAAATGCTAATTGCGATGAATGCCAAAATATCGCAGAATGTCTTATAATCCCGAAATCACCGAGGTCTCCAAACCCCATATGACCACCATCTTTATAAATATTGTCATACAAGGAAGGACTAACCTCACGAAATAGAATATCGAGAACACATAAAAGATATACGACCATTACAAATTTATTAAAGTTTTGCTCTGATAGTATCCTTGAGCTTGTTGAAATTCCGTAAAGCAATACGAATATAACTGTGTACTTTATTTCGTGATAGTATTGATATGGTATTGCCACCATGTCTTTGCCATTAAGAACTGTAATCAAAGTCCCCCAACTTAGCAATGCAGCCAGGTAAATTAAAATGGTTCTTACTTCTTTCCTTAAGTAAATTTTCTTTTTTACCAAAATAAAAATACAAAGAAACGGTAATAATCTTATACAGCTAAAATAGTATGAAGAAAGTTCTAACGATGATTTTTTGATGAATGTGAATACAATCGTGATTACAAGCAAAGCAACTGCAATCTCAAAATATTTAATTTTATAATCAGACGAATTCATATATTTTCTTTAAAAACTTGTCATCTTCTGATGAGCCTTTTATCTTTTCTACTTCTATAAAATAAAGGTTTCTCAAGTACTCTTTATCCTCATCACTCAAAAACTCCTTTACACTTGTATTTTTATTTAATACTTTTCGTTTCAAATTCTTTCTTATTGAATCGGGCACAATATATACAAATAGGCTTTTGAGGAACGATTTACGCATAATCAGTTTCTGGACTATTTTAGACTTAGGATTGCCGCTTCTATTACTTTTTTCCTTCTTAAATGTAAAGTCAGATAATGATAGGAAATATGTGACTCTTCGCATTTCCTTTTCTATCTGATTATTTAGATCATCGAAATTAACTAATAGCAGATTTTCTCTGAATAGTTTACGACAGAATCTTACTTTATCTACATATAAACCCGACTTGTAGTAATGCCATATTGGTAAATGTCTCTCCCTGTTTCCATTAAGCTCTTCTTCAAGTGCAATTTTAAATGGCAATATTTCTCTTACATCTCTTTTCATATGACTATATGCAGAAAATGCGCGTTCTATAGGATCTCTTAAACAAATAATAATCTTAGCATTAGGAAATTTTTGTTTAATTTCAACTAGCGCTCTTTCACTTTCGATAGTCATGGCAGAACCATCAATTTTTAAGCCTTTCCCCTGGTATAATTTCTCATATTTGGACTGCTCGGTCACAAACATTTGTTTTATTGCGTCTTGATCTGCCTTCCCGTCAAAACTTTGACCTTCAAATTTCGAAAAATGAAAGTGAGGTTCTTTGTGGAACTGCTTAAGAACTTCTGGATGCTGCATTAACATATCATATAAAGAAGTTGTAGCACATTTTGTTACACCGATGATAAATACGTCAGGCATACAACCCCTCGATATATTTATATATAGCTTTTAATTTTGGTATTATAACTTCTGGTGAATATTTAGAATTAAAATCATCTCTAGCTTTGATTCCGATTTTTCTATCTTTTATAGGAATCAATTTTTCTTTTAATATTTTTTTCAGAGCAACTTGGTTACCTGGTTCAATTAAATAACCATTTATGTTATTTTCTATTGCTTCGGGAATTCCACCAACCTTTGTTGATAATATAACTTTCCCTAAACTCATCCCTTCTAATATTATCATCGGTAGCCCCTCATTATATGAAGGTAAAACTATTGCATCGACTTTGTTTAGTAAATACTGTTTTTCATCTCCAGTTATCCAGCCCATGACCTTTACTTTATCTGAGAGTAAACGTGCGTTAACTATCTCTTTTACTTTGTCTATCTCACCATCACCACACACATATAACGTAAAGTTATCGACTTCACTACCTAAATTATTTACTACGTCTAATAAGTCGTAAATTCCTTTTCTTTTTCCTAACGCTCCAAAAAAACCTATATTCGTTTTGTTAACATCTCTCTCAATATTCAAATCAACGATAGGATTGACATAATTATTAACTACCCGAACATTTATATTTTTATCAATTTCATTTATAAAACTTTTCCATGAATCAGATAATACAATTACTACATCAGTTTTTCTAAACAGACTTTTAATTCTCTTTCTTACAAGCTTCGATGAGTTTTCATAAAAAACTTTAAATTCTGAACCATGCAAATGTATTATAGTCTTTCTACCGAATAACTTTAAAAGCTTAAGGATTATATACTTCCTGAAAAAGCTCCCTTTCATAGCCATGTGTATATGATAAATATATTTTCCTGAAAATATTGTAGTTAGTACTGCTAATAGTGAGAATGTGAAAATAATTATATTTCTCAGCTTTCCACTACCTTCATGGCTTCTGATCCATTTATCGCCCTTACATTCATCTAATAATTTATTCTCATAGTAATTCTCAATTACAGTACGAATCCCACCTTTTGATTTTGTACTTATCGTAATTACCCGATGATTTCTAATAGACATTCTTCCCCACAAATCCCTTAAACAACGTAAAAATCACAATCTTGAAATCCATCCAGATACTCCAATTACGGATGTATTCCAGATCGTATTTAATCCGCATTTCCATTTTTTCTACGGTATCAGTTTCACCACGCCAGCCATTTACCTGCGCCCATCCGGTGATGCCTGGTTTCATTTTATGGCGTAACATGTAGTAAGCGACTTTCTTTCTGTATTCTTCATTGTGGCTTACGGCGTGGGGGCGTGGGCCCACTACTGACATAGTGCCTTGCAATACATTAAAAAACTGTGGGAGCTCATCCAGGCTGGTACGTCTTAGGAATGCACCAAAAGGTGTTATGCGTGGATCGCCTTTGGTGGCTTGTTTTACCACCGCACCGTTATCCATTACCCGCATGGAGCGGAACTTCCAGACTTTAATTTTTTTACCGTCCATGCCGTAACGATCTTGTTTAAATAATACCGGGCCTTTAGAGCTAAGCTTTATTCCTAATGCAATGCACAGCATAGGAATAGCAATAACAGCTAAGATTGATAATGATAGGAATACGTCTTCCATACGTTTCATGATGGAATAACCACCGCGCATAGGGCTGTCGTATACGCTAATGGTTTGTACCTCGCCTACATGGCCCATGCGGGAGTGCAGTAGGTTGAACGTAAATACGTCGGGCACTATGTGTACATCTACCGTGGTGTCGCCCAGTGCTTTTAAAATGTTCTCTATTCGTTCTTTATTAGTGAGTGGTAACGCAACAAACAGAATTTCTAATTTGCCTTGCTGGGCCATTTTAACGCCCTCGGCAATGCCACCTTCGAGTCTGTCGATGTATTTATGGTCGAGCCGAACCGGATCCCGTTCATCAAACACCGCAGTAAGCTTATAGCCACTTTCGGGATAGTTGATTATTTCGTTAGCTAGGTCGATACCCCGTTTGGTAAGCCCAATAATGCCTACTGAGCGCGTGTTGTAGCCTTTTCTGCGGATAGAAATAAGGAACTGGCGGAAAACACCGCGCCAGGCACACAGCATTATTGCAGTGCTTACCATCCATAAGCCCAATACCACTCGTGAGAAGTATTCGGTTTGTTTGGTAAAGAATAAAAAGATAAACAGTGGGAATAGCGTTAACGCCCAGCTACAAACGGTATAAAACACCATTTCTTTAAACGAGCCGTTTCGCCAGGAACGGTACAATACAAAGAGTTCAGCAAAGAACAGATAGGCCATATTGGAAACCAGGCCTAATACAAAATATTTTACGTCGAATTTTTCGAGGTATAAGTAAGAAGCAGCAATTAAGCAGATTTGAATTATGAAAATATCAATCAGGCGATATAAAAAGGCAAACTGATTGAGGTTGTTACGGATAAATCCGCCATTTTCGTTCATTGAATCCCATCCTTTGGCAATGACCAGGTACTACAAGACTGTGATTTGGTGAAGGTAATTATAGTATTTGTTTTTAATGACATTACCGTTACTCACCATAATGGTGCATTCGCACCAGCCTGCAACTATACCGTATTTTCATACAAATCACAGTGGGTGAAAACCCTTTGTTTGGATTTGTTGATTTATACGGCGTTTTATTGCTCTTTTAAAAGCTTGGTTGTTTTGCCAGGGTACTGGTTTTTATTATTTGCTTCTTGTTGAGCAAAGGGGGTGCCAGTTTGTGTTGCTTGTTTGTTATTTGTTGGTTGTTTTTGGTTAGTCAGGATGGTTGGGGGTCTCTGTTCGGGGGGTAGTTGTATTTTGTTAGTCGGAGTGTTTGGGAGGTCCCGGATAGTTTCTGCGAAACTTCCGGGATGACGGTTTAATTGGGGCGTGATGACAGGTTAGTTGATGGTTGTTTTGAGTTAGTTAGACTGTTTGGGGGGTCCCGGATAGTTTCTGCGAAACTTCCGGGATGACGGTATTTTATTGGCCGGGATGACGAGTTAATTGGGCCGGGGTGATGGGTTAGTTGATGGTTGTTTTTAGTTAGTTAGTCTGTTTGGGGGGTCCCGGATAGTTTCTGCGAAACTTCCGGGATGACGGTTTAGTTGATGGTTGTTTTGAGTTAGTTAGACAGTTTGGGAGGTCCCGGATAGTTTCTGCGAAACTTCCGGGTTGAGGGTTTGTTG